>JAISAI010000033.1 GCA_031266795.1 Eubacteriales Family XIII. Incertae Sedis bacterium
CCGCCCGGAAGCGGTATCCTCGCCTCACCGGTCCTCGCGAGCAGCGGTCCCATGGATACGACGGACGCGCGCATCTTCTTCACAAGTTCGGCGGGCGCCTCGCTCGTGGCGATGGCGTCTGTCTTCAATTCGATGCAGCGGTTGCCCATATCGCAGCGCACGTCGGCGCCCAGACTGCGCAAAAGCCCGCACATCACCTCAACGTCCATCAACTCCGGCACGTCCGTAATCAAGCAATCGTCGTCCGTCAGTATAGTAGCCGCCATAAGAGGCAGGACAGCGTTCTTAGAACCGCTCACCTCAACAAAACCCGAAAGCGGACCCTCGTTATTTACAATGAACTTACTCACATTTCCTCCTGTCAAAACCGAAGTAATATTATATCCCATAGCGAGTAAAGAGTTCAAGCCGCCCTCCGGACTCCCTCTGGATTCCGCTTGCATAATTCGCCGTATTGGTATATATTACAATCATTATTACCGCGCCGTTCGGTAAGTGAATCGGTACGTGAAAAAGATAGCGGGAGAGTTTGTCGCCGTTATATAAGGTATAAGTGAATTCCCTGTCCATACGGATCTATGCGGGAATTTGCGGAAATGAGGCAAAAATGGATGCTCAAATATCAGTAAGCACTTTACTGCTCGTGCTTCTCGGAGTCGGCGGGGTCATTCTTATCGTTTATCTCATCGTGCTCGTGCGCAATCTTAACGAAACCCTGAAAAAAGCGAATATCGTCATCGAAGAAGCCCATGTCGTGACGGAGATCGCGGCAAAACGGGCGCAGGAGGTCGACGGAATCGTCGACGACGTATCCTCATCGGTCAAGTCCATATCCGACAATCTCAAAGGGAATATCAGCTTCGTCAAAATCATCGCGGCTATCGTCAATCTCGGCACGTCCATAAAGGGATTTGCGGAAAAAGCGGACTGGCCGTGGGCGAAAAACGACCGATAAATGAACTTGAAACATTTTCAATTTCAGGGTTGACAACCCTGTCAATAAGTGGTATAGTAATCGCGGTTGTTATATGAGTTTACTATAAGGAGACAGGAATTATGAAAGCAATAGGTATCGTAAGAAAGGTTGACGAACTCGGACGCATAGTCCTGCCTATGGAACTCAGAAGAACGTTCAACATCAACAAAGAAGATCCTCTTGAGATATTTGTAGATGAGGACATGATAGTGTTAAAGAAGTATGAACCCGCATGCATTTTCTGCGGAAGCGCCGACGGGATCAAACAGATACACGGCAGGAACGTATGTGAGCATTGCGTCACGGAGATGAAGGACATCTAACGCCTTCGGGCGACGGACGCGTCCGAAATCATCTTGTTCGGACGGTAAGATACAAACCCGAATCATAGACGTCATTTGGTGATGACGTCTATGATTTTTTCGCTTATCGCCTCTTTGATCCCCTTATCTATATCGGCTATGTCGGCGTTCGACGGTTGCTTCTTGCCCTGCTTGCCGCCTTTGCCTTTCTTCCCACTCTGATTTGGCTTCTTCGTTCGCTTTATTTCATCCTTGTCGTAGGAGTAGATGTCGGAACTCAGTTTTTCCGGCGAGTCATTCGTCCTCGCTCCCTCTATGAGCCTCGCTTTCACGCTGCTCATGAGTATGTTGGCTTCGATGACGCGCGCCCTGCCGTCCGGCGTATCGATCACCTCCCCGGTGTTCGGCATGCCCTTTCGCATCTCCTGATATATGTCGTTCTCATATTTGAGGCAGCACATGAGCCTGCCGCAGGAACCGGATATTTTGATGGGGTTGAGCGACAGGTTCTGCACCTTTGCCATCTTGATGGACACGGGCTCGAAATGCTGCATCCAGCCGCTGCAACACAGCGGCCTCCCGCAGCATCCTATGCCGCCGAGCATCTTCGCCTCGTCCCTGACGCCTACCTGCCGGAGCTCTATGCGCTTGTGGAACGAGCCCGCGAGGTCTTTCACGAGCTCGCGGAAGTCCACGCGCTCCTCCGCCGTGAAATAGAATATGAGTTTCGAGCCGTCAAACGCGAAATCGGCGTCGATGAGCTTCATATCGAGCCCGCGCTGATTTATCTTCTCGCGGCACGACGCCATCGCTTCCTCGCGCTTCTCGAGCCCTTCCTTATACCGCTCCGTATCGCCGTCTGTGGCTACGCGCAGGATCTTGTGGATGGATCTGCCGTATTCGTTGTCGGGCACTTCCTTTGCCTCACCCCTGACGACGCCGTATTCGAGGCCGTCGTTCGTCTCGACGATCACGGGATCGCCGCTCTCTATCTCAAGCTCGCCGGAATTAAAATACTGCACTTTCGCAGCTGATTTCAATCCCACTCCCGCAACTTTTATCATTAATTCCCTCCCGTTCTGAGTCTGAGCGCCATATCGCGCAGACCGTTCTTCCGGTTCACGCGGCCGAAGCGCAGCAGCATCCTCGTATCCTCTACTATCCTTATGCCGGCCGTGAGCGCGCCCGGGCTCCCGTCCTTCATCTTCTGCGCGATCGCACGGTCGTTCCCATCCGAGACGAGCCCGGCCTCGCGCCCGCCGACGACAAGGTTTCGCAGAAATAGCTCCATGGCGTCGAGCAGGGGGAACGGATCGTCCGTGTGGCTGTCGAGTATCGCAAAGGCCTCGTGCATGGGCTTGCCAAACAGGGCGGCGGACAGCGCCCTCACGGCGTCGCCCTTCACCTGCGGGTCTACGCTCACGGCTTCGGCCCCGAGATTGATCTTCATGCAGCGGGATACGATCGTCGAGCGCAGCATCCCCGTACCTCCGGCCAATAACATTATAACATCATTGCCGGGAGGTTCCTCGAGCGTCTTTAAGAGTTTGTTCTGGGCCTGCGCGTTCATGAGCTCGCTGCTCTCGATCACGGCGAGTATCCTGTCAGAAGAGAAAGGCTTCAGCTTGATCTTTTCCGTCAGTTCCCTGACCGCGCCTACCTTGATCGACCCGTTATCCGGGCTGACGCGTATGAGATCCGCGCAGTTGCCGTCGTCGATCATGCTCGCCGCTCCCACGGGGTCGTCGCCCCCGAACAGCATGACGGCCACGTCGCGCGCGAACCCGAGCCTCGACCTCTCCGCGCCGCCGCTCACGAGGAGGGCGTGAGGCAGGACTCCCGCGTCGTACTTGCGCTTCAGCACATCAAAAGGCGCAGCGGTCATGTTATTATTCCATCCCAATCAAAAGGCGCGCCGGTCATATTATTCCATCCCAATCCATAAGATCGACTATCGTCCTGATGTCGTCGCGGACGGCGCGGACATCCCGCGAGCCGTCGACGCGCCTGACGCGATCCGGATGGTCGGCCGCCAGCCGCAAGTAGCCTTTGTAGACGGCCTCGTGATACGTGATGTCCTCGGACTCGATGCGGTCGCCGTCACTGCGCCCTATCCGCTCGAAGCAGGACGCGGGCGCGATGTCGATGAATATCGTGAGGTCAGGCCCCAAGCCGCCGACGGCGAGGTCGTTGACGCACGAAACGATCTCGCCGAGGCCGCGGCCGTAGCCCTGATAGGCGATGCTCGAATCGATGTACCGGTCGCACAGCACGGTGCGGCCCTCGTACAGCGCGGGGCGGATGACCTCCGCGACGTGCTGGGCGCGCGACGCGGCGTAGAGCATGGCCTCGGTCAGCGGATCCATCTCGCTGTTCTCCGGGTCGAGTATGATGTACCTGATCTTCTCGCCTATCCGCGTGCCGCCCGGCTCCCGCGTGTAGACGACGTCAATCCCTTTTTTCATGAGATACCCGCCGAGAAGGCGTATCTGCGTGGATTTGCCGGAACCGTCGGGCCCCTCGAATGTAATAAAGCGGCCTCTGCTCATCCGCGACGCTCCTGTTTTTTCCGCTTGTCGGGGATGCGCTTACCGGCTATCGCGTTGTTTACGAGCGACATGAAAAACCTTATCCCGAAATACGCGACGGGCGCGCATAGGACCACCACAAATATTATTTTCAGCTGATACTCGCTCATCGTCTCCCTGTTGCCGCCTCCCTGCCGCCGCGGCTACGCCGCGCGCTTTCCGCGCCGCCGCAGCCGCGGCCGTCACAGCCGTGACAGCGTCTTGAAGTCCTCTTTCATCGTAAGGTACAGCTTTTTGTAAAGCTCGAAGTAAGGCGTGTACGCTTCGCCCTCGGCGCCTCTGGGCGTGAGCGCGGCGCCGCGCTTTATGACGGCGGAGCAGGCTTCCTGCACGGTGCCGTACAGGCCGGCGCCGACGGCCGCGAGCAGGGCCGCTCCGAGGGCCGCGCCTTCGTCGGACTTCATGCCGCTGACGGGGCAGCCGTAAAGGTCGGCGAGCATCTGCGACCAGAGCCGGCTCTTGGAGCCGCCGCCCGTTATGACCATGTCGCCCACGGGCACGCCCATCTCGCGGAACACCTCGACGCACTCGAGCTGGGAGAAAGCGACGCCCTCCATGACGGATCGTATGAGGTGGGGGCGGCCGTGCATGGCCGAGAGCCCGAAGAATACGCCGCGGCAGTCCGGGTCGGGGTGCGGGCTCCTCTCTCCCATCATGTACGGCAGGAATATGAGCCGGTCAGAACCGGGCGCGATCTTCGACGCGAGCTCGTCCATGACGACGTAGGGGTCGACGTCCCGCTTTTCCGACGCCAAGACCTCGGGCAGGCAGCAGGTATCGCGCAGCCATTTGAGCGAGATGCCCGCGCCCTGCGTACAGCTCATGACCGTCCACTTGCCGGGGGCGCTCGCGCACAGCGTGTGCACCCTGCCCTCGAGGTCTATCTTGACCGTGTCCGACACGGCGTAGACGACGGCGGACGAGCCTATGGTCGTGAACGCGACGCCCTCGCTGACGACGCCCGTGCCGACGGCCGCCGCAGGGTTGTCGCCGGCGCCGCCCACGACGATCACGCCCTCGGGCAGCCCCGTCTCGGCAGCGGCATGCGAATGTACCCGCCCCGTCACATCCGGCGACTCGTGCATCCGCGCGAGCAGGCTTCTGTCGATGTGCAGCAGGCCGAGTATCTCATCCGACCAATCCCTGCCCGGTATATCCATGAGCTGCATACCCGCCGCGTCGCTGACCTCCGTCGCGAACTCGCCCGTGAGCTTGTACCGGATGTAGTCCTTCGGCAGGAGTATGTGCGCGCAGCGCCCGTATATCTCGGGCTCGTTGTTCTGCACCCACAGGATCTTGGCAGCCGTGAACCCCGTCATCGCGGGATTGGCCGTGATCTTTATCAGCTTCTCGCGGCCGACCACCTTGTTCATCTGATCGACCTCGCGCTCCGTGCGCTGGTCGCACCATATGATCGACGGGCGCAGCACCTCGCCTTTATCGTCAAGCATCACGAGCCCGTGCATCTGGCCCGACAGGCCGACGCCCGCTATCTCGAGCGAAGAGTCCTTGCGGCGCGCCTCATAGATGACGGCGTTCAGCCCCTTTGCCACGGCGTCCCACCAGTCCTGCGGATCCTGCTCGGCCCAGCCGTTGCGCGGCTGGCTCATCGGGTATTCGCCCGTATAGGACGCTATCAATTCGCCTCCGTCCGTGAAGAGCGCCGTCTTTGCGCCGGACGTGCCTACGTCTATCCCTATGATCGCTTTCATTCCGTTCATCCTCCTATTTGTCCGCCTATTTGTCCGCCTCGCGGATCTTGTACAGGTGCGCGGCCCCTATGACGCCGGCGCCGTTCCCGAGCTTGGCCCTCACTATCTCCGTGTTTTTCTCGCTGTTCTTGGAAAACACCTCTTCCATGACCTTGCCGCGCAGCGGGGCGAGCAGCGTCTCCCCCTCTTCCGATACGCCTCCGCCTACGCACAGAATATCCGGCTGGAATATGTTGATCAGGTTTATGACGCCGCAGGCCAGATCGTCTATGTACGTCGCTATCACGGTTTTCGCCGTCTCGTCCCCGGCCTTCATCGCGTCGAAGGCCGTCCTGCCCTCGACCTTGCCGATGTCCCCGTCGACGAGCTCCCACAGCTTCGTGTCTTTGTCGTCGCCCATGGCGCTGCGCGTCGTGATGATGAGCCCCGTCGCGCTCGCGTAACGCTCCCAGCACCCGAGGCGCCCGCACGCGCACGCCCTGCCCCCGCGGCGGATCACCATGTGGCCCACCTCCATGGCCGCGTGGTTGAAGCCCGTGAGCAGCTTGCCGTTCTCTATCGCGCCGCCGCCTATGCCCGTGCCGAGCGTGATCGCCACGACGCTGCCGTGCCCCTTTCCCGCGCCCGACGTATACTCGCCGTATGCGGCGGCGTTCGCGTCGTTGCCTATATGGACGGGCATGCCTATCTCCGCGCCCAGCATCTCGGCGAGCGGCACGTTCCTCCAGTACAGGTTTGGGGCGTATTCGACTATGCCCGTATCCGCGTTCGCCGCGCCGGGCACGCCGACGCCGACGCTCCCCACGTCGCCCATCGCGACGCCGGCCTTTTCCGCGGCCGAGAGCGCGAGCTCGGCCATATCCTTGATGATATGCTTCGGCTCGCGGCCCGCGTCCGTCGGTTTGTTCACCCTCTTGAGAATCTTGCCGCTTCCATCGACGACGCCGGTCACGATGTTCGTACCGCCGAGGTCGATGCCTATGTCGTATCGCATGAAATGTCCCTTTACCGCTATCGTTAACGAATGCCTTTGCTACCGAAACCACAGGAAATCAATTATCCCCGTCTCGTCTACTATGTCAAGCTCGTGATGGTCGGCTGTGACGATAGTAGCACTATCTACAACGGCTTGCGCCACCGCCATCGAATCGGCAAGCGACATACGCCTGTAAGTCCGTTTTGTCTTGCCCGCCTCACGCATCAACTCGTCGGTGAATTGGTCGGATATTGTAATGCTGCTGTCTTTTATCATGCTGAGGATGTTATCGGCAAAATCTTCACCGTTGGCAATGAGATAGCCGTAGTAAATCTCAAGTAGGTTGAACTTATTCATAGCAATAGAACATCTGCTGTCGGCGGCTTCCGCAAGAAGTTGCTCAATCACGTCCGCACCTTCCTCATCGTTGAACAAGGCAATGAGCGCGCAAGCGTCGAATACATACTTTTTCATTCACCGAAACTCCTGTCAGCACGGCGGTTCTCGAACAGAGATTCTGTGTTGAAGCTGCTATCTTTTGCTACGCCGCGCATATTGCTTGCCTCGCGTACTGGAGTAAGACTGATAACGCCGCCGTCCTCGCGCAGCTTGACGCGCTCCGTCGTTATCATGTTAAATAGTGTATCCTGCAATGTGTCCTTGTTCAATACCATCTCGGTCATTTCTACGCTCCTTTCCTGCCATATCTGTCAACGGTGTGATTCGCCACCCTAATATTTTCTAATCCTGCCGATTGAATGTGCTCAAGACTACATCATCATTATAGCGCAAAATCACGGAACTTCAAAGAGAAAGACAATTGAGGGACGACCAATTATATCCGTGGTATAATATCCATCGGCTCGGCCCTGTGACGGGATGAACTCCCACGCCGCGCGGCGGCGGGTGAGCGGAGCTACACGAAATTATGAAACTACTGCTTGCGTCAAAATCACCGAGACGATATGAAATACTCGCCGCGCACGGCGTCGAGCCCGTCGTCATGCCTCCGCGCGTTGACGAGGATATGCCTTCGCGCGTGGCGTCCGGCGGCCCCGCATCCATCGTGCGCTATCTCGCGGAAAAAAAGGCCTTGGACGTCTTTGAGCGCATTCGCGAACGTCGCCCGCCCGGCGCTTTAGACGATAATCCCGGCGCCGCGCCGGGAGATGCACCTGAGCGCCTTCCCCACCTCCTCGTCGCCGCGGATACGATAGTCTGGTGCGACAGGCTCATCGGCAAGCCTGCGGATGAGCTCGACGCGTTCCTCGCGCTGTCGTCGTACCGGAACCGGGCTCACGAGGTATGGTCGGGGGTGAGCCTCGTTGACCTTGCCACGGGCGATACGGACACGTTCGCCGTGTGCACGCGCGTGACGATGGGCGACTATTCGGACGACGACATCTGGCGCTACATAAGGGAGGAGCGCCCTTTCGACAAGGCCGGCTCATACGCGATACAGTCGTCGTGGGGCGCGCACGTCATATCCGTAGACGGCGACTATGAAAACGTGATCGGCTTCCCGTGGCCCGTGGTCAAGGCGCATCTCATACCCCTGCTGAAAAACGTCGCGCGGCGCGAGCTGCCGGAGCGCACGAGGGAATGGGCGGCCCGCATGGGCGTACGCCCGACGAAAGTCAGCGTCGGCAGCGCGCGGAAGCGCTGGGGCAGCTGCAAGCAGGACGGCGGCATCAGGTACACGTGGCGCATCATGCTCGGGAACGAGCGGCTCGTCGACTATCTCGTCGTCCACGAGCTCGCGCACCTGAAACAGATGAATCACTCAAAGCGCTTTTGGGCCGTCGTGGAAGCCGCGCTACCGGATTTCAAGGCGCGCCGCAAGGAGCTGCGCGCCCTGTATAACAGCATCGAGAGCGAAGGATGGGGATAGCCAGTGATACCGCTAACCGATCCTTAAACGCTTGTTTCGACGGTCGTTAAAAGGTACAATGAATACGAGTTGAACTGATTGTGAATAGAGGCGCCAAAATGATAAAGATGCAGATATTGATGGATGAACCCAAAATACTCAGAGAAAAGCGGTATGATCTATCCGCGATTTATAAAGCCCTCGATGACTTCTTTGTGGGACATCTTCATTTGATAAAAAGGGATGGCGGCTTTTATGTGGGACGCGGTTCCAAAAACGACTTTGGAAATTTCGGAAGAGCGATGTGGACGCTTCAAAAACACCCTTGGTTCATTGACAATGTAGATACATGGCTGTATTTCAATAGTGAGGATTCGGATGACCCCAATGATTTTGTTATTGAGGATTTCAAGGCCGAAAGCCTTAAGTCGCTTAGGCTCGGCGCGTAACGATGCCACCCCAAAAGATGTCAGATAGATTTGCAGAACTATTTAAACCTTTGTGATGGGCAAGAGATTATGAGGTGAAAATCTATGAAGCAAAAAACTATGACCGCTGAAGAAATGGAGCGTCTTTTTGATGAAGGCGACGAACGATATTTGGAGTTCTTCGATATGAGCAAAACAAGGCGCCCCGGCTATTCCAGCAGCGCGAGTATATCGCCTTTCGTCGCCAAGCCCTCGCTGAACGCCGTGGCCGCGCCTGCGGCCGTGCCCCACTTTAAGGCCTTTCTATAGTCTCCGCGCTTAATCCATCCCGCTACGAAGCCCGCTACCATCGAATCCCCCGCTCCTACCGTGTTGACCGCCCTTCCACTCGGTGCTTCTACCGTGATGAACTCGCCCGTTTCCGTGAGCAGCGCGGCCCCTTCACCGCCCTTCGATACGAGCACGTTTACCGCCCCCTCATCCTGAAGCCGCTCCGCGCACTCGCGTATCTCTTCGTCCGAGCGCAGCTTCCGGCCGAACAGTTCGCCGAGCTCGTCCACGTTTGGCTTGATGAGGAACGGCGCACGCGCGAGGGCCCCCCTGAGCAAGTCGCCGGCGGCGTCCACTACGCAGCGCGCGCCCTTTCCCGCGACGCTGCCGAGCAGCTCGCCGTAGACGCCGCCGGACAGGGACGCGGGCGCGCCTCCCGCTACTATCAGAACATCCCCTTGTCCTATCCCTGACAATTTATCGTAGAGCTTTTCCATCGAGCCCCGGTCTATGTCCGGCCCTCCGGCGTTGAAGTCCGTCTCCTCCACGGCGCCGCCCTCTCCGCGCCACGTCCTTACCTTTACGTTGACGCGCGAAAGGCCCCGCGGAAGCCTGATGAAATCGGTATCGATCCCCCACGATCTCGCCTGCCTCGCGATCTCGTCCCCCGTGAAGCCCGCGATGAAGCCGAGGGCCGTACACGGGACGCCGAGGCACGTGAGCACGTTCGCCACGTTGACGCCTTTGCCGCCGGCGGTATATGACGCGGCCTCCGCGTGATGTATGCGGCCGGGCTCAGCGCCGCCTGCCCATAGCGTATAGTCGAGCGCGGGATTGAACGTCACGGTGAATATCATGGCTTGCCTCCGACTGAGTGTACCTGTTTTTTCATGTCTTGCCCCATTTCTCCCGGTAGAATACCAGCGTGACGACGGCCCCGGTACAGCTCACGGCGGCTACGGAGTAGAACATCGGCGCAAAGCCGCCTCCGGGCGCGTCGACGATGAGGCCAGATACGAACGGCCCGACGGTCATCCCTATGCTGTACACGCTCTGGAATATGCCCATGGCGAGCAGCTGCTGTCCCTTGGAAAGCTCGCGCCCGGCATTCGCAAAGAGCAGCACGTTCGGCACGGCTATGGCCGCGCCCCCTATTACCTGTAATACTATCAGGGCGCCTGCGTCTGTGCAGTGAGGGGAGGCCGCGCAGTAGATACCGAACAGTATGAACGCGAGCGTGAGCAGCGCCCGCTCCGGCAGCTTGCGCTCTTTCAGCCTTCCGAATATCAGCGAGACGGCCATGGACGCTATCTGGCAGACGAACGCGATCAGCCCGAGCTGCACGGACGAGGCGCCAAGCCTTTCCGCCCCGAACACCCCCGTGAATCCGTAATTCGTGGAGAACATGGCCCACCAGCCTATCGACATGAGCGCGGAGCATATCCATAGCTGTCTGTTTTTCGCCACCCCTATCCAGAGGCGCCAGTCAAAACGGACGCGTTTGTCCCCATTATCGAAACGCATCCTAAACGGGGTCAGCAGGATGAGCGCGCCTCCGGCGGCCGCCGCGAGCGCCCCTATTACAAAGAGGCCGTCTATGCCGACGCGGTCGTAAACGGCCGTGCCGACGAGCTGCGACAGGCATATGCCGCCCGTGTTGCACGCCATGATGAGGCCCATGCGCGAGTTCGCGGCGTCGCCGGCGCCCTCGAGCTGGTACGCGGTGTACGAGATCCATGTCGAGGACGACACGCCCGCGAGCGCCCTCGCTACGAAAAACGCCGCCCACGAATGGGAGAACAGCGGAAGGGAACACGAGAGGATTACGGAAGCGAGCCCGCCGAGTATGACCGGCTTGTGGCTTGGCGCGAGGCTGGCGCCGATGCTCAGGGGTATGCGCAGCGCCATCTGCGTGACGCCGTACACGCCGCCGATGACGCCGACTATGGTAGCGGAAATGCCTATGCCGCTCATGAAGGGGTTCAGGAACGGTATATAGACGTACTGCGCGAACCAAAACAACAATACGGCTACATAAAAAAGATTTTCCCTCTTATTATTCATAAAATAAACTTATCCGCCTATGTCTTTCACGAGGTCTTTTACCCACTTGCCGGAACGGTAGCGGCGCAGCAGGATGAGGAATTTGATCACTTCCTCGAACTGCACGATGAGGAGGACGATGTACACGGGCAGATGCGCGTAGAGCGAGAAGAAGAACGCGCACGGCACGCCGAAGAGCCAGACGGTGCAGATCTCGGTGACCATGGCGAAGCGCGTGTCGCCGCCCGAGCGCAGGGCGCCGGTGATGAAGGAGCTGTTGACCGCCTTCACGACGAGGAAGGCGCTGTATACGGTCAGGATGAGCAGCGTGTAGTGGACGCCGAGCGGCGTGAAGCCGAAGAGCCGGACGATGAAGCGCGATGTGGCGAAGAGCAGCCCGCCCGCGCACAGGCCGACGATCGTGACGATGAGGAGTATCTTTGACGCGGTGCGCTTCGCGCCGCCGAGGTCGTCCGCGCCGAGCCTTTCGCCTACGAGTATGAGCATGGCCTCGCCGATGCTGAAGCAGGCGACGACGAAGAGGTTCATGATCGTGTATCCCGCCTGGCAGGCCGCGAACTCCGTCACGCCTATGCGCCCGAAGGCCGCGTTGTACAGCGCTACGCCGATCCCCCACATGGTCTCGTTCACGGTCGTCGGCACGGCGTTCTTCACGACGCGTCTGAACAGGTTTTTGTCCCACGCGAAGAACTCGCGCAGGGGGGCGGCGAGGATGTTCTTTTTCGCGAAAATCACGATGAGGTACAGCGTGAGCTCGAGGCAGCGCGATACGACGATGCCGACGCAGACGCCCATGACGCCGAGGCGCGGCATGCCGAAGAAGCCGTAGATGAGGACGAGCGTCAGCAAGGTGCTGACGGCGAGCGAAACGCCGCTGATCAGCATCGGTATCTTCGTCTGCTGCGTCGATTTGAGCGCGGCGGTGAGCGGCATGGTGACGCTCCACGCGAGGAACACGGCGGAACCGTATTTGATGAGCGGCTCGCCGAGCTCGATGACCTCGGGGATGTCCGTGAATATGCGCATGACGGAGCCGGAGAAGAACGCGCACGCGACGAAGAATAGGACGCCGACCGAGAAGCAGACCGTGACGGAGATGCCGGCGACCCGGCGCAGGTTCGCCATGTCGTTCTTGCCGAAAAACTGCGCCATATACGTGATCGTGCCGCCCGTCCAGCCGTACAGCACCATCCAGAATATGAAGAAGATCTGCGTGGAAAGGCCGACGGCAGCGAGCTCCGTCTCGCCGACATGGCCGATGAGCAGATTGTCTATGAGGCTCAGCGACGTGGCGATGAGGCTCTGCAGGGCGATCGGCGCGGCCACCCTGAATATCTTGCGGTACAGGGCCTTGTCTTCCGGTGTAATTCTTTCAGTCAATTTTTTCATGCTAAGTTCCGTTCCGGCGCTTTCCCCGCCGGGCTTTTGTTGCGAGATTTTCATTCTCGGGTTTCATGTGGGCTTTCGTTCCCGCGTCTCCGCTTCGGGATTGAGTCCTAAGAAAAGATTTTATCACATCAGGGTTTTATTTTACAAAGCGGCGCGCGCTGTTGTATAATCCTCTATGGAAGCGGAGCGCGATCGGCCTCCATAATTTTGCGGGCCCATAGCTCAGCCGGATAGAGCAACGGTCTTCTAAACCGTGGGTCCGGGGTTCGAATCCCTGTGGGCTCGCCACTATGCCTCTTCGGAGGCTTTTTTATTGCCCACAGGGATTCGAACCCGAAAGGGCTGAAGTCTCCGGCGGAGACTTCAGGTCCGAGCACGCGAAGCGAGCGCAGGACGGCGGATGCGAAGCAGCCGCAAAATCCCTGTGGGCTCGCCATTTTGCCTCTTCGGAGGCTTTTTTGTGCCCACAGGGATTCGAACCCGAAAGGAACACTAAAGATGAAGAATATTCGAGGAAATACACCTGCGCATTGCCCTCAGCCAAATATTCGTTTACTGAGGATTGAATTGATGAATCGCCTGCGATCTTCTTTGGCAAGATTGAGTTCGGCCGTCATGTTTTCTTTCTCAATTTTCAGCCCTTCGTTATAACTGTCAAACTGCTTGGCAAGCTCTCGCGCTTTTTTTGCCTCGGCTTCGTTTTCGCTCATCTTTGCATCGATTTCTTCAAGGCGTTTAGCGTGTTTGTCCTGAACTGCGTCAACAGCGTGATTCTTTTCATCAATAGCGGCTATCAGTTTCTTTGTATACTCCTTGTTCCACGTTTCGTCGTCAAACCCGAAGTCTTTCTTGAACATGGTAATGACGGAATTGTCGTCAGACAGCAACAGGAACCAAGCATCCTTGACATACAAATGGATATTTTGGTTCTTTGCCTTGTCGCTGGTCGCTCCTGAACCGATGTAGACTTCTGTAGCATACTTCACCATTTTTTTTATGTCGTTCTCTATCTTGTCACGATTGTTGGCGACACATTCAATAATATCAGCGACTGCGGTGCGTCCCATAGTGCGCTCAGCGTATCGCTCCATAGCGTGCTGTGTAATAGTTACTTCTCCCATATTGGTCTCCATCCCGACGAACTGTGAGTACAAAACGATGATGACAAATCCGATTTTCCTCGGTTCTTACACCCTGCAACCACTCAAGTTCACATCCCATATTGCTTTAAGTATAACACCCATGCCGTTGCTAAGACAACGGCACAAATAGGAATGTCAGGGCAATTGGTGCGTTGACTTTTCTATAATAGTTTGATACTATGAAATTAAATCCAGACGCAGGGATGTACCGAACGGCTAACTACCTAAGGCGAACCTGCTTTTTTATTGATTTCGGTACTCGATTTTTTTCTTGACATCTGAGGCGTCGAGGTAATCCTTATACCTGTCAGGCAACGTCTTGTACAACGAAGATGCGAATTTCTTATTTGGCATCAATAACTTAGCGAAACGATTTTCTTCAATTAGGAACTTTACCATTCGATAGTAATCGCCGTCTCCGGACACCAACACCACACTATTAAAATTCTCTCTCTTATATAGTTTTCGCATGATAGAAAAAACGATGTCAGTATCCACATTGCCTTTTTTCTTGCCAATCATTTTCTGGCTATGCTCACGGAACACGAGTATATATCCACTTTTTTGGATAGAGATATACATATCTTCATAATCCGAATTATACGATCCGAGAAAATAATAAGCTTCTTCCACATGGTATTTCATTTTGAGATAAACGCGAAAGCGCTTCAAATCAATCTTCCATGTTGGGTCAGAAACTTTGGCGCCTAAAAACATATTCTGCGCGTCAATAAATGCTTGGTTGTTCATACAGAGCAGTATACCACACAAACAACCCTCTAAAAAAATTGTGGTAGAAGCGCGGTAGTACCTTATTATCCCTTGACGTTCTTCACTCCGATACCTCAATGATGTCGTGCTCAACGCCCTTGTCGGCATTCAGGGCTGCCACGCCGCGCCGCAGATGCGCGATATTGCTGTCGCCGTAAAATGGGTCAGCTTCGACCGTCACTTCGAAAGGCAGCCTTTTCTCGCGCAAAACGGCGCGGGCAAACATATTGAACGCGGTGGAAGCGTTCATCCCGACTCTTCCGCAAAAGTCGTCGAATTGTTCTTTGATCTCAGCATCCATACGGACGCTAAACGTAGTTTGAGCCATAATATGCACCTCATTGTGTCGAATGTGTTCGTTTTCATGCCAATTATAACCTGATAGGTGCGAATAGTCAAGGCGCAAACATTTTCAACAGGCGCAAACATTTTCAACTGGCCACATTTTGTCAACAGTTGAAAGCCTTTCGCTATAGGAAATTCCCTTTTCAAAAACTCTATGGGCTTATTATTTCCCTTGTCCGTAATACGCGGTTTTGCCGTGTTTTCGCAGATAGTGCTTGTCTAACAGGGATTGCTGCATGCGCTCGGGGGCGGTACTTGACCCTGTAGTATCTGACCCGATATTCGGGGCGAGCGTGTGCCAGGCCATGCAGGCTACTTCCTCGAGGACGGCCGCATTGTGAACGGCTTCCGTAGCGTCTCTTCCCCAAGTGAACGGGCCGTGGCTCGCTACTAAGGCCGCGGGCATGGACGCCGGGTCTCTCCCTTTCAGCGTTTCCACTATCACCTTGCCCGTTTCGGTCTCATAGTCGCCCGCTATCTCGGCGTCCGTAAGCAGACGCGTGCACGGCACTTCGCCGTAAAAATAGTCGGCGTGCGTAGTGCCGAGCGGCGGGATGGGCCGGCGGCCCTGCGCGAATACCGTGGCCCAGCGGCTGTGCGTATGGGCGACGCCGCCGATCTCTGGAAAGGCGCGGTAGAGCGCGAGGTGCGTCGGCGCGTCGGACGACGGTTTCAGTTCGCCGTCAGTCTGCTGCCCGTCCTCAAGCCTGAGGGCGGGCAGCATGCCCGGCGTGAGCTCGCCGTATTCGACGCCGCTCGGCTTGATTACGACGAGGCCGCTCTCCCTGTCGACGCCGCTGACGTTACCCCACGTAAATGTGACGAGCCCCAAGGAGGGGAGCAGCACGTTCGCCGCGCAAACGTCTTTTTTCAATTGTTCCAGCATACGTAACTCTTTTCTGTGAGGCGTCGAGCCGGACATGCCCGGCTCGCCCTAAGGAAACGCTGATTTTCTAACAGAATATCACATTTTGATAACTAACTTCACCACTTCGTCCTTATTATTGATATTCGTCTCAAACGCCTCGGCTATGTCCTTGAAACCGTATTCGCCGGTCACTATCTGCTTGACGTCGATGATACCGTGCGCGACGGCGTCGATCGCGACCGGGTACTGGTTCTTGTAACGGAAGACCGTGCCTATGCTGACGACTTTCCACATGAGCTTTTCAAAGTTAAAATTGACCTCGGCCTCGCCGCCCATGCCGACGATAACGATCCTGCCGCCCCTTTTGACGGCATCCACCGTCTGTTTTAATGTAATGGAGTTGCCGGCCGTTTCCGCCGCTATGTCGGCGCCTTCGCCGTTCGTGTATTCCATAATGGCCGCAATCGGGTCCTCTCGCTTCGCGTTGATGATTTTCGTCGCGCCGAGTTCCTTCGCCTTCTGAAGACGCTTTTCGATGACATCCACGACTATGATCTCCGTCGCGCCCTTCGCTTTTGCGGCGAGCAGCGTACAGAGCCCTATGCACCCGCTCCCGAAAATCGCGATGCTGTCGCCGAGCTTGACGCCGCCGATCGAGCTCGCTTCAAGGCCGACGGAAAGCGGTTCGATAAGCGCGCCCTCCAACGTTGAAACATTGTCCGGCAGCTTGAAGCAGAAATTCGCCGGCCACGCGACATAGTTCGTAAACGCCCCTTGGACGGGCGGCGTAGCCATGAATACGACGTCGGGACAGAGATTGTACACGCCCGTCTTGCAGTATTCGCATTCCCCGCACGTGGATCCGGGCTCGATCGCGACCCTGTCGCCGACCTTGAGCGACGTAACGTCGCCTGCGACAGCGGTGACGGTACCCGCGCTTTCATGCCCAAGAATAAAATCGCCCTCGACCCAGTAGTCCGCAATATGTCCGTCCATGAAGAAATGGATGTCGCTCCCGCAGACGCCGACATACTCAATTTTCACGAGAACCTGCCCCGGTTTCACCTC
>JAISAI010000076.1 GCA_031266795.1 Eubacteriales Family XIII. Incertae Sedis bacterium
GCGCTGCTCGGCATCGACGTGTCCCACCATCAGAAGGGGATCGACTGGGAGCGCGCACGCGCCGACGGGATAGACTTCGCGATGATTCGCGTCGGCTACCGCGGCGCGGAGCAGGGCACGCTAAAGGAGGACACGTTTTTCCGGGACAACATCGCGGGCGCGGCTGCGGCTGGCGTTTCCGTCGGCGCGTATTTTTTCTCGCAGGCGACGAGCGAGGAGGAGGCGGTTCAGGAAGCTGATTATGTAATAAATGCGCTTTCCGGCGCGGCGGTGACGATGCCGGTCACCTTCGATATAGAGGAGGTGGAGGGCGCCGAGTCGCGGACAGGCAATCTCACGCCCGAGCAGGTGACGTCCTTCGCGCGGGCATTCTGCGACCGAATTTCGGAAGCCGGCTACACGCCGATGGTCTACGCGAACACGCGGTGGTTCATCGCGCGCATGGATCTCGAGGGTCTGTCAGGCTACGGGAAATGGCTGGCGCAGTATTTCGAGGCCCCGGCCTACCCCTACGAGTTCGCGATGTGGCAGTACACGAACACGGGCAAAGTGGACGGCGTAGAGGGCGACGTCGACATGAATCTGGCGTTCCCTGCGGGATGACGCGCATGAAACGGGTTATATTTTCGAACAAGAAAGGATGATGGTTGCGAACATGAACCTGGATAACTTTGAGCGACATATTGATAAAAAAGTCTTGGCGAGAGGCTATGGCTATTATGAAGACGACGGAGTGGAATCGCTGAGGAAAATCCTCTCTAATAGCCCGAAAGACGAGCTCATCCGGTTCCTCTTGGAGATTGCAGACGAGTATGAAGAAATAAAACAGCGCATTGAGTTGGATTTTAACGATGAAGAAGATGATGAAGCCGAAATATCAAAATCGATTGCTCTTATACACACCTTTGTATCATCCATGAAATGTTGGATTTGCTTGAGTACGCGGATAAAAAATGTCGGTCAGGGAGCATGAGGTACGTTTTATGAGAATCGTTTTGACGGGAATATCTTGCGTCGGAAAAACAACGACTGGGAGGTTACTTGCCGAAAAACTGGAATACAGCTTCGTCGACTTTGATGAGGAAGTCACAAAACGGATGGGTAAACCTCTTGCGTTTTTGAAAGATGAGGCTTTTAATGAGCACGGGTATCGCAACATGGTCAAACATATTATCCCTGAAATCTTGAAAGAGCACCCGGGTAGATTGGTTCTTGCGATGCCTCCGGGCGGACTCTTTCGAGAGTACAAGACGGTTTTTGACCGTAACCCTGACATTATCACCGTTTGGTTAAAAGATAGCGCGAAGAATATTTTGAAACGCATTGTTTTTACCGACGATTATGATAATCCATTGGAGGTTGAGCTTAGCGAGCGCGAACTAAGATACTATTTCAACGACATCAAGAAGGACATCGAGTATTATCGCTCGACGCACAGCAAAGCCAAACTGCATTTTTCTGTTGATGGCTTATCCGCAGAGGAAGCGGCGGACGGTCTTATTCTAGCAATGGGTGTAACCGGGCAATCTCGCTGAAGTAGTAAAGACGAGGGAAGACGATGACGACCAAAACAAACGCGCTGCGATTACTTGAAACCGCGGACATCGCGTTCACGGCTCGTGAGTACGACGTGTCGGACGGCGCGATTTCCGGCGTGGCGGTCGCCGCAAAGATCGGGCGGGAGCCGGAGCGCGTATTCAAGACGCTCGTGACCGAGGGCAAAAACACCGGGCTGAACGTCTTCGTCATCCCGAGCAATGTAGAGCTCGACCTGAAAAAGGCGGCGCAGGCGGCGGGCGACAAACATATTGAAATGATCAAGTCGCGGGAGCTGAAACCAAAAACAGGATACGTCCACGGAGGTTGCTCTCCGATAGGGATGAAGAAGCAATTCCCGACGTTCATAGACGAAACGGCGCAGCTATACGACGCCATAAACGTCAGCGGCGGGCGCGTAGGCCTGCAAGTCGAGCTTGCGCCCGAAGATCTCGCAGGGCTGGTAAGCGCGGCATTTTGCGACTTGTTTTAGCGCCGCCGCGCGCAGGAACGCCGCGGCGTCGCCGTCTGGAGCAAGAGCTTCTACAAACACTGACAAAAGAGATGGCGCAAGTTGCTGGCAAGGGTCGGTTGATTGGAGTGAACGCATAGCGCGGATTATGCGTAAAGTATTATCCGTTCACCGGGACGCCGCCCTCGTATAGGGTTTCAGAGGCGATGTCGATTTTATCATCCCATGTCACCGTGCCGTAGTCGACGTAGGCCTTGTTAAAAACACCTTCATCCTTCAGCGCGCGAAATACAGGATAATTCATCATGGGCGCCATATCGTATATCCTCGTTTCATCGTTGGAGAATAACAACATCAGCTTGTAGCCATTCAGAGGACGAACGCTTTTGACCGACAGGATTTTCTCCGGTTCATCCGCATATGCGATTCCATTCTTGGTATACATCAGCTATCACTAAAAATCATTTTGATAGCAATATTATAAAATCTCGATAATTCAGGCATGCGTTTACTCCTACATCGAATCTTGCTTCGAGGGGATTCCCACCGCTTTAAATAGCATTATATCAAAGCGACGCGTTCGTTGCTACTATCCGGCCTTATAGATCTGTAAATAATGTAATCGTGGCGGAATAGGGACGGTGAATGTCAAAGCGGGCAAGCTGACCGCGTTAAAGAAAGGAAAAGCCAAAATCACCGTGACCGTCGGGAAGAAAACATACAGCAGGACAGTCATGGTAAAATGACGATATGGTATCGGCGGGCGCATTCCTCATGAGTCTGTTCAGCAACGGACGGAAATGCGCCTTGTCAGGAAGTGGAGGACTGCCGCCAGCAGCGCGTCCGCGGCTGCGAGCATGGCGGCGCCGGGCGCCGAGAACTCGAAAAAGTATGTCTCTACATTCCATGAGCCGAGCGCTTGCTCGACGTAGGCGTAGCGGATCAGGGCGTAGATGAGGAATACGGCGAGAGCTATGCCGCCTGCGGATGTGAAGACGTTGCGGTACTGAAATCCGACGGCTACTATCCATCCGAACAGCCAAAATGAAAACGCTATGAGGAAGTCGGACAGCAGATTGGCGGCGGCAAATTGGCCCGTCACGGCGGATATGATCGCGTCCAAGGCCACGTACCCCGCCGTCACGAGGGCGCTCGCCCAGATGAGGCCCGTCGCGAACTGCCCGCGCGTGAGCCCGAAGGACAGCATATTTTTCAGATACAGCGGGGCGCATATGCCGTATACGAGTATGAACCACGGCCACGAATGGTGCAGCGACCGAGAACTGTCGTCCATGATTTGTTCGCCGATATCCTCAGACGGCAATACGTTCGCAAGCACGATGTGCAGTACGGCGATGACGACGTAGTAGATGACTACGAACCAGATGCTTACAATCGCGAGCTTAGCGCTCTCCCTACGGATTGCCCGGCCGGTATTTCCGCCCCAAAGGCTACTGAATGACATCGCTCTCTCCTTCCTTTCGGGTCAGCCCGACAAATAAATCCTGTAATGAAAGCCGCTCCGCCGACAGCCCCTGCCGCACGGCGGCTTCGCGTTCGTTTGCGGGCAGGTCAAAGAGCCACACTTCTTTTTGTGCGCCGAGGCTGCGCTGCTGCATGATAGTCTTGCCGGAGGCGAACGCGTCCACGGCGCCGGCCTCTCCGATGATGGCCGCGCCCCTGCCTCTCAGCTCGTCGGTTTCGCCGAACGCGACGATCCGCCCTTCGTCGATGATCGCGACGTCGCTGAAGAGGTTGTCCCACTCGCTGATATAGTGGGTGGAAAACAGGATCGTGCGCGGGTATTCCATAAAATCGTTCAAGAGCGCTTCAGCAAAGATTTTACGGTAGACCGCATCCATCCCCGAGTAGGCCTCGTCGAATATCGTGAGCGGCACCCGTGAAGCGAGCCCGACGGTGCAGAACAACGCGGCGCGTTGGCCTAAGCTCAGCCGGCTGACGTTTTTCTTTTCCGGCACGTGGAAAGCGTTCAAGAGCGACCGCGCGAGGGCGTCGTTCCAGTCTTCGCGAAATATGGCGGCGGTTTTCAGTACGTCGCGCACTTTCATCTCCTGATAAAGCTCGTTGTTGTTCGCGTATACGAATGCGACGCGTGAGGCGACGCTCGGGTTTTCATAGGGCTTTTCGCCGAAAACCTCGATCTCGCCGCCCGTCTGCCTGCGGAAACCCGTGAGTAGGGCCATGAGTGACGTCTTGCCGGCGGCGTTTCGGCCGAGCAGGCCGCAGATGGTATGTGGCATGACGTTCAAGTCGACGCCCGCGAGGGCCTCCTCTTTCTGCCTCGGATACCTGAGCCGTACGCCGTCGCATCTGACGGCCGGGGTCTGCGCTGTGTTACTCATTGCTGTCGTCCTCCTCTTTCTTTGGGTGTGCTGGCCTGCCGTTTGCCCGTTCTTCCGCTACCTCCTCGAGCGCCTCGTCGATATGCGCGTGGATGTCCGCGTCCGACATGCCGAGCGCCCGGGCCTGCCTCACAAGCGGCGCCGCGTATTCGCTTTGGAACGCCGCGCCGTGACTTTTGCGCAGGATGTCCGGCGCGTCCGGCGCGACAAACATGCCGAGCCCCCGTTTCTTGTAGATGAGCCCCTCGTCTGCGAGCAGCGTCACGCCCTTATGCACCGTGACGGGATTGATCCCGTAATAACTGACGAGCCGGCTGTTCGACGGTATCTGCTCGTCCGGCTTCAAGAGGCCGGAGAGGATGTCTTCCTCGATCATCTCCTTGATCTGTTGAAAGATCGGTCTGTCGTTGTCAAGTGTCGATTTCAAATGGCGCACACTCCTTACACTCTTCCGTATTCCGTAGACTGAACGATATGGCTTGGAACACTATAGTCATATGGTTTTATAGTAGAGTATAATACATAGGGCCGTTTGTCAAGTAGCTTGTGATTGTTTAGCGAAAGTTTTGTGAATTATTGTCTGTTACAAACATATTACAGCGGCGCTACGGTATAATGCAGCTATGTTTAGGAGAGAAGACAGGGCTGCTTATTCGTTCCGTGGTTTTGAACACGGAGACGATGCGCTTCAGAGGAAATCTGAGCGTCCGCATCAGGGCGCGGGCGCGCTCCTCGTACGCGCCCGTATACGCGTTCGCGTGGCCGCTCTCATGACGCGCGAGGTGTTCGCGCACGTCGCGCGGCTGACGTCTTTCCGGTCTAAGGCCAATGGTGTAATATTCGGGCGGAGCGTCTTGTCTCCGCTCGCTTCATTCGCTACGCTCGCTACGCTCGAAGCGGGGTTCAGGAAGATCCTGTCCGGCGCGTCCGGGCGTATGGCCCGCGACAGTATCCGCGGGGTCTTAGCGAGAAAGCCGTATGTGCGCGTGTACGCTCCGCTTATTTCGATCGGCGCGGCGGCTCTGTGCGGCATACTCCTCTTCTCCTCCCTCATGACTCGCGACCTTACCTATTACGAATACAGTTACAAGGGCAAGGTGCTCGGCGTGGTGAAAGACGAGGGCGACGTGTACCGGACCGTGAGCCGGCCCGAGACGAGGGCGACGATCAATGAGCGCGCCGGGGCGGCGGTCGTCCTCGACGACGACGAGAATATCGAGGTCAAGAAAGTCATCAAGCTCACGTCCTCCGAGGTTCCCGTCGACAGGGAGGACGATATCATTACGAATATAGCGACGCTCGGCGACGTCAATGTCGTCGGCCGGGTCGTCCACACGGGGACGGGCGAGATCGGTACGCTGGCGAGCGAGGCCGAGGTCGATAAACTGCTCGATCTCATGAAGGAGCGCTGGCTCGAAGGGGAGGATTTATCCAAGTACAGCGAGGTCGGCTTCACGGACGAGTTGACGACGGACGAGATAACGACGGCGCGAAAAAATCTTGAAACGGCCGACGAGGTTTTCGACCGGCTCTCGCGGGCCTCCTTTGCCGCAATCGGGGTCAGGACGGTCGAGATACTCAATTACGATGAGGAGTACGAAGAGACGCCGATATACATCGACGACGATGAGAGGTACGAGGACTACGAGCTCGTGGCGACTCCGGGGGCGACGGGCCTTCGCACTGTGACGGCGGAGTATGTGCGCGTCAACGGCGAGTTCTCGGAACAAACGCCGCTGTCGTATGAGGTCATCCGCCCGGCGACGGCGGCCTCTACTATCAGGGGTACGAAAAAACTTTCCAAGCCGATAGGCTCCGGCAAGTTCGCCCGGCCGGCGAACGGGGCCGTCACTTCACCGTTCGGCCCGCGCTGGGGCAGGGTTCACGAGGGCATAGATATAGATGTAAATTATGCGCCTGTTTATGCGGCAGGGGACGGGAAAGTAGTGTATACTGGTAATAAAGGCGATGGGTACGGCGTCATGATCGCGATAGACCATGGCGAGGGCTTTGAAACTATTTACGGGCATCTTTCACAGTCGTCGGTGAACATCGGCGATGAGGTCTATAAGGGGCAACGCATCGCTACGTCAGGGAACACCGGCAGGTCTACGGGCGCGCACCTCCATTTTGAAGTGCGCATAGACGGCGCGCCGCGCAACCCGCTCAAATATTTGTAAGTGTGAATGCAAAAAACGCGGGACGACGCATTGTTCACACGCCGATGGCAATTCAATAATTTAAGATGAAAGGGAGATCAGTATGGAGCCTAAAAAAGTCCTCATTATAGAAGATGAGAAGAACATTTCCGACATTGTCAAGCTCAATCTGACGAAGGAAGGGTTCAATGTCGATACGGCGTTTGACGGTCAGGAAGGGCTCAACAAGGCGCTCGGTACCGACCCCGACCTTGTGCTTTTGGACGTCATGCTGCCCTCCATCGACGGCTTCGAGGTCTGCCGTAAGGTGAGGGAAAAGAGCGCGGTCCCGATCATCATGCTCACGGCCAAGGAGGAGGAGGTAGACAAGGTGCTCGGCCTCGAGCTCGGCGCGGACGACTACATCACGAAGCCTTTCGGGCTGCGGGAGCTCATCGCGAGGATCAAGGCGAATATCAGACGGACGGTGATGGCGGGCGACATAGGCCAGACGCCGTCGTCCAACACGACCGATTACGGCAACCTGACGATCGACGGCGACAGATACGAGGTCAGAAAGAACGGCTCGCCCCTCGAGCTCACGCTCAGGGAGTTTGAGCTGCTGCGCTACTTAGCGGAGCATGAGGACAAGGTATTCTCGCGGGAGCAGCTTCTCGAGGACGTCTGGGGCTATGAATATTACGGCGACATACGCACGGTGGACGTCACGGTGCGCCGTCTGCGGGAAAAACTCGAGGACGATTCGAGCGACCCCAAATACATCCTCACAAAGAGAGGCATCGGATATTACTTCAAGCGGCCTTAGGCTTCGGACAAAATGCCTGACCGCGACGTATCCCATACGACAAGACAAAGGGTATTCTATATGGTGCTCACGCCGACAGCCGTCGGCGCGGGCGTCTTTCTTTTGCTCGGGACGCTGACGCCGCTCGGCGCCCTCGCCTCCGCCTTTGCCGGCCTCGCGGTGGGCGCGGCCTTGGCCCTGCACCTCGCGTCCACGTTGCACGCGGGGATAGAGGAGACGGAAAACGAGCTGCGCGATCTGATAGACGAAAATTTTTCAGAGACGATTTATGAGAAAAATAAACTCGAGACGATACTGCGCTATATGACCGATGGCACCGTGGCGGTGGATTTGGAGGGCTTCATCATCCACGCGAACGAATCCGCCCGCAAGATACTGCGCATGACGGACGACGACGTCAGGCGCAAGGGCTACGACGACATCATCCTGCGGTTCACGGACGACCTGACGCTCGCCGCGATATTGGACGATCTCGAATCAGGCGAGACGGGCGGCTCGTTCTCTTACGGGGGCGCGACGTACGACGTGAGCTTCGGCACGTTCAAGGATTCGTACGGCGACGACGGCGGCGTCATCATCATCTTCCGCGACGTGACGGAGAGCCAGGAGCTCAGAAATATCCAGGCGGAATTTGTCGCGAACGCGTCGCATGAACTCAAGACGCCGCTCACGTCGATCAAGGGCTACGCGGAGACATTGCTCGCCGGCGGCATCGACGATCCGGATATGTCGAAGATGGCGCTCGACATCATCAACAAAGAAGTCGACCGCATGAAGCGGCTCGTGAACGACCTGCTGCAACTGTCGCGCCTCGACGCGAACAGGCAGACGTGGCATATGCGGGAGACGGATGTGATCGCCCTCGTGCGCATGGCCGCGAAGAAGCAGGGCGTGACCGCCGGCGGCAAACGCCAGCAGCTCAATCTTCTTTCGAAAGACAAGTCTTTCGTCCTCACGATAGACCGCGACCGCATAGAGCAGGTGGTGACGAACATCATCAGCAACGCCATCAAGTACACGCGCGAGGGCGGCCGCATAGACGTCGAGGTCGTGCGCGACGACCATTGGCTCTACATCGTCGTGCTCGACAACGGCATAGGCATGTCGGAGCGCGAGCTCTCGCGCGTGTTCGAGCGCTTCTATACCGGCAACAAGGCGCGCTCCGGCGAGATGAGCGGCACGGGCCTCGGCTTGTCCATATCCAAGAAGATCATTGACGAGCACGGCGGGCACATCGTCGTCCAAAGCGAGCTCGGCCACGGCACGCGCGTAGTGATCAGCCTCCCGCTGAAACCACCGAAGAACGCGGAGGATTCTCAGGAACACATGGCAGACTCAAACGCGTGATATTACACATCGTAGTCACTATTTAATCGAAACTACGCAACAGTAACTATTACAAATCTAATACATTCCATCTTTGTGTAGTGTAAATTCGCGCGCGGCGTGATAACATTTTAGTACGTATGGAAAAAAGAGATGCCTATACCAAAACCTATGAGATGAATATAGAGGAAGCGCAGCGGGAGCGTCGCGAGAAGCGCGAGCAGGCGCTGAAGACCCGCCGGCGCAAGGTCAAGGCCGCGAAGGCCGAGGACGAAAAGGCGCGCCGCAGCTTCATCACGGGCAGGAGCCTCATCCTCGTCAGCGTGGCCGTGGCGGTCGCGTTCTTTGTCGGCTCGTCGGCGTTCCGCATCATGGAGCTGAAAACGCAGGAGGAAAAGGCCGCCGAGCTATTGAAAGTCAAGACGGAGCAGAAGGCGAGGCTCGAGGGCGAACTGCTGATGTTGAAGGATAAGGAATACATCGAGAAACAGGCGCGCGAAAGGCTCGGCATGGTGAAGCCGGGCGAAGTGGTGTATGTTTTTGACGAAGGCGACGGCGGCGGCGACGGCGCGAATGCGGAGGGCGACGGGGACGGCGCCGGAGAATGATCCAAAAAGCGCTGATGGAACTCTATGGAATCAAGCCCGTAAAGAGCCTTGGGCAAAATTTTCTGACCGACGCGAATATTATAAGGAAGATAGCCGAGCTGTCGGAGCTCGGTCCGGACGACGTCGTGTGCGAAGTAGGGCCCGGACTCGGCGCGTTGACGGCGGAGCTCGCCGCGCGCGCCGGACGCGTCGTGGCCGTGGAGAAAGACGCCCGCATCATACCCGCGCTTAAGTACGCTCTGGCGGAGGGGGCGGGCGGCCCGGGCCCGGACGCGGCCACCGGCAATAGTACCGTCGTCCACGCCGACTTCCTCGAATACGATCTCGCGGAGCTGCCGCCCGGCTACAAGCTCACGGGAAATCTGCCGTACTACATCACGACGCCCGCCATAATGAAAGCGGTCGAGTCGCCGAATATACCGTCGCTTATCGTCTTCATGACGCAGAGGGAGGTGGCGCGGCGCATATGCGCTTCGCCGGGCGGCAAGGACTACGGGGCGGTGTCCGTGGGCGTACAGTACCGATGCGATACGAGATACGCGATGGACGTGTCGAGAGAGGTGTTCCTCCCCAAGCCGAATGTCGACTCGGCGGTCATAGTATTGAGAACCCAGCCGGGCCATCGCGGCGTCCCCGAAAACGAGGCCCTCTTTCTCGCCGTCGTAAAAAACAGCTTCGGCCAGCGGCGCAAGATGCTGCGCAATTCGCTGTCAAGCCTCGTCCCCGACGCCGGCGCCCTGTCCGCAGCCTTTGAAAAGGCGGGGGTGAAAGCTACGGCGAGGGCCGAGACGCTCTCGGTAGAGGAGTTCATAGCCCTCGCCGACGCGATCGGCGCAACTATCTCTTTTATACACCCTGAACAAACTTGACAAACTATATATTATGTTATAACATAACATATGAAAAGGAGCAGTTCTTATGCCGCAAATGTCACTTTATTTTGATGAAAGCCTCGCCCATAAAGTCACGAAGAGAGCAAAGCGTGAAAACGTGTCGGTTTCGAAATATGTATCCGATATCATCCGCTCCAATATGGATGGCGAATGGGCCGATGATTTTCTGTCGTCGCTCGGCTCGATAAAATCGGATTCCTTTAAAAGACCGGCGCAGCCTGATTTCGCGCTCGATTCCAAAAGGGAAACGATATGAGTTGGTTTCTTGATACAAATATCTGTATATATCTTCTCAAGGGCTTATATCCGGGATTGCGTGAACGGCTGATTTCAAAGAAACCGTCGGATATTAAAATTCCTTCCATCGTGCTTGCCGAACTGTATGTAGGCAGCGAGATTAGCGAAGAGCCAGCGGAGATCTCCACCAGCATCGCGGCGTTTGCCGGCCAGTTTGAGATCGTGCCTTTCGATGAAAGAGCCGCAATCAAATACGGCAAGATCCGAGCCGGCCTGATAAAAAACAAACTTAAGGTAGGCCCGAACGATTTGGCTATCGCGGCCACGATCATGTCAAGGGATGGAATATTAGTGACGAATAACGAGAAGGATTTCTCGCGCATAGATAAACTGATGACCGAGAATTGGACTGTTTGATCAGAGATATTCGTATCAGATGCGATATAATATAGTAGATGAAACAAACGAGAGGAACTGAGGGAACACAGCGTTTCCCTGACAAGACGGCGCGGTTCGCGCACAAGACCTTACGCACCATAGCCACGCCGCTGACCAAGCTATTCAGACGCGGCAAATCCGGAGGGCCGGCAGGGCGCGGTACGTACTACCGCCGGCTCGAGGCTATGTATTCACATCCTTTTTACGGCAACGCCCCTCTTTACAGCGCGGTGATGGCACTGATCACCTTACTCGTCATCGAAGGATTCGGATACAACGAGCCCTTCGGCGGCTTCATCTTCCTCTCGCACAATCCGCTCGCCTTCCTTCTGAACTTTTTGATCATATACGCGACGTTTTCGCTCTCATGGATATTCCGGCGCAGATGGTTCGCCCAGTCACTTTTGATGACGCTCTGGATCGTCCTCGGCGTCGTGAACGGCATCGTGCTCACGACGCGCATGACCCCGTTCACGACGGCCGACTTTGAGGTCATGGATCTCGGCATAGAGATGTTCGCCGTCTACCTGACGACGCTTCAGACCTCGCTCGTCTTTGTGGCCGCGGCCGTGGGCGTCGTGGTTTTTACCCTCATGTTTTTCAAGGCGCCGAAGCGAGAGCCGTGGGGCGGCGCGAAACCGTTCCTGAAGGCGTTGACGTCGGTCGCAGTCGTGTTCGCTCTCGTGGTCTCCTGCTGGGGCGTCGGCGTCAAGACCGGCTTTGTGTCGAACTATTTCACGAACCTGTGGGACGCGTACACCGACTACGGCATGCCCTACGGCTTCCTCAGCACGTGGCTGCGGAAAGGGATATCGCGGCCTGACGACTACTCGCGGAAGGCGGTGGACGCGGTCTTCGGCGAGGGCGAGCTCGACACGATGACGACGGACACGGCGCCGGGCATGACGGACGAGGATTTCCCGAATATAGTTTTCCTGCAGCTCGAGTCGTTCATAGACCCGACGGAGATGAAAGGCCTGACGTATTCCGACGACCCGACGCCGTACTTCCGCGAGCTCAAGGAGAAGTACTCCTCGGGCTATCTCAAGGCGCCGGTGATCGGCGGCGGCACGGCGAACACGGAGTTCGAGGCCATCACGGGCATGAGCTGCCGCGAGTTCGGCCCGGGCGAGTACCCGTACAAATCCGTCCTCAAGGACAAGGCGGTGGAGTCGATGGCGTTCGACCTGAAAGACCTCGGCTACAAAGCCCACGCGATACACAATCACCGGGGCGCGTTCTACGACCGCAACGAGGTCTTCCCGATGCTCGGCTTCGACGATTTCACGTCGCTCGAGTACATGAACTACGTGACAAAGACGCAGCGCGGCTTCGCGACGGACGACGTGCTGACGGGGGAGATACTCGGCGCTCTCGGCTCGACGGAAGAGCGCGACTACATCTATACCATCTCCGTGCAGGGGCACGGCGAGTATCCCAAGACCCCGCTCATCAAGGATCCGCGCATCACGGTGGAGGGGACGGAGTCGGTCGCCCAGAAATCCGGCTGGGAGTTCTACGTGGAGATGGTGTCGAGCATGGACGAGTTTCTCAGAGTGCTGACGGCGGAGCTGTCGGAGTACGATGAGGACGTCGTCCTCGTGATCTACGGGGACCATCTGCCGTCGCTTCAGATCACGGACGAGGACGTGAAGTCCGGCGACACGTTCAACACCCAGTACGTCATCTGGTCGAACTTCGGGCTCGAAAAAGTGGACGGCGATCTCTCCGTGTATCAGCTCGGCGCGGAGGTGCAGCGGCGCGTCGGGCTGCGGCAGGGCCTCATGACGGTCTTCCATCAGGACAAACGCGGCGCGCCCGATTACCGGGACGATCTGCACCTGTTGCAGTATGATATACTTTACGGAAATAATTATATCTACGGCGGCGAAAGCCCGTACCGCCCGTCCGGCATGGCGATGGGCTACAAGCCGATCACGGTCAATGAGATCGTCGAGGTCGCCGGCGAGCACTACATCAGCGGCGATGGCTTCACCCCGTTCAGCAAGGTCACGCTGGACGGCAAGGTGCTCGACACCGTCTACGTCGGGCCCACCGTGCTGAAGCTCGAGGAGGAGGTCGACCCGGCCATGGCGAAGGACATGAAGGTGAGCCAAGTCGAGAAATACAACGCGATCTTGTCGACGACGGAGTGAGCGTGGGGGTATTTTTGAGTAAAAATAATGATATGCGTTTTTGAGTTTTTGTAAAGTAATAATAACGGTGTACGTTTGGAGTTGTTTTTTGAGAGAAGGAATGTGCGATGCATTTTGTAAAGTACCACGGTTGTGGCAATGATTTTTTGATCGTAAACGAGGCGGAGCTCATACGCGCCGCTCTGACATTCATGAGAACTCACGGAATCGGGATTCCGGAATTCGTGCGGCGGATCTGCCACCGGCAGCTCGGCGTTGGCGCGGACGGCCTGATCATCTGCAGTCCAGCGCCTCTGGCTATGGGCATCGTAAACAGCGACGGCAGCTCCGCGCCGATGTGCGGCAATGGTATCCGGTGCTTCGCCCGCTATTGCGTCGAAGAAGAAATCGCATACGCGAACCCGGAGGAGTTTGACGTGGATACTTCCGCAGGGGTCATGCACGTGCGCACGTCATTTGTAGATGGCTTGACAGATGAAGAAAATTTCGACGATTTCACGGTGGAGATCGATATGGGACGTCCCGACTGGTCGGCCCGCGCCGCGGGCGTCGGCGATTCGTACGCGGGTGAGGGCGACGAGTTCCTCGGGCGCGATGTGAGCGTGGACATCGAATCGCCGCTCATCGGCAAAGACTCCTGCGGCGACACCGGCCTTTCACACGACGTGAGGCTCAGCAGTTTTTTTATCGGAACCTATCACACGGTCGTGTGGCTCGACGAGAACGAATGGATACTCGGCGACTGCGCGGACGCCGGGAGGTCGCTGTACGAGAGCGAAGCCATAGACCGCGTCGGGCGCGCGCTCGAATCGCACCCCGCTTTCACGGAGCGCACGAACGTCGACTTCGCGCGCGTCACGGACGATAACGCTGTGGAGATGATCACGTGGGAGCGCGGCGCGGGGCTGACGGCGGCCTGCGGCACGGGCGCGTGCGCCGTCGCGGCGCTCGGCATACGCGAGGGCAGGTTCGACGGGAATGAAGAGGTGCGCGTGTCGCTGCCTTACGGCGAGCTTTTCATCCGCATAGACGGGACGGGCGAGGTGTTTATGAGGGGCCCGGCGGAGCGCGTGTTTGAAGGAGACTACTATTTGTAAATGGTTACTACTCAACAGTCACGCTTTGGGTAACGGGGCTGCGCGGTCTGCGGCGGAAAGGAACATGGTATGGACGCGTTTGAGATCATCAAATTCATCAGCGAGGCGGAGAAAAAGACGCCGGTAAAGGCCTACGTCAAAACTAAAGCGGGAGCGGAGATAGCCTTTCCGGGCGCTCAGTCTTTCGGCGTCGGGGATACGGTCGTCATCGGCGACTGGGCGGACGTGGCGCCGGTGCTGACGGCGCGCGCCTCAGACATCGAGGACGTGTACGTCGAGAACGCGGCGCGCAACTCGGCCATCCCGCTGCTCGACCTCAAGGGCATAGGCGCGCGCATCGAGCCGGGCGCGATCATCAGGGACGGGGCCGAGATAGGCAATGGAGCGGTCGTCATGATGGGCGCTGTCATAAACATCGGCGCGGTCGTCGGCGAGGGTACTATGATCGATATGGGCGCGATCCTCGGCGGACGCGCGACGGTCGGAAAGCGCTGCCACGTCGGTGCGGGCGCGGTGCTCGCGGGCGTCATCGAACCGCCGAGCGCGACGCCCGTGACGCTCGGCGACGACGTCCTCATCGGCGCGAACGCGGTCGTCCTCGAGGGCGTCAGCGTAGGCGCGGGCGCGGTCGTCGCGGCGGGCGCGGTCGTCGTGGACGACGTGGCGGCGGGCGCGGTCGTCGCGGGCGTACCGGCGCGCGTGATAAAGCAGGCGTCGGAAACGGACAGTGCGAAGATCGGTATAGTGGACGCGCTCAGGCGGCTGTGACGTGGGAGCGTCCGGACAATGGCGCTGTGAACGCGAGGCGTATGCGCGCGACAATATAAATGTAGGGAATGTGAACCGTGGACGGTTTTGTGTAAAGGGAAAGTAGATGACGAGTTATATCAGTACGAGAGGCGACAGGACGGAATTTTCGGGGGCGCGGGCCATTATACAGGGGCTTGCGCCGGATAAAGGGCTTTTTGTCCCGACGGGGATACCGAGGATCAGCTATGATTTCTCCGGCGCGGGCGATGCGGCGAGCGGCGGTTCCGGCGCGGATGGCGTGACGGGCGGCGGTTCCGGCGCGGGCGATGCGGCGGGTGGAGCGGGCGCGCCTCGTGAAACCGGCGGCGCTTCGCGTCCGTGTACACCATACCGCGACGTGGCCTACCGTGTCATGCGCGCGTTCTTCGGCGACTTCTCCGACGACGACCTGCACCTGTGTGTGGACGGCGCCTACAACAGCGATAATTTCGACTCGCCTGACATCTCCCCCCTCGCCAAAACGGAACGCGCTTTTTTATTGGAACTCTATCACGGCAGGACGGCGGCCTTCAAGGACATGGCCCTGTCGATACTTCCGTACTTGCTGACGACGGCGGTGCGCATGGAGAACGAGGACAGGAAGATCGTCATACTGACCGCGACGTCCGGCGACACGGGCAAGGCGGCGCTCGAGGGCTTCGCGGACGTGGGCGGCACGGAGATCTTCGTGTTCTACCCGAAGGACGGGGTGAGCGAGATACAGGAGCGGCAGATGGTGACGCAGGGCGGCGCGAACACTCACGTCTACGCGATCGAGGGGAATTTCGACGACGCGCAGCGCGCGGTCAAGGCGATATTTGGCGACAGGGACTACGAGGCGGGGCTCGAGGCGGGCGGCTACAGGCTGTCGTCCGCAAATTCGATCAACATAGGCCGGCTCGTGCCGCAGGTGGCGTACTACTATTTCGCGTACGTCAGGCTCGTGGAGCGCGGGGAGATAAGGCCGGGCGATGGGATCAACGTCGTCGTGCCGACGGGGAACTTCGGAAACATCCTCGCGGCGTGGTACGCGCGGGCGGCGGGGCTGCCGATCTCGCGGCTCATCTGCGCGTCGAACGAAAACCGGGTGCTGACCGATCTCATAGAAACGGGCGTGTACGACGCGAACAGGAGGTTCATCCTGACAAGCTCGCCGTCGATGGACATCCTCATATCGAGCAATCTTGAGCGGCTGTTATGGCATCTGTCGGGCGGGGATTCCGGTGAGATCGCGGGCTATATGCGAAGCCTTGAATCGGACGGGCGATACGAGGTGAGCGGCCGCGTGCGTGAGGGCATGGCGGAATTTCTCCGGGGCGGCTCGGCGGATATGGCCCGGTCCCATGCGGCGATAGGCGATCTGTGGCGTAGCGAGAGGTATCTCATGGATACGCACACGGCCGTCGCGTACAGCGTGTATCGCGACTACGCGGACGCCACGGGCGACCAGACTCCGACGGTCGTGGCGTCCACCGCGAGCGCGTACAAGTTCGCGGATCGCGTGGCGGGCGCGATAGGGCTCGGCGCGGAGTCCGACGGCTTCGCGTACATCGATGCGCTCCACACCGCGACGGGCGTCGATGTTCCGAGGGGGCTGCGCGGGCTGAGGGATAAGGCGATCAGGCATAGGGGGGTAGTGACGGCGGAGCAGATGCCGGACGCCATCAGGACGGCGCTCGGATAGCCGTGCGTTGATTGTATACAATATTTGCGACGATGATTTCACACACGATTTCGCATTGTATACAATCGCCACGATTCGGGATTTCTTACGAAAGGCTGGCTACATTTTTTTGACCGTGCCCTTGCCGAAGGACGCACTGAGCCCTCCCGGTGTGACGGCAAACCCGTTTTCGTCCGTGATGTCAAAAGGAACTGATATCCGGCTCGAGGGCACAAACGGCCCAAAATCGAAGACGCCAAATTTTACATCTGAAAACGCGGGATCCAACATCAGCCACCCGGAATCCGTGCGGATGAGCGCGTTCGCGTGGTATCGGCCTTTCGTGGTCCAGCCCTCCACGACGCGCGGCTCGGTCTCCGGAAACAGGCGCTTCACCATATAGCAGAACAGAAGCGCGATGTCGTCGCAGTCGCCCTTGCCGCCGCGAAACGTCTCGGCGGCGATCTGCGGATCGTCGGAAACGGTTCCGTATTTGATATGTTCCTTGATCCAATCGGCGCAGGCGTAGGGGTTTTCGAAGGCGGTCATTTCGCGGTTTAGCGCGGGGATTTCTTCATCGGTGTAGTCGTCGACGTCCCACCTGTAGTAGCCGGGAGGAGCGTCCCTCACGACGAGAGCGTCGGCGGGGTAGATGAATTTCGCGTTAAGGCGCCGGTCGCCGTCGAAATCTTTGCAATGGACGGTGAGGCGGCGCCAACCTTCATCGGACGGGCCGACGTCGTAGGTGACGCCCGGGTCGTCGAAGATCACCGCGTCCTCGTCGAATCCGCCTGTGACATCCCACAGGAAAGAAAAGTCCACACCGCCCACGGCGGCGCCCTCGTTTGTGAATATCACCTCAGCCTGATGCTCATAGTATTCGCCGGCTTTGTCGCGCACGGTGAATCCGGAAATTTCCCGGGTCTTATAGGATAGCCGATGAAAGGGTTGGGCGCCATGCTTGTAAGAGGTATCCGGGATGATGGCCAACAATCCGATTATCGCGATGGGCGCCACGATACAACAGACGAATATGAGGAGGAATGCGACGATCAACGCCTCTTTCCGTTCCTCACTTTTTCCCGCTTTTCGTTTGTCGTCATTATCATACCGTATCATAGCAACCGTACGCTCCAATTAGAGTATTGCGCTGCATGGGGTCATATGAAACCCCCGGTGCACGGGAATCGCGGCGTTCGCGGCATTTCAGCCGATCAGGGCGAGATACGGCGCAGCGGCGGAGGAAGATGGGGGAGTATTCGCGCCGAAAATAGCGGCGACGCCTTGATATGGCGGGCGAATTGTGCTAAATTTATAAAGCGCGTTCCTAAATGCGTATGGTGCTAATATGGAAGAGAAGTTACGCAGCCAAGCCGAGGAGCGCGACGAGAGACCATGTATAGCCGATGAATGAAGATGAATAGTGAACACGGAGAAGTCGCGTAGTCCGGCCGAGCGCGCATGATTGGAAATCATGTATACCTTTCTGGTATCGAGGGTTCGAATCCCTCCTTCTCCGCCAGTTTCCCTCTGCAAAGTCTTTTAGGCATTTAAAAGAAATGACCGAAGCGTTATCTAAATAAAAACTCATGATTTCTGTCATGATAGCGGCGTTGAGTATATGTCTCGAAGGACGAACTGCTGGGGCAATGCCCCGCAGGAATCCTTTTACGGCCATATGAAAGACGATATCGACATCTTGCCGTACGGGCATTGACGAAATCCGTACGGTGATCAGCAATTGGGTAGACTACTACAACTTCATTATAAATTCAGACATGAAGCGTCGATTAAGTATATCATCGCATTACCCCGCAACCATCAAATCGACACACTTTCATAGTCTCGCGTTTCAAGGTCGATCATCCATCCTTTGAGGATATTCTTGAAGTAGTCGCAGGCGCAGTTGAACACGCGGGTCTCGCCAATTTTATGAGCGCTATTGTCCTCATGGATATGGCCGCAGAGCCATACGCGGGGTTGATTTTCTTCGACCCATGAATGGACGGAATCGCTGCCGACACGTCTGCCGTCATAACACTCATCACCACAGAAAGCCGGAGGAGTATGCGCCACGATGATCGTGTCAGCGCCAACGGTGAGCTTTTCAAGTTCGTAACGGATTTTGTTCTCGTTCGCCTCACGGTTTGTATTAAACGGCGTAATCAAAACGTGTTCAAAAGGAATAAAACGATACGGTGGTAATTCAAAAGTACGATCGAAATAGTATTCGCTCTCGTATTCAAGCCAATCGTCGTTTCCGAGGATGAACCGGGCGGGAGTGGATATGCCAGAGAGGATGCCCGCGAGATAATCGACATCTTCGCGCTGGCGCAGTGAAAATTCACGAAACGAATTTGTACGGTAATTTTTCCCGCCGATATCGCCGCAAATCAAAATCAGGTCGCAGTCATCCTCCATGTACCGCAGTTTGTCTATGATGGCGCGATTGCCGTGCAAGTCCGATGTTGCAAATATCTTCACTGTCGTCACCTTGCAACGGACGCCCCGTCCAATCGGCGTATCATATCGAGTCGAATGATTTTGGAATCATCGGAACGCCAACCGCATTCGTGTTTCGACAGTTCCGCTTCAAACTTTACGCTGTTTTCGGGAGTAATGAACCGCAATGCTATTTTGAGAAATCGGGCTTCATAGTTCTCACCGTAATTCTTGGCAGTATCGAACTTGCACAACTCAAGGCAATGCTCGAAAATGTACGTTTTATCATCAACAGAAGTTGCCTTTTCCGCCACTTTCGCCATTTGGTCGATACAATAATCCGCTTCATCACTGATTTCGCACTCTTCCTGATAGTCGAAGAGTTCAAGGAGTTTGCGGTACAACACCTCCGCCTCTGTGAACGCAAGCCGAATATTCCCTTGCTCTGCGCGGGCACAGATTTCCGTGCTGATCTCCGATGTATCAATGCAGATATGCCCCCAACTCCCACGGCGATAGTCGCCACCATCCTTTGCGAGCGAGCTGTCAATCATTCCGGTGATCTTATCTATTTCGTTCTCAAAGTCAGGCGTGCCAAAACGCACCTGAACCGCATTATCGAACTTGCTGTCATATTCCGCATATTCGCTCAGGAAGTCGAGCAGTTCGTTGACATCGGCTGATGTGAGTAAATCCATCGTTGTCATCTTTATCTTAAACACCTCCTGTCAATTCCCAACTTTCATCTGCATTTCAACCTTCTATTTCTCCTATTGCCCCCAATCATATTCTTCGGTCTTACTGTTGGCATCCATCAGTTATCGTTCCGTAATCATCGCTTATCTAAACGTTTGTTCATTATATCATGGATAAAAAAGTTTTATGTGATGGAATTAAACAACTGACAATTTGTACTAAGCTCATAACCCGATTATAATTACAACGACAAAGGTAATGGCTTTACAATATCGATGTTAGGTAAATTTTTACCCCAAACATTTCCGAAACAGCTTGTACAGTAGCCCGACCACCACGTCGTCCGGCTCGGTGCAATCGTGATTCAGCCATGTGCGGATAACTCCGAAAAAACCCGCTTTGCAGAATTCAAATTGCAGATCAAATTCCTCCTTTTCAAAATGCTTCGCCTGCTCCAGATAGGGCCGGATGAAAAATTGCCGCATTTGTAACGACGCCTCTTTGACTCTTTGACTTTCGGAAAAGGACGAAAAGTAGATACGGTAAAACACGCGGTTCTCGCGGAAGGAAGCGACCAACTGCTTGAGGCGGGTGGTGTCGCCGCCATCAATTTTGTTTATTTCGCCATACAAGGCTTCGTTCGGAACTGGGCCTAAGATTTCGGATTCGATTTTTTCCATTAAATCGTATACGTCTACATAATGGGCGTAAAAGGTGGAACGGTTGACACCGGCTTTTTTAACTATCTCCTGAACGGTGATCTTCGCAAGAGGTTTTTCTCCCAGCAAAGCCAACGTCGCGTCCCGGATTTTGGATTTTGACGCCGTGCTTCGGATATTTCCGTGTTTGTTCACTTTTCTCTCCAATACTCCGACAGTTTTAAAAAATGTGATGGTTGCTATTGCTTCAGTTCCGCCTCTATAATATTCATTATACCGACAGCTGTTTGAATAATCAAGGAGGAACTTTAATTGATGCCTAAGGAACAAAAATCCACCGTTGCCGTACTGATGTTGGGAGCGTTCCTGTCGGTACTCAATCAAACGCTCGTAAACCCTGCTCTCCCATCAATTATGGCTGAACTCGGCATCAGCGCGACAATGGCGCAATACCTCGTCACAGGATTCACTCTTGTGAACGCGGTTATTATCGCCTGCTCCGCGTTCCTGATGGACAGATTCCCCACAAGGAAGCTATTTATGGCTGTGTTCGGATTGTTTTTCGCGGGCAGTATGCTCGCGGCTTGGGGCGCGAGCTTCGGGATACTGCTCGCAGGACGTATACTTCAAGCTGTTTGCGCCGGAGTCATGATGCCATTATCAATGACGATTTTGCTGCTCCTGAGCCCTCGCGAGAAGCGCGGATCCGCGATGGGCATGTATAGCTTGGTCATTATGGTCGCCCCGGCCATAGGCCCCGTCTTATCCGGAATCCTGACTGACGGCGTCGGATGGCACATCATGTTTCTGATTATGGCGGCGCTTTCCGTCTTTATATTACTGTCCGCGAGGTTTGGCTTAAAAGACGTTGGAAAAACAAAACCGGTCGCCCTTGACAAGTTGTCCGTCGTATTATCCTCGCTCGGATTGTTCGCACTCCTGTACGGATTTTCCGCGCTTGGCTCTTCGGGCACGCTCATCCCCGCTCTCATTGCAATAGTAATAGGGGCGATAATTTTAGTATTTTTCTCTATGCGACAGCTCAAACTCGAAAAGCCATTCCTGCAGATTCGTGTTCTTGCCGACAAACAATTCAGAACCGGCTCGATTGTGCTGATGCTGATGTCTGCTTGTCTCACCGCGGTTTCGGTAACGCTGCCGATTTATATTCAGACCGTCCTCGGCTTGTCCGCAACAATTTCCGGAATAGTCATGATTCCGGGAGCGGTTTTGGGGGCTGTCGCCGGATATTTCGCAGGAAAGCTCCACGACAAGTTTGGCGCAAGGCGGCTATCCATCATAGGTGTGTTTTTGCCCGCCCTCGGTTCACTCGGCATGACCATGTTCGGATTTGAAACACCGGTGGCTTTTATGATTGTGACGTATGGCATGATTGCGGCCGGGCTCATGTTCACCAATCCCCCGGTATCCCTATGGGCGCTCGGTAATTTGCCTAACGATATACTTCACCATGGGAACGCGGTGCAAAGCACCTTGCGGCAGGTAGGCTCAACATTTGGAGTAGCTATTATGGTTGCGGCAATGTCGCTCGTTACCGCATTAAGCTCCGGGCAGAGCGACAGGCAGGCGCAGCTCACGGGCATTACCGCGGCGTATTGGCTCTCCGCAGGGATTGCGCTCATATGCCTCATTATTGTCATAGTCAAGATCAGGGACAGGAAAAAATCGGCCGCTTCTACTGAAGAGGCCGACGACGACATCCATGCTGTTATGAGTACCCCGCCGTATACCGTTCCGTCAAACGCCACAATCTCTGTCGCCGTAGAGAAGTTTATGGAATATAAAACGAGTGGCTTGCCTGTTGTTGACGGACAAGATCATCTTGTCGGTTTCATTTCGGACGGTGATATTCTTCGCTATCTTTCGAACCGGGATGTGGAATTCGTCACAACCGAATACGCCTATATATTCCCCGACAGGGAGACGTTCATTGAGAAAGCTACTGAATTGCTTGGCGATAATATTATGGAGATAGCCACGAAACATATAATCAGCGTAGAACGCACAACATCATTATCCGACGTGTGCCATTTGTTTTCGAGGAAAAAACTCAACAAACTTCCCGTAACGCAGAATGGCGTTTTGGTCGGTACAATCAGTCGCGGCGATATCATGCGGACGCTGATGAAAGGTCTTCCGTTAGGCCGTGCTTCACGCAAAGGGTATCGCTGATACGCCGCAACGCCCACGCAGAACCAAAGAAATTCCTGAATTTGCGGGTGCAGCCGAGGTCGGTCGAATGGGAGAAATTGTTTTATGTGATTCGTTTGCGAGCCCGGATATGCAGGCCGATCATCAAAAACGTACCCAGCCCGAAGACGACGTATGTCCAGATCATATCTTGATGTGATGCATCATAAGCTATCGTAGCGAAAATGAATCCCCAAAGGAGCGACAGGGCCCCGCCGATGATCCAGAAGCCGACCGTGGTATGTTG
>JAISAI010000007.1 GCA_031266795.1 Eubacteriales Family XIII. Incertae Sedis bacterium
TGGTGCGAGAAAAATGAGGAATGGATACGAAAAACAGCCTACCAGTTGTATAAGTTGCTAAGAACCCAGTATGCTGGCAAAGCCCTAAAAAAAAGATGCTGTGATTTCAAAAAACTTGAAGAGGCAGCCCTGAATATAAGCCGAAAAGGGCAATTCGAGGGATAAATGAACATCCCCATGACGGGCGTCGACGCCGGCCCGTACAAGCTGACGATATTCAGCGAGCAGATAAACGACGTGAACAACACGGACTTTTGCAGCGCCACGCCCTACGTATACCCGTCCACGATTGCCGTGTCCACCAACACAAAACCGGGAAAGCCGACCAATTTGAGCACGACGCTGAACGACAAGAAGGTCACGCTGTCGTGGGCCGCGCCCTCAAGTGACGGCGGCAGCGCCATTACGGGATATGAGGTGCAAAAGAACAGCGACTCGGGTTGGGCGAGCGTGGAGACAAACACGAGCCACGAATTTACCGGGCTCAATAACGGCCCGACGTATACCTCCTACGTGCGCGCCGTGAACGAGGCGGGCGGCGGCGTGGAGGCGAGCAGGATTTACTGTCGCTCAGCGCGGTCAAAGTCGTACGCCGACAGCGCGAGCATGGTCTGGCCCGGTAGGTAGAACATCCAGATGATCGTCACCGTCCACGCCGGTATCTCCGTGAAGCCCGCGCCGCGCAGATTCCACAGCAGCACGTTCACGTCGCACAGCAGGAACAGCGCCATGCCGAGGCGCGATAGGATGTTGTTCACGCGCGCTTGGCGCCTCTTGAACGCCGCTACCGTCACGGCGATGATCAGTGTCGCGTAAACTACCGCGGCTATCGGGACGGCATAGGGGCCTATCCCGTCCGCCACTCCCGATATTACACTATAAGTATCTTCCGAATTTCCGGACGCGGGCTCGCGGGTTTGCGTGTATATGAGCGCGCCGGCAATCAGCGCCGCAGCTGCCATGCCGGCCACGGCGGCCATGCGCCTTGCGGCGGCGGGGCCCGCGTACCTGTCTATCGCCGTCAGGTGCGCGCCGCAGAATACGGCGACGCCGGCGGCGAAGTGCGGCGTGAAGAGTATGAGGTAGTCGGCCGCGAGCGTGAATGCGAATACGACGGCCTGCCGCCGCGCGTCCCTCGCGTACGGCGTCCGCCGCGCGACGACGAGCGACATGACGAAGCACACGCAGATCGATGCGTATTTCAGCCAGTCGGACGGTATCACGCCCGCCGCCGTGCCGATGGGCCCGCCATTCGGATGGAATGCGCCGAGCGCGTCCGCGGCCATGAACAGCGCGTACAGCGCCGCGTTCAGGGCGGCGAGCCAAAAAAGGGTCCGTGACCTGTGATACAATGTTCGCATGACGGTATTGTATCAAGGTATCGGGCGGGGTTCAATTGTGGCGAGCGGAGGAAATAATATTTCCGGTGCATATAAAATAACTACTAAACGGTAATTTGCTTTATGAGCAGATTTTGGAGAACGGATGACGGCTCTTTTTAGCGGAAAAATAACGGCCGGGCGACTGAAAAGGGTGGGGCCGGCTGACGTGGGTGCGGCGCTGCTGCTGCTCGTGTTTATCTACTCGGTCGCCGTCGTTCTGACGCTGAATTTTCGGCCGCTCTACTACCTGTATATACAGAGCGCCGGATGGCCGGCGGCCGTGGGAATGCCTATGAACGAGATGACGGCCAACTACGACGCGCTCATCGGGTACAACTCGCTGTTTTTCGCGGGGCCTTTAGAGCTACCCACCTTGGACGTGTCCGTGAACGGCAGGATACACTACGAGGAGGTGAAGCGCATATTCGTGATATTTCAGGTCGCGTGCATCGCTTCGGCGGTCTGCCTCATACCCGTCGCGGTAAAGAAAATACGCCGCCGCGAAACCTCATTCCTAAAAATCGGGGGCATTGCCTCGATCCTGTTCGCGGCGGCGATAGTGGTCTACCTCGGTCTGGACTGGGATACGTTCTTCGTCCGGTTTCACGAGACGTTTTTCAATAACGATTTCTGGATATTCGACGCGGCGACCGACCCGAGCATACTCATCCTGCCTGACGGCTATTTCATGACGTGCGCGGTGATGATATTCGCGCTCGTGATCGGTTTGTCGATAGCGGCGGTCGCTGTAGCGAGACGCCTACGGCGCGGCGCCGACTAAATCCTACTCCGGCCCGGCTACGGCTGTAGTACCGTGGCCGAGCCGGCTATGGCAGTTGATTTTGGCATGTTCGGCCGCGTCGGTCGATCCCGTCTCCTATCCGAAGTACCTCGCGAGTAGCCCTTGGAAACCGCTGCCGTGGCGGGCCTCGTCTTTCGCCATCTCATGCACGGTGTCGTGTATGGCGTCGTAGCCGAGCTCCTTGGCTTTCTTCGCTAAATCGAGCTTGCCTTGGGTCGCGCCGTGTTCGGCCGCTACGCGCAGTTCGAGATTTTTCTTTGTGCCCGTGTTCACGACCTCGCCGAGCAGTTCCGCGAAGCGGGACGCGTGGTCGGCTTCCTCAAAGGCGTAGCGCTTGTAGGCTTCGGCGATCTCGGGATAGCCTTCCCTGTCGGCCTGTCTGCTCATGGCGAGATACATACCGACTTCCGTGCACTCGCCCGTGAAGTTCATGCGCAGCCCCTCGACGACTTCCTCGTCCAACCCTTGGGCTACGCCGATCTTGTGCTCGTCGGCAAAGACGAGTTTGCCCTCGGTCTGCTCCGTGAATTTTCCTGACGGCGCTCCGCACTGCGGGCAGCTCTCCGGCGCCGCGTTGCCTTCGAAAACGTATCCGCAGATACTGCATACATATTTACTCATTATTCTACCTCCTGAGTTTTTTGATTTGTATTGCCGGGATTCCCGGCAATTATAACGGATGAAATGAAACCTTCTTAGTCAATTATTATCCTTTGGAAGAGCGATGTCAAGTAAAACTGAATGATTTCTATCAAGATTGTTTTATAGAAATGGTATAATGTCGAAAACCGCCGGTATTCCGGCGGTCAAAAGACGCAATTCTCGTGACTGTTCAACTCGCAACTCGCAATTTTATATAAAATTATATAAAACATTGACAGGTATTATGCAAAATTATATAATAATAAAAGGGTAAATTACATGAATTATCGTGAACTCAGAAAAAAATTGCAGGGAGCCGGATGGATAATCACTGGCGGAAGTTCGCATGACAAAGCCATCCACCCTGAAAAGCCGGGGGAATTGATTGCCATCCCCCGGCACAAAGGGGAAGTACCAATCGGGACGGCTAATGCGATACTGAAATCGGCCGGACTAAAATAGTCTTCGGCGCGGATGTTCGCGATAAGGAAGGAGCATCTTATGAAGTATGTATATCCGGCGGTTTTTACGGAGGAGGGCGGAAAGATTCTTGTCAACGTTCCCGATCTCCCACATATCCATACCTTTGGCGACGATATGGCGGACGCAATCTATATGGCGCAGGACGCCATGGCGATGTGGCTTGACGACGCGGAACAAGGCGGCAGGGATATTCCCGAGGCGTCAACGATCAAGGCTATCGACGAATCGTCAGGCGACGGTCCCCACGACGTTAGCATGGTTGCGTGTGACACGGATGAGTACCGCCGGAAGATCAGCGCAAAAGCCGTAATCAAAAGCGTTTCGATTCCCGAGTGGCTCGATTTTCGGGCAAGGCGGGCGGAGGCGCCGTTATCCGCAATTCTGCAAAAGGGGCTGAAAGAATATCTGCATATCGAAGATTAGGAGGGCTACCGCACAAAAGCCGAACTGCGAAGAGTTCGGCTTTTATGGTGTTTGGCTGAGGCACAGGAGCTTTAGCTCCGTTGTGCCTCGCACATCGAGGAGTGCAGCGCTTTAGCGCGTGGCACTCTACCGTGGTGGAGCAAAGACGACAAAATCCGAACCTCTGCACGAATCATAGCCCTTGATAATTACTTCTGTATAATTTCAAAGATTGCTGCCTAAAAAAGACTCCCCGGCAGAAATTCTGCCGGGGAGCTTGGGGAGGGGAATAGATTGTAATATGCTATTTATTTCGCCGCGCCGTCCACCTCGGGAATGCCCCCGATAGACGTAAGCAGGGATATGATCGCCATCGCCGCGCCCGCGATCACCGCGCCGACCACATTGTCGATGTAGCCCCACGAGAGCTCGGAGAGCATCGTCAGCCCGGTAAGGCCGCCGAAGCCTACAATAGCGCCCTGCGCAAAAGATTTCAGCGCGCGGGTTCCCGCCGCATTCCACCACGCGGGCGATGTGAGGCAATTGAGCCCCGTCGTTTTTCTGACGATTTTCTTTGCTGCCATATCAGCCTCCTTTACTATTTGATTTCCTTGTCGGAGAGCCATCCGAGGCCGTTACCGACAAGGTACGGATGAGCAGCCCCGGTTTTTACCCTCGTGATCTTGCCGGACTTGACTGCCGCCTTGACCTTCTTGCCGCCGTCCGCCTGCGTCCATAACTCTGCGAATGAAACCTTTTCACCGACCTTCCGCTTCGCTTTTGTCGTAGCGGTGGGTTTTGCGGCGGCGGGCTTTTTCTCCTCGGGCGGCCTCACGATATACACCCATCCGGACGAATGATTATACGGAGGACGGAAGCCCACCTCCTTGCCCGTCTGATTGCCCGCCTTGCCGCCCGACGCCTTGCCGCGCTCATCTATGTGCGCGCTGAAAAACTTATCGGTGCTGTACACGTATTCGACGTGGCGGCCGGGCACGACGAGGAAGTCGCCCACCTTAACCGCCGCGAGGTTTGTGTACTTCAGAACCTTAAATCCGGCGGCCTTCAGCTTCGCGGCGATGTTCCCCGTATAAAATGTTCCCGAGATGTCAACAGGGTATCCGCTAAGTTTCGCAATCGCTCCGCACAAGGATGAACAATCACATTCCTTGCCCTTAACGATTTTCAATCCCTTCAGGAAAGACCACCGCTGTGACTGATCGTACCCCTCGTTACTTTTGTTTATGAGATCAACGGCCTCATTCATTTTTATAATTGACCCTGCCATTCTACACCTCCTCGTAACCTTCTGCGCCCTCTACCTCGGGGTCGGGCGGCGGCATGATTTCAAGCTCCGCGTCCGTGACTTCGACGAGTTCGTCGTTTCTGGTTTCTTCCATTTTCAAAACCTCCTTTGCTCCAATAAAAAACACCCTTGCGGGTGCGCCTATCTTTTGTCCTGTCTCGTGCCGTGCGTCAATCTTTGATCGTCAAGGAATTTATATCGTCCATAAGCTCCTTGGCGTACCCGTTGCCGCCACACTCCTTGTGGTAAACGTCATACATATCATTCAGCGCCCTCGCGCTGTCGCGCTCGACGTAACCCTGCTCCATATAAAAGCGATGCGCCTGTGATAGGCGATCATGAATAACAACGCGGCTCCGTTTTTTTGCCGCCTTGATTTCACTACTCGTCTGCTTGACTTGCCTCGTTATCATTTCCCGGAGGCTCGTCACCTCGCTTTGAAGTGTTTCCAACGCTTCATGAAGGTGCTCCCGTTGCTCCTCGGACGCACGCCGTGCCTTGCGGCTATCAACCGCCGTCGTTATACAGAGTAGGAGGACGGGCGCGATAATCGCCGTCGTCACCGTCTCAAAGATTTGCATGTCCATCATTACTACCCTCTATTTCCCTGCTTATTTCCTCGCCCGCCCGTTCGCGAAGCCTGTAACTGTCAGCGTGCGCGGCCTTTCGCCCGCCCGGTCAGATCATCAGGGGTCCAATTACAGACTGTCACAGGCCGCGCGGGCACCGATGATCGTTTGGACGCGCCACAGATAGCTGTTCACATGGACGCACCGCGCCCCGGCATCCACGCCGTGCTCCCAGCTGCCGCCCGCCATGAGAGCCACGAGGGAATACCTGTAATACTGATAGATGTTTCCGTATCCCGCTCCGAGAGGGGAAGAGTTATCCCACCCCCATGCCGTTGACGTGTGCTCGCCTCCTACCGCGTGCTCGGCGCGGGTAATAAGCTCGTTCGTCCATTCATAGATATTGCCGACGCAATCCCGGCACCCGACCGATGACACGGCGCGATCAACGCCGCCTGTTGGGTTTGAGGCTGTGTTTGTGGTCTTTGTCCACGCGTTGGTATTGTCGCCGTCGTTGCCGCCGGGAGAGCCGACCGCCGCTTCGAGCCATTCCGCGTAAGATGGTAGACGCTTGCCTACCGCGAGGGCCATTTCGACGAATTCATACCACGTCTTACTTGTAAGCGGCGTGGCCCCCTTGGCCGATCTCAACCCGCCGGCGCCATTATCCGACGCTTGGTATATGTCTATCCACACGCCCGAGGACAGATAGGCCATCCCCTC
>JAISAI010000014.1 GCA_031266795.1 Eubacteriales Family XIII. Incertae Sedis bacterium
CCACATAGAGCAGCATCTTGCTCGCCGCCGTCAGTATGAGCAGGATGGTCATCGCGGAGATCGTGGCGGTGAGCGCGCGCAGGGACCCCGGGTATTCGCCCTTGCCGCGCTTTGCGAACAGATAGACGAATATCACGATCAGGAGGTTTATCGCGGCCACGCCGCAGAGCTCGAAGAACCCGCGCCTCGCGTACTCGGCGTAGGTGTACGACGACGGCAGCCCCCCGCCGAACGCCGAGAACAGATAGGCGCCCATCGTGATAAAAAACACGGCGTATACGACGGCGAGTATGATGAGGCCGGGGCGGACCGCGGCGAGAGGTATCCGCCGGGCCGCCGCGAGCGAGGCGTCCGAGCCCGCTTTCGTGATCGTATCCGTGTGCCTGTCGTGGGCGTTGCCAAAGACATTGCCGTAGATATAGCACGCCACAGGCACGCCGATCAGCAGCTTGAGCAGGTAGCCCCCGAACGATTCGAGGTTTACCGCTTTGGCGAAGTTCCACATGAGCTCGGCAAAACCCCTGTCCGCCGATATGAGCAGCGCCACGATCCCCGCGATCACCGGTATGGACGCGAGTATGCCGATGAATACGTACAATCCGCGACGGCTGCCGCCGCCCTCCTTCGCCCTGTGCGCGAGCGCCTTGAACGGCCCCGGAAAATTCGTGAAAGGGACGACGATAAATTGGTTTATCGCGTCATATAATATATAGCCCGACAGCCTGTCCGTGACGCTCCTGCCGCAGGTGTTCATGACCCAGATGAGGGCCGCCGCAAACTCGAACAGCAGCAGATACGTATAGATCGGCAAGCCGTCATAGAGCGTGAAGGGCGCCGCGCCCGCGAGCAGGGCGATGAGCGCGGGTATGCTGCGCCTGTTCTGCCTGAATCCGAGCATATGGAGATAGACGCCCGTCAGGGCGGCGGCGACGGCGAAGAAGAGCGTCACGCTGATTCCCGGACCGGCCGCCGATACGAGGACGATCCAGTCCCAGAACAGCATGCCGAGCAGGAACGAGAACACGGCGAACAGGGCGTCGCCGGGCGCAAATCCCCACGCTCTGCGCGCGGGAGGCGCGGTGTAGTAAGGATTCACCTGATTGTTCATTGGGTTTTCAGTAGCTGCGGTGTCGTTCATCTTTTCCTCATTTCTGCGGTAGTATCTCAATTATCGTCGAAAGCGAGCAAGTCGCCGGGTTGGCAATTCAGCTCGCGGCAGAGCGCTTCAAGCGTCGAGAAGCGTATGGCCTTGGCCTTGTTGTTCTTCAGTATCGAGAGATTGGCCGGCGTGATGCCTATGCGCTCGGAAAGCTCGCCCGCGGAGATCTTGCGCCTCGCCATCATCACGTCTATGTTCACCGTAATATTCATCGTTCCACCTATATAGTGTAGTCGTTCTCGTCCTTCATCTCGACGCCGGATTCGAGGACGTTCTTGACTACCCTTATGATGAGCCCCGCGAAAGCCGCCGCCGCTGCGATGAGCACGAGGGCGAGGCTGCCGCGCGCCCCCACGGCGAACACCGCCGCCGCCGCGAAGCAGCACCACGATATGGCGCGGAGGTATCGTACGTTCGCCGCGACGAATACCTTTCCCGCGCGTATGGCCACGAGCAGGGCATTGACGTTGAACAGCGCCGCGAGGCCCGGGACGCAGACCGCGTAGTAGACGGGCATGAGCTTCGCCACCACCGCGTCCTGTATGCGAAACGCGGACGAGGAGAAAAATCCGCTGTCGATAAGGAACGGCAGAAAGGCCGCGACCGCCACCGCAAACACGATCACCGCCCTCGTGCACACGATCGAGAGGACGATCGACCTTTTTGAATCCCACATATTTTTCCTCATACCTTGCACCATATTTACCTCACTCCACTTCACAACGAATGGTTCGCGCTTGATGAAAGTGTAGCATCGCGATTCTTGTTTGTCAATAATAATTTATCGTTAAAGAATAAATCGTTATTGAATTTCGTGAAGTGAGAGGCGTTTGGGCAGGAAGGGCCTCCCATAGCGCGCCACGCCCATACCGCGCCTTTTCAGTTGAAAAACGATGATTTTCCCGATTTCCCGCACCTTTTCGCGCGCGAGCGCCCTCGGATATATAAGTGGTAACGCGCCGTTCCTGAACAGCTCGCTACGCAGAGCGCGGACGCCGTGCGCGGAAGGGATGGGGTTCGACTCACCTCTGCCCGTACGTCAGGCCCGATGCCCTATGATATACTGCGTGTATGGAAAAGGCGAACGAATTGTTTGAAGAACTTTACGAAGCGCATGGAGCCGGAGTCAAGAGGTTCATCTTTACGCAGGCCCGGCGGGACGCGGAGGCGACGGAGGATATTTTCCAGAATACCTGGGAGAACGTGTTCCGGTATCTGCGTACGCTGAAGGAGCGCGGCGCGGCCAAGTCGTGGATATACAGCATAGCGAAGAACGAGGCCGCGCGGTATTACAGCCGCATGGACAGGCGCACGCCGCAGCTCCCCGTGAGCATAGATGGCGAAGACGCGCCCGACCCGGTCGACGAGGGCGCCGGGGCGTTCCCCGACGAGCTCGCGCTCACGGACCAGCTCGCGGGGCTGCTCGGCGGCCTGTCGGAACCGGAGCAACAGCTCATGCTCCTGCGTTACGGCTACGACATGAGCATCGCGGAGATAGCGACGCTCATGAGCGCAAATTACAACACGGTCAAGTCCGTGACGCGCAGGGCGACCATCAAGCTGCGCAGGCTCGCGGAAATGGCGGGCGATGAACGATAAAACAAAGGGAGGACAGACTCTACTGACATGAACGTGGACGGCTTTGAAAACAATAAAACCGAGCCTGACAGCTTTGAAGACGCGCTCCCTATCGCGATGAAGAAGCTCATAGGGGACGACCCTGCGAAGATAGCGTTCTTCGACGGCTTCGACGCATCCGTGCCGCCTGCCGCCGAGCTGCTCGAAGCGTTCGGCGCGGACGACGCATACGAAGCGGACGCCGCGCTCGGCGCTGACGGCGCTGACTATGCGGACGACGAGTTCGGCGCGGACGACGAAGAGAGCGACCGTCGCCGGCCGCGCCGCACGAGAAAATTCGTATGGGCCGCGTCCTCGATCGCGGCCGCCGTCGCCGTCATACTGTTTGTGACGACCGTGTATCCGTCCGGCGCGTTCATGGGCGGAGGCCCCGTGACGACGGAACAGGCCGCTGTCGTAGGATCGGCGGAGGACTCCGAATCGGCCGCCGCCGAAGAGCCCGCGCCGGAAGAGGGCGCCGCCGTCGCCGATGCGGGCGGCGTATCCGAGGTGAGGTCCGCCGCGCTCCCCGCGCCACAGTCAGACTACGACGACGTATACGCGGCGATAGAGGACGCGGGGGGATTCATGCAGTTTGGCGCCATGGCGTTCGAGAGGAGCGTCGACGCAGCGGGAGCCATGGGCCCAGCCGCGAGCGCGGAAGAGGCCGTGGAAATGCCGGCCGAGAGCGCCTCGCCTCAGCCGGAAGCCGCCGCGCCGGCCACAGGCGAGAGCGCGGAGGCGGGGGACGGCTCCGTCATGCCATCGGCCGCGAACGAAACCCTTGCGGCGAGCGAAGCGAGCGCAGCGATCGCCGCGCCCGAATTTTCCGACACGAACATCCAGACCGAGGGTGTACAGGAAGCCGACGTCGTCAAGACCGACGGCCGATATATCTACACCGCCAACAGCGAGGGCATATATATCACCGACGCGAACAGCGGCCACCCGAGCGTGCTGTCCCAGATACCCCAACGCCCGGACGACGGCCAGGTCACTTTCGAGATGTACATAAACGGCGACACGCTCACGCTCATCAGGCAGGGCTACAACAACCTCCACCCCGAAGGCGACGCTGAAAATAGCGCCGGAAACAGCGCCGAAAACGCCGCCGAGAAAGAAGTCCAGCCATCGGACGAGTGCATAGCCTACCCCGGCGAGCGCTACATGATAGACACCGCCGTCGACATCTACGACGTGAGCGACAGGGCCGCGCCGCGCAAAGTGCGCTCGCTCAGCCAGAGCGGCGGATATATCGACAGCCGCATGATAGGCGACAAGCTCTACCTCATCTCGAATTACAGCGAATTCGACTACGACGCGATCGACAAGGACGACCCGCGCACCTACGTGCCCCTGTACTCGGAGGGCGCGGATCAGCTCACGCTCCCGCCCGGCGACATATACATCCCCCCGGACGCGGGATACATGAGCTACACCGTCGTGAGCGGCATCGACACATCGGCAGCCGCGTTCGTGTCGCGCGAGTCCCTGCTCGGCGAGAGCTTCACCGTGTACGCCTCCCCGGACAACCTCTACCTTTCCGCCATGAAATACGAATACGAGGAGGCGGACGAGCCCGGCTACTACGTGACGAAGAACAGCGACTATACGAGCGTGACGCGGCTGTCGCTGCATGACGGCAAGGTAGCCGTGGAAGCGTCGGCGAGCGTGCCCGGCCTCATAGACGACCAGTTCTCGCTCGACGAGTACGGGGGAACGCTGCGCGTCGTCACGACCCACACGGAAAACGTGCAGGCGGCAAGGCGCGACGACGGTAGCGACCCGTCTTATTCCGAGACATATTACGATGAAAACAACGAATCTCCCGATAATAATTCCAATAATGCATCCGATAAGGTAAAGGTAACAGAAACGCGTGAGATAGAGAAGAAATACGGTGAGCTTGAATGGGAGGGCAGTCAGTACGGTTTCAGAAACAGCCGCACCACGGGGCTGTACGTCCTCGACATGAATCTCCGCGTGCTCGGCAAAACAGACGACCTCGCGCCGGGCGAGCAGGTGTACTCATGCCGCTATAGGGGCAACGTGGCGTACTTCGTGACGTTCAGAAACACCGACCCGCTGTTCAGCGTGGACCTGAGCGACCCCGAGCATCCCACGGTCATGGGCGAGCTGAAAATACCCGGCTTCTCCGATTACCTGCACCCCTACGCCGACGGCCTGCTGTTCGGGCTCGGCTTCGACGCCGACGAAGAGACGGGGGAAATAAGGAGCGTCAAGGTATCCATGTTCGACGACAGCAACCCCTTCGACGTAACGGAGAAAGACACGCTCGTCATGGACGGGTTTTCCTACACGGAAGCGGCCGGCAACCACAAAGCCATACTCGTAGACAGCCGCAAGAGCCTCATCGCGTTCCCCGCGGATGGCGACTACGTGATCATGAACTACGAACAGGGCAAGGGCTTCAGCCGCGTCATGGACGTCACGCTCGACGCGTCAGGCGACGACACGTGGTACAGCGGTCTGCGCGGCATATTCATAGACGACGTGTTCTACGTGATAGCGCCCGACTCCATACACACATACGACATGGCGGACAGCTTCAAGCCCATAGGCGAAGCGTCCCTCGGCGAAGGCGCAAGCTACGTAGACAGATACGCATTCAGCCTACCCCCAGGAGTAGGCAATGGAAACACCTATGAAATCATGCCAATAGAAATGATCGACTGACGCGGCCATCACACAGGACAATCGCATCAATTCACGAGGAATGAGGCATAGAGAGGAAACGATAAGGAAGGTAGACGGAGTGATACCAATGTTTTAGGGTTGCCCTGCCGTTTTCTCCCTCTTCTCAAAAA
>JAISAI010000063.1 GCA_031266795.1 Eubacteriales Family XIII. Incertae Sedis bacterium
CACGCGAGGGAATTTTGCCTCGCGCCGACGGCCGAGGAGGTCTTTACCGATATTATAAGGAACGAAGTGTCGTCCCACAAAAGGCTCCCGATCAATATGTATCAGATACAGACGAAGTACCGCGACGAGGCGCGCCCGCGCTACGGGCTCATGCGCTGCCGCGAGTTCATCATGAAGGACGCGTATTCCTTTGACCGCGACCAAGAGGGCTTGGACGAGAGCTACAAGCTGATGTTCGACGCGTACACGCGGATATTCACGCGCTGCGGGCTCAACTTCCGGACGGTCTACGCGGACTCGGGGGCGATAGGCGGCAAGGATTCGGAGGAGTTCGTCGCGCTCTGCGACTACGGCGAGAGCGACGTCGTGTACTGCGACGCATGCGGGTTTGCGGCGACGGCCGACCAGGCGGACTTTCGTGACGCCGCCCCGTCCCCCGCAGATGAGCCCTTGGAAGAGGTCGAGGAAAAATATACCCCGAACGTCAAGACCATCGAAGACGTGACGGCGCTCCTCGGGCTCCCTGAGGAAAAGACGCTGAAGGCGCTCATGTTCGTCGTCTATGAGGACTCCGAGGATATAGGCCGCGACACCGGCGAAAACGACGGGGCCTCGTCTTCGGACAGGTACAAGGTCAGCGAATACGTCTGCGCCTTCATCCGCGGCGACAGGGAGCTGAACATGATAAAGCTCACGAATGCGCTCGGCATAGCGGAGCACCTCATAGAGTTCGCGGACGAGTCGGCCATGGGCGAGGCGACGGGCTGCGTCGGCGGCTTCACGGGGCCGACGGGTCTGCACGACTGCAAGATCGTCGTCGACAGCGAGGTCGTCGGCCTGAAAAACCTCGTGGCCGGCGCCTGCAAGGTGGACTACCATCTGGCGGGCGTGAACTACGGGCGCGACTATGTCGGCGACATAGTCACCGACCTGAAACTCGTGCGCGAGGGCGATCTTTGCCCCGTGTGCGGCGCCGTCCTGAAAATGACGCGCGGCATCGAGGTCGGCCAGGTCTTCAAGCTCGGCACGAAATATTCCGAGGCCATGGGCGCGACGTACCGCGACGAGAGCATGGAGGAGCACCTCATGGTCATGGGATGCTACGGCGTTGGCGTGTCGCGCACGATGGCGGCCGTCGTCGAGCAGTTCCACGACGACAAGGGCATCATATGGCCGATGTCCGTCGCGCCGTACCACGCCATAGTCACGCTCGCGAAGCCGGACGACGCCGACGCTTTGAAGATGGCGGAGGACGTCTACGCGAAGCTGATAGGCGAGGGCGTCGAGACGGTGCTCGACGACCGCGACGAAAGGGCGGGCGTGAAGTTCAACGACGCGGACATATTCGGCATACCCATACGCATCACGGTAGGCAGGAAGTACGCCGACGGGATAGTAGAGTACAAGCTGCGCCGAGAGAGCGGTATGGCCGAGCTGAGCGTGGCCGAGGCGGTGGAGCGCGCAGGGGAAACTGTAAGGGCCGAGCTTTTCGGCATGTGAAAAAGGTGACCGTTCACACGCCCTGTGTCATTGCGGGCTTGACCCGCAATCCCATATACTACTGAATCAAGATTGCGGCTCGAAGGCAGAGGTACAGGAGCTTCAGCTCCGTCGTACCTCGCACATCGAGGAGTGCAGCGCTTCAGCGCGTGGCACTCTACCGTGGCCGCAATGACAGGGCGAGGGTGAGTAGTATATGAAATAGTGGTTTTTTAACAGATTTTTAACAGACCGTATCGTATACCGCAAGCGCTGTGTGGTAAAATACAGTTATAGCTTTGGGGTGTAATGTAATAGTGTGCGCCCCGTCACAGGCGACGTAGAGGCGAATGGGCGGCTCTTTCGCGTTTGGTAGGGCCGCGTAGTCAAAAGGGAATCGTTGTGGCGCTCCTGTATGTAGTACGGGGGCGAGCGAGGGGCAAGGGAATGAAGATCAACAAGGGCTTGCTTTTTTCAATCGTGGTCGTGATGCTCGCGTCCGTGTTTACGTACGGCGCTGTGTATGAGGCCGCAGGGGATGGCGTGGTCATCGAGGCGTACGCGGCGGAGCCTGATCCTGCCGACACATTTGACGCCGTAGTACACTACGACGACAATATTCAGATCGAATACTTAGAGATGAACAAGGACGGCACATTCAGTGACGTTACCGGAGACATACAGCTCGGCGTGCTTGAAGACACGAACAGGAATGCAATCATTCGGCAGCTCTACTGCGCGGCCGCGACTATACTCTTTCATAACGCGCCGGACAAGGACATCATCATAACACATCCGCCGGGTAATCCCTATGTTGACATAGCGAGCGGCTACGTGATAGCCACTCCGGATATAGCGGAGGACTCGAATGCCCGTGACTTCGCGCAGAATATGAAGCAGGTCATGTGGCTCGTAGCGAACGGCTACTACGGCGACAACACGGGGCTCTCCGTCAACAACGCGAGTGTCAAAGATCTTGTAGCCCGCTACCCGGATATAGGGCTTTCAGCTAGTCCGAATAGGGCGAGGATAGCCGTCATCGCGACGAAGATCGCGATCTGGCAATTCACCGATCCCATGGTAGCCATACTGAGAACGAGCCTGAACAAAGACGACCAAGAGATAATGTATAGGCTCGTCAAGGCGCTCAAAGCAGACGCGAACGCGTATGCGGCGGAAGACTCGCCCGCTCCTATAGGTATGCAGATGGATCTTTTTATCGACGACAACGAAGCGCACTATGTGACGCTTCCGGGTGTAACGGCGGCAAACAATAGGTATTTTTACGGCCCGTTTACGGTGGAGAACAGAAATACCGAAATATCAAGCGTCAACATGGATGAAATATTCCTCAGCGTGTCCGGGCGCAATGTCGGCGATATAAATTTTGTTCATGACGAGAACGGTTCGCCCACTACTGCGGCTCTGGCAAAGGCTACAGAATACGGATACCCCGAACTTCCTACCACGGATTCGTACAGAGCGCCATTCGTTATGGATGGTGAGAAGTTTTGGCTCAATATCCCTGATATCGACAGCTATCAGAATCTGAGCGGCATCACCATCAATGCGGAGGCGCGAGCGAGCGACGTTGCCTATACCATGGCCACACCGCAGCTCGTAGTCTACGGTGATCCCGCAAAGACGAACGGCGCGCAGGTCTGGAATGAGATACAGGCTTTCGTCGGACTGATGGCCGCCGGCTCGAAAGGGAACATCTACGGTAAGGCAAAGATAGCGCTGCACGGAGGCATGCCTCTCACTCCGGGCCACGTATCCGTGACGAAGCTTTTGCTCGACGCATACGGCAATGTTATCAACCCGGTTGCGGGGCAAACGTTTGTGGTAAATCTATTGCCTACACCGTATGATGGACGTATTCCACGTATGTTCACGCTGAACCAAGATAACAATTGGACGACGGTTGCCGCAGTATCTAATGGAGCTTACGAAATAGAAGAGTCTCCGTCGCCCACACAGCCGTACAGATTAGTAGCGAAGTCGAGCGATGAAGTCACTATAAGTAGCGCCGCCTTGGAACCGAATCCGCAAGCGGCCATCTCTGTAACGAACCAGCGCGAGTCAAGCAGGTTGAAAATCAAGAAACTCGTACAGGATGCGAGCGGCAATGCGGTCTCCCCTGTCAGCAGCGACCGCTTCATCGTGAACATCAATGACTCCACCACAGGCGAGACGGTCAAGTCAGTCCTTATGCAAGGCGGGCTGTTCCAAGGCGCGGACGGTTACACATCGGAGGAAATAACACTGACGTCCGGGGCGTATACCGTTAAGGAGGAGGTATACGACGATGACGACAACAATAGATATACACCCCTGTCCTTTGTATATGGTGACAATAGCAGTCCTTTACCCCTGTCCGATGGGAGCGTGACCATCGACGTGCCCACGGATGGCGCCGTTAAGGAGTTGGTCATAACGAATCAGCAGTTCACGGGCGGCGTGAAGGTCAAAAAAGTCACAAGGATAAACGGCACGACCGTCACGCCGTCGCCAAGCGCCGTGTTCACCGTGGCGCTGACGGACGAAAACGACGCGCACAACGAGTTCACGGTCACGCTGAACCGCGCGAACGGTTGGGAAGCGAGCGTATCGGACATTCCCGTCGGCAACTACAAGGTGAGCGAAACGAGAGGCGGCGAAGGCTGGAACGTATCGTATTCACCGTCAAGGGTCAGCGTGGCAGACGGCTCCGTGACCGAAGTCACAGTCACAAACTCGAAGTCGGACAAGCCAACCGGCAACACGCCAAAAGGCAACAAGCCCAAAGAAAGCGACAAGGGCAAAAATAAAGATAAAGACAAAGAAAAGGATACCGACGAGAATGATGAAGCAGCCGACGAAGGCGACGACTATACCGGAGGGAGCGCGGACACAGGCGACGGGACGCCGATCGGCCTATGGACGACGCTGCTCATAGTCTCCGGAGCGGGAGTCATAGTCGCAGCCATCATGAACCGCCGGATACTCGCAACAGATAGACGCCGCCGCCGGAAATAATGTTATACAATAGTTAAATCGAAACTCCTATTTAATATCAATGAAGTGGAACGCGCGCCGGCCCTCCGCGTAGTCCTCTACTATCTGGCCGTCTCCGTACAGCCTGTATTTATACGTCGTGAGCCCGTCGAGGCCGACGGGGCCTCGCGCGTGTAGCTTGCCCGTGCTGATGCCGACCTCCGCGCCGAGCCCGTAGCGAAAGCCGTCCGCAAACCTCGTGGAGCAGTTGCGGTAGACGCCGGCCGAGTCGACGAGCTGCATGAAGGTCTCCGCCGCTTCGTCGTCCTCCGTCACGATGCAGTCCGTGTGGTGCGAGCCGTACGTGTTGATGTGGTCTATGGCCTCCGCCATGTCGTCCACGACCTTCACGCTCACGATGAAGTCGAGGTATTCGGCCGTCCAGTCGTCCGACGTCGCGGCGTCCACGCCAGCGATGATCTCCGCCACGCGCTCCGTGCCGCGTATCACGACCTCGCGCTCCTTGAGCTCCCTCCCGAGCGGCGGCAGCAGCGCCTCCGCGACGTCCGCGTGCACGAGCACCGTTTCGACCGCGTTGCACGCCGCCGCGTACTGCACCTTGCTGTCGCGTATGACGGGCACGGCCATCGCTATGTCGGCGCCCTTGTCGACGTAGACGTGGCAGACGCCGTCCGCGTGGCCCATGACGGGTATCTCGCTGTTGTCCATGATGTAGCGGACGAACGCGTTCGAGCCGCGCGGTATGATGAGGTCGATGGACTCGTGGCAGCCGAGCAGCGCGGCGGTCTCCTCGCGCGACTCGATGAGCGTGAGGAATCCATCCGGCAGCCCCGACTCCGTTCCCGCCGCGTGTATCTTTTCGTATAAAATCCTGTTTGTGAGCCTCGCCTCGCTGCCGCCTTTCAGCACGGCGCAGTTGCCGCTCTTGAGGCAGAGTGAGGCGATCTGCACGAGGGCGTCCGGGCGCGATTCGAATATCACGCCGACGACGCCTATCGGGCACGTGACCTGTTCAAGGATCAGCCCCTCGTCGAGCTGCCGCTTCGCGAGGCGCTTGCCGACGGGGTCGGGCAGGGCGATGAGCTCGCGGATACCGGCTGTCACGTCGTCTATTTTGCCGCCGTCAAATTTCAGGCGCTTCACGATGGGCTCGGGAAGCCCGTCCGCGCGCGCGGCGTCAAGATCCTGAGTGTTCGCGGATACGATGTCGTCACGCGCGGCGTCAAGCGCCGATATGATGCGGCCGAGCGCGCGATTCCTCACCTCCGCTCCAAGAGCCGCAAGATAAAAACTGTCCCTCTTAGCGTTAGCCGCCGCCTGTTGCACATTATCCATAGTACGCCCTCCTTGATTACTGTACAAAAGTATAACATATGGAGGTTCTAAAAACTTCACGTGACAATTCAGTGGTCGTTAGAAAACCCTAGTCATTCCGGGCTTGTCCCGGAATCCATAGACTTGATCTGTGATAAAAACTGAAAATGGATGCCGGATCAAGTCCGGCATGACACCTCTGCATTTTCACAAACTTCACGAAAAAATCTTACAGAGAGGACATTTTCTTGTAGACTTTTGCCTTGAATGGTAGTATAATGCAGTCGAGGTTGCCGTTGCGCGGACTGCTCTCTGAAACAGAAAGGAGCGCGCATTATGGCAGAAGTAACAATGAATGTCACGTTTGACGTGGCTGCAGTTATAGCTCTCGTCGTGGTGCT
>JAISAI010000064.1 GCA_031266795.1 Eubacteriales Family XIII. Incertae Sedis bacterium
ATTACACGGCTATTGATTTTTCAACACATATTCGCGATAATTCCGGGAAAGGCCCTCTCTTTCACGTAGCGGCCTTCCATGCAATTACATTATATGGGATTTTCATGCGGTGGCCGTGCCCACCGAAGATCGCGTTCCCGAAAAAAAGCCAAAAATTTCGTCTTCCGTACCCCCATAATGTTTTGTGTTAAAATAATACAAAGCAATGTAAAAGAGTGCAAAGAAATTTAAAACAATGTAAACGAGTGCAAAAGAATGTAAAGCAATGTAAAGGCGCGAATGATGATATACAAAAATCCTTTCACTCCAATGTTCGGGAATGAACCGCCTATTTTAGCCGGGCGCGGAAAGATGATTGACGACGTGTTGAACGGATTGCGCAACGCGCCGGGGGATCCAAACAGGGTCACGCTATTCACCGGGCCACGAGGCAGCGGGAAAACTGTCCTGCTTGCGAGGATAGCCTCAGAAGCCGAATCGATAGGATGGATCAGCGCGAGCGCGTCCGCAAGCCCGCGTTTGCTTGATGAACTCATAGAGCAGATAGAGAGAAGGGCGGCGAATCTACTCCCAAAAAAGAGCGTCGGAAAACTTACGGGCTTACAGGTCTACGGTACGGGATTCACGCGGGAAATATCGCCTGAAAGGGAGTTGACATGGCGCACGCGGGTCGAAAACCATTTAGACATATTCGATGAGACTGGTACGGGGCTTATCTTCGTCATAGACGAGATATCTGCGGAACACGCTTCACTCATCGAACTGATTTCAACATTTCAGGCTTTTATTATGGCCAAAAGGAACGTAGCGCTCATAATGGCCGGACTGCCGAACAAGGTGATGCAGCTGTACCAGCACGACTCGGTTTCATTCTTGCGCCGCGCGTTCAGGCGCAATCTCGGCCCCGTGAGCATGCCCGATGTGCGCGCTGCGATAAAAAAGACCGTTGAGCTCACCGGTAGGGAGATAGAAGCGAGGGCGCTGTCGGCGGCGTCCGAAAAGACAGAGGGATTTCCTTTCCTGATTCAGCTTATCGGCTACCACGCTTTCAACAGATCGAACAGAAAGACAATCACATTGGCCGACGCGAAAGCAGGGATAAGGGACGCCGAAGAGGATATGCAAAACATGATCCTCGACGCTACCATGTTTGAATTATCTTCAAAGGATAGGGAATATCTCAATGCCATGCTCGAGGACGAAGGCGCAAGCAGGACTGCGGATATAGCGGCGCGAATGGGCGTGAGCGCGTCATACGCGGGCCAGTATAAGCGCCGATTGGCGAAGCTTGGCGTCATAACGGAAACGCGAAGGGGCGAGGTGGATTTTGTCATGCCCATGATGAAGCGGTATATGAGAAAACAGCAGTAAGCGACGGGGAATCAATATTTATCGTTTTATTTGTAACGCGAACCGCCCCGATTGAGGTATAATGACGGATATGTAAATCGCGTTGTCATATGGTTTCCGCTCTACGGGTACTCGGGCAAGGGGGTATAGGAAGTAAATGGAGAAGATCATGCTTGAAAGAACATTTCTCGGCATAGAGCTCGGCTCTACGCGCGTCAAGTCCGTGCTGATAGGCGAGGATTTCGCGCCGATCGCGTCCGGTGCCCACGACTGGGAGAACCGCTTGGAAAACGGCATATGGACGTACAGCCTGGACGACGTGGAAAAAGGCGTCAGGGCCAGCTACGCCGCCCTCGCGGACGACGTGCGCCGGCGCTACGGCGAGGAGCTTCGCCGCGTGGCCGGCATAGGCGTCAGCGCGATGATGCACGGCTATCTCGCTTTCGACAGCGCAGGAGGCCTGCTCGCGCCTTTCCGCACGTGGCGCAACACCACGACAGGCCGCGCCGCCGCCGAACTGACCGAACTGTTCGGCTTCAACATACCCCTGCGCTGGAGCATAGCCCATCTGTACCAGGCTATCCTTGACGGAGAGCCGCACACGCCGGACATCGCCCGCATTACGTCGCTCGCCGGGTACGTGCACGAGAAGCTCACAGGCGAGTCCGCCATCGGCGTCGGCGACGCGTCGGGCATGTTCCCCATAGACAGCGAGACCTGCGGCTACGACGAAGCCATGTTGGATAAGTTCAATAAAACCATCTGTCAGCCCGTCAGTTCAGGACAGGCGGCGGGCAGTGGCATCCCGTGGAGTATCCGCGATATATTGCCGGATGTATTGACAGCCGGCGAGGGCGCGGGCGCGCTGACGCCCGAAGGCGCGCGATGGATCGATCCGTCCGGGACGCTCGAACCAGGCGCGCCCGCATGCCCGCCCGAGGGGGACGGCGGTACAGGCATGGTCGCGACCGGCGCCGTGGCCGAGCGTACGGGCAACATCTCGGCGGGCACGTCCGTCTTCTCGATGATCGTCCTTGAAGAGCCCCTGTCAAAAGTCTATCCCGAGATCGACATGATCACGACGCCCACAGGGCGGCCCGTAGCCATGGTGCACTGCAACAACTGCACATCCGACATAGACGCGTGGGTGCGGATTTTCGGCGAAGCCGCCGCCCTGCTCGGGGCAAAGACGGACAAGTCCGCGCTGTACGAAACCCTCTACCGCCAGGCCCTTAGCGGGGAAGGCGACTGCGGAGGCCTCCTGACCTACAATTATTTCTCGGGCGAACCGATCACAGGGTTTGACGAAGGCCGCCCACTGCTACTGCGCGCACCCGACGCCGAATTCACATTCGCCAACCTGTCGCGCTCCCTGCTCTTCTCGTCTATGGCGACGCTGAAAATAGGCATGGACATACTGATGGAAAACGAAAACGTGCGCATAGACCGCCTACTCGGGCACGGTGGGCTTTTCAAAGTCAAAGGGGTCGCCCAGCGCCTCATGGCCTCGGCGCTCGGTACGCCCGTTTCGGTGATGGAGACCGCCGGCGAGGGCGGCGCGTGGGGCATAGCCGTCCTCGCGGCCTACGCCGCATCAAAAAAAACGGGGAGCGAAACCCTGGAAGAATACCTCGAAAGCAAAGTATTCGCGAACATGGAACACACAGAAGCCGCGCCAGATAACAAAGACGCAGAAGGCTTCGCGGCCTACCTCGAACGCTACAAAAACGCGCTCGCAGTCGAGCGCGCCGCCGTCGAAAACGTTTGATCGAAACTCACTCTCGCGGCATTCGCATAGAATTGGTGTGCATGAGGCAATGTGTGTTAACCGATCAGAGGCAATGCGTGTTAACCGATTGTGTTAACCGATTGTGCACATAACCGATTGTGCGCTTGACTTTTTATTCGCGGTTTGCTATATTGTATACAGATAAGCGCAAGTTTATCTATTTAAAAGAGGAATCCGGCACCGTGACCATCGAGTTACCCCGCGGGGTTTTTCTTTTATAAGCTTCATTTTTTCGGATAGCACGACATGAAGTATTTGTTCTTGCGCTTGTCGCAATGAATCTGAACCACAAATTTTTCACCGGTTTTCGACTTGCCATAGAACCGATAATAAACATTCTTGCTACCGCGCCCGTCATCTTTGAAATCTGGCTCAAATCGAGTATTACGAATCAAATCCAACGCACATTTGTAATACTTTAAGCGGCGCGCTCGTTCACTACGGCGTTTCTGGTATAGATGTTCCCAAAAGGGCTTCAAAAACACCTTTTCTTTATTAAAATAAGCGGAGCGGATATATGTATTACGCCGTCCGGTTGACTTGTCGATTTCACTATAGATAGCGCGCGCTTTTGGAACGATCTCATCTATTGTCGAACCTTTAATCAGCGGATATTTAGACTGGTAATATTTTGACGTAGTTTTTGTCATGAATGACATTATAACACGCCCGGGCGTATTCCGCCTGTTGACGCTTAGATTTTTGAGTAAAGCGATCAGAGGGGCAATATCCACGGCCTTATCGGCAAAACCGAATCGAACAACAGCCGCGCAATAGTTTTTCAACCGGCTCTTGTGTTAATATTTATCCATGTATATACGAACATTAGCGCTTCAGAATTTCCGTAGCTATGAGTCCCGCTCCGTTGACTTTGACCCGGGCGTCAATATCTTGACGGGGAAAAACGGCGAGGGCAAGACGAACATGCTTGAGGCCGTCCACATCCTCTCGATGGGGCGCTCTTTCCGTACGCGCAACGACGCCGAAGCGATCACATTCGGAAAAGGCTTCTACCACATAAAGGGCCTTTTTGAAAAAGAGGGCGAGGATCTGACCGTGGAGGCCAAAATGACAGGCCGTGAAAAGAGTTTTTTCGTGGACGGCATCGGCGTGCGAAAAAGCGCCGACCTGCTCGACCACGCGCTGACCGTGATCTTCTCGCCCGACGATCTTCGCATAGTGAAAGACGAACCCGAGAAAAGACGGCGGTTCATGGACCACGAGCTCTTCCAGCTCAAGCCGCTCTATTATCTCGACGTCATAAAGTACCGCAGGATCGTGAGAAACCGCAACCTGTTGCTGAAAGAATCCGATCTGAACGAACATCTCCTGGATATATACGACGGCTACCTCGCCGAAACCGGCGCGCGCATCATGGCGGAGCGCGCGCGGTTCACGAAAAGGCTCGCGGTGATCAGCGCTAGAATACAGGCGCGCGTCACAGCGCCCGGCGCGGACACGGCCCCGGCCCCGGACACGGACGACGTACTCGAAGTGTCGTACGAGCCGGGCATATCCCCGGGAGAGGCCCTAACGGAAGGCGCCGAAGCGCTGCAATCCGTGATACTCGAAAGCCTCCGCGCGCGCCGCCCCAAAGACCGCGAAGCCGGCTCGACGACAGCCGGGCCGCACAAGGACGACCTCAAGATCGTGAGCGGCGGCGTCGATCTGCGCAAATACGGTTCCCAAGGCCAGCAGCGCACGGCCGCCCTCGCGCTCAAGCTCGCCGAAGTGGACATCATAAAGGAAGAAACAGGCGAGATGCCGATACTGCTGCTCGACGACGTGCTCTCGGAGCTCGACGCCGGGAGGCAAAAACGCCTACCGGAATCGTTCGAGGACTGCCAGATCATAATAACGACAGCCGAAGTATCGAAAAACCTGAAAGCAGCCTTCCCCGACGCCCGCCGGATAGAAGTGTCGAGTGGGCGGCTCTGATAGAAAACTGATATATACAGTAATATATTAGATCTTTCGCATCCCACTTGCCGCGCTTACGCCTGATATATTATTTGTCCGGTTTTGAATATATTCGCTACAAAACCGCTTTTGTCTTGGGTGCTATCGAGCAGAATAGGCTCAATATCAAAGCTGATCCCGCGCCTGAGTCGCCACAAATAGGACGAGGCTTCCAACCAATCGCCCTTAAACCCATTGAAAATGACCGCCACGTCGATGTCGCTGTCCTCACTAGCGTTTCCTTTGGCGTATGAACCATATAGAACCACGGCGGCAGGAGAAAGCTCGCTTGCCACCAGATCTGCGTAGCGTTCGACAGTATTTATAACTGTTCCTTGATCCAACATAGCAGTTCTTCCGTTCCCGCAATGATTTCCTTGCATTTTTTAAGAGTAAGCGTTTTCGCGATCTGTTCTTTATATTCAGGATAACGCGCCTCAATATTCAAAGGGTTCAATTCTTCAATGAAATCCTGTTGTCCGTCCGACATAGCGTCCATTAGCTTTGCGCGAATCGCCAGCTTTGAAAGGTCATGGATTTTCGGCGGTATCTCATCCTTTCCGCAATCACGCGCAATGATTGCCTTAATCGCCTTTTCAATCGTCTGATGGCACATGAAGCCGACATATAGATATCTTCTACCGCGTAGCATCACCTTGGCCGTTTCAATATCATAATCAGCCAGATCAAGCCAATATTCAACGCGCTTATTCACCGCCAACATTCCCTCCTCGCGTGCATTCTCCACAAAATTTATTATAGCACAATCCTCGACTTGATAGGGTGGGCGTGAATTTCCTGTTTGCGGGGCGGGATTTTGGGTATATAATATGTAGATGAAGCAGATAGGCGTCTGCCGCTTTGTGCGGCTCGTTTGTTTGTAGTTTTAATAATAATAGGGGGCGCGCGGGGGCTGCGCGCTTGGACGGGGCGCCCGCGGGGCGGCGCGATATAGAAACGGGGAAGTACAATGAGCAGGGAAACTGTAGAACCAAAAACGCAGAACACAGATACAAAAAAGAGCGGACTCGCCGAATATGAACCTTCGGCTTCCAGTATTTCCCGGGGGGGGGCTGGGAGAGCCGAGGTTTAGATTCTGACGAAAACTCGTCCGGCCACACGAAAACAACCCATACGCATCTGTCCCGCGCGGTTTTCTCTCTTGCGCTGGCCTTGCTGCTGGCGCTTTCTCTTGCTTTTCCGTATGGGCTGCCCCTGCCTGCAAAGGCTGACGGCGTGGGCGCCCAGGCTTCGGGCGACGTGGTCGCGGCGCCGCAGTTCACGCGGCATCCTGCCGACTCCACGTATTCTGAGGGGGCGGCGGCCCGCTTCTATGTGCGCGCGGCCTCTACCGACGGCGGCTATCTGACGTACGCGTGGCATCGCTCGGCGGCCTACGACGCCCCCGTGGCGAACGCGTCCGCCACGGGCGCGGCGCAGGACGGCGTGAAGGCCACGGGCGCGGACGAGACTATCGGCACGGACTCCGTGCTCGACGTCACTACGCCCACCGTTTCGGCGACGACGTACTACTACTACTGGGTCACGGTCACGAACCACAGGGACATCGACGGCGACGGCAACGTGGACGACGACAGAGAAACGACCTCCCGCGACAGCGCTTTCGCGCTGACGAAGGTCGTGAACCGGGCGCTTGAGCCGAAAATCATGAACGGGGACTTCCAGACTTTTAACGGCGCGTGGCCATGGACGCGCTCAAACACTCTTGACACTATTCCGCTCGATACAGGGCGTCCCAACTCCGGCATTGCAAACCCACAGACCGGTGATCTCGAATTCGTGCCTTACTGGGATACGACACAGGATGCCACCACCAGCAATATGATCGATTATGGCAAGACCACAGACATGATGACGACGATAAAACAGCCTGAAAACCATGCAGTGACTCCAGACACCGTAATGGGTTTGGTTGATACAACAGATAGGCCTTTTTATGTCGAGCTCGCGTCCGGTGTTTCATCGTCCCTTTACCAAGAGGTAGCAACTGTTCCTGGCAAGATTTATGAATGGAGCATTGACCATGTCAAGGTAACAAGCAGTAATGAAATCATTGCTGTTGTGATTGGTCCGGCTTTGAATGAAAAATCCGACTATGGGTCAACTACAAACCGATGGGTTGATGAAGCAAATTATAATCGGCAAATGACCGGCAACGCCGCCGCAACTTCGCTTCCAAAACAGAACCCCACTGGTTATCAACAATTTTACAGCGGTATTTTCTCATGGGAATACCCCTACGGCAAAAACACAACAACCTATTTCAATGACATTGTAAATACGCTTGGCAATGCGTCTACTCTTACCGCGCTTTCTGGACAAAGCAGAATCGTCCGTTACAATAACGCCAATTATTACGTGTACATATCCCAAGCATCGGACACTTGGGCCACACGTTCAGACGTATATACTGTTCCCGAAGGACAGGGCACGACGGTATTCGGCTTCGTCGCCGTTTCTCCGGCGGCTCCCGCAGGCAACGGTAACGGCCTCGACAACATAAAGTTTGCCTCCGGTAGCGACCTCGCGCCTACTCCGGACATCGCCTACTCCGGCGACACATCTATCTCCACGCACACGAAATCCGGCTACGCCTACGCCCTGGCTGAGGTGCGCGGCTCCTCCGTGATCGAGCAGACGGGGCTATCGGCCTTCTACACTTCTAACGCTTCGGGCGGCAGCGCGGGAAGCGCCGTCGCCCCCACTACGGGCCTTGGCGCGGGCGGATGGTACTCTACCGATTCGAGCACAGGCTCGGGCGGGGCGGCGTTCTCGGACAGCGGCGCTATTACCTTCAAAGACCTCGTTCCGGGTAAGACGTACCGTATCATAGGCATTCCCATAGGCGCCATCAATACGGGGCTCCACACGAACGAGAGCGCGGGGGGCGTGCTGGACCCGGGGTATTACCGGGACGTGAAGATACCGGCGGCGTATGTGGGCGACGATGGGGACCTGCCGTCTTACGACCTCGAGGTCTACGACGATGCGGGGGGCGGCGGCCGCAAGGCGCGCGTGACGCTTGTGAACGCGAGCGCGCAGGTGCAGTACGCGATTTTGGCGGGCGACGATGAGGCGCCTGACACGGGCTCAGGCTCCGGCTGGAAGGACGGCTCAGGCGCGGCAGTGTTCGATGGCCTGGGCCTGGGCGCCACGTACTGGCTCGTTGCGCGCGCGGCGGGCTACACGGAGGTGGCTTACGCGGACGCGGCCTACGAGGCGCCGGAGGTGGAGGGCGGAGAGCCCCGGCTCGTGGCCTTGCCTATCCCGATGCCGCCGGCTGGCACTGTGGATATGGCGGCGGCGGACGTTTCCCGCGCGCCGGGCGGGACGCCCATCACAGTCCGCGCCGAGGGCGTGCGCGAGGGCTACGGCTACGCCTTGGCGGACCCGGTGAGCGGGCAGATTGCCTCTGGGCCCGTGGTTCCCGGCGGGGGCTCGCCCGCCACATTCACGGGCCTCGACCCCACAAAGACGTACCAGGTAGTATTCCGCCCGGAGGACAGCGGGGCCTGGCTGCGCGGTGTGCGCGTCTATCCCTACGCTACGCCCCTTTCGGTGGACTTCGCGGCAGAGGCGGTGGGCTCTAGCGCAGGCGGCACGGGCTTTATCCCGTCCGATACGGAGTATCGAGTGCAGGCTTCGGGCGGCGCTGCGGCCTGGCTCATAGGCGACGGCTCCTCGTGGCGGCGGGCGGCTGGCTCGGCGCGCCTGGAGCTCGCGCAGGGCGGCGTGGCGGACGATGGGCGGAGCATATTCGGGGCGATGGACGATGCGGGGGCGTCCGGCGCCACGGTGACATACCGCCTCGCGATAACGGATGGCTACACTGGCGCGGGCGTACAGCCGGAGGCCAGTGTGACGGCGCCGGCGCGCCCCCAGGCGCCCGTAGCGGGCGCGTGGGGCGTGGACTTCGCGGGCGAGCGCTTGGCGGCAAATGCGGCGGCGCTCGAGTGGCGCGAGGCGGCTTCCCCCGGATATACGGGGCTGGCGGCTGGCGCGTCCGTGGGCTTTGAAGAGCTCGGCTGGAGCGCGGCGGCGGGGGCTGGCATAGACCTGCGCTACCCTGCCTCGTCAGTGGCGTTCGCTTCGCATGACACTGAAACCATGCTGCCGGGGCGCCCGGATGCGCCGGAGGGGCTGACGTCGAGGCTCGTCGATATTGCCGACCCGGGCCAGGGCATCACGGTCATGGGCCTCGACCCGCTCTGCGCGTACCAGTACAGCCTCAGCACAGACGGGGCGCGGTCGTGGACGGACATAACGGGGGTCCAGAGCGTGACGCTTGATTATTACGAGGGGAGCGACTGGGATGTCCGCTACTCGGCGACGGATGAATCCCCGGCGTCCTTCTACGTGACGGTGTCCTCGCCGCTCAGCGCCTCAGTGCTAAACCTCGGCTCGGCTACGTACGGCGAGGTGGGCACGGCGCTGCACGAGCTGACAATCAACAATATCATCGCCGACCCCGTGGAGCTTGCGGCGGGCGCTGTCACGCTAAGCGGCCCGGGCTCGGAATACTTCACGCTAAACGCCCCGGGCGCGGTCTCTGTGCCCGGCGCGACGGAGCTTGCGGTCGGCCAGTCAAAGGCGTGGGCCATAGCGCCGGCGGCCGGCATACCCGCTGGGAATTACACCATCCAAGTGAATATCGCCTACTCCCACGGCGGGAACGGCTATACCTGCCACAGCAACGTGTACTTTACCGTCAATAAGGCGAACTGGGGCCTTGGCGGGATTGAGGCCGATACGCAGGACGTCACGGCGGAGAGCTTTGGGCTTGCGATAAGCGGGGCGCCGGAGGGCGCGAGGCTTTCGTACCGGCTCGGCGGCGGCGCGTACTCGGCTGAGGACGCGGCTGTGGGACCGGACGGCATGGCCTCCCACGTCTTCCCGGGGCTCGCTGCGGCGCGCGGCTACGTGGTGCGCGTACGCGCGTCGGGCGACGCGGACCACAACGAGGCCCCGGATGTGGCGCTCCTGACTGCCTACACGGCGCAGGCCACGCCGACGGCTTCGGCTGTCGCCCACGTGAATTTCACGGATGAGGCTCTCGTATATAACAGCGGCTACAGCCCGGCGGGCTACGCGGTGACGGTGAAGGGCGGCGGGGACGGGGAGCTTGGAAACCTCGCTTCGGTCACAGAGCTTGCTTCGGCGGGCGACTTCACGCTGAACGTCGTGCGCCGGGCGGGATCGAATCCGCCGTACCCCGCATCGGCTGCGGATACGCTGGAAGTGGCGGGCCGCGGCCCCGCGCCGGGAAGCGTAGGGACGACAAAAGCGTCGGACGACAATGCCTCTGACGGGACGATCACGTGCGCGGGGATATTCCAGTACCGCGCGGGCATGAACGGGGCGGATGTGACTAGCGGCTGGACGAATGCGTACAATACGGCCCTCGTGACGCCGGGACGCTATGAGGTGCGCTACGCGCCGAGCGCTACGGCGTTCGCGTCCGCGATAACGACGGTGCGGGTCGGCTCCGAAAAGCCGACGGTGACCCTTTTCACGAAGACATACGTGCCGCAGGGCGGCGGCGAGCCTGCCGTGCCGGGTTATCTGTATATGCCGGATGGCTGGATAGAGTCGGTGGACCCTGACCGCGAGGGAGAGTACGACCACAGCTATCTGACGAGCCCCATGCAGCTGCCGTCAGCGGCTGACGCAATATCGCGCAGCCACGTGCTCGCGGGCTGGTACGGCGACGAGGGCCTGACGTCGGGCCCCGTCACGGAGACGCCGGCGGAGGAAGAGGGCGAGTTTAGCCATCACGACTACTGGGCGAAGTGGGTAGTGCGGCCAACGGTCACGGCGGTTCACGGCGCCGCCCCTTCCGTAGCCGCGGGCACGGCCTCGCAGGGGCTTGTCCCGGCCCAGCCCGTGAGGCTCAGCGTAGCGCTGCCAGCGGGCGCGGGATCGCTCTCTCCCGGCGACCTCGGTATAGCCGGGCAGTCGGGTTCGGTACAGGCCCAGCTTTATAGCGACGCCGACTTTGCCCCCGGCCACGCTGTCAGCAATCTGCCGCTCGCCTGGGTAGGCGATACGGGCTATCCGGCCCACGCATGGCTAAAGACCGTCTCGTCCGACGACGACGCTACGGCGGTCTACTATGAGCTCACCCTGTCCACGACCCGCCAGGTCTCGTTCATTGCGGGGCAGTCCGGCGGCGCGCCGGGGGGCGGTGCGGACGACCCGGGCGTCAGGACGACGACGGATATTTCGCTCACGTTTGACTATCCGGTCTCGGGGCTCACGGCGGGCAGTATCGAGCTGACGGACGGTACGGGGCACGCCGTGAAGGGAGAGCTTACGGGCGCGGGGACGTCATATACCCTGTCCGTCACGGGCGTGGCGCAGGGCGGCGTGGACATCTCGGTTTCAGACTGGGAGGGCTACGACGTGACGGGCGCGCCGCAGCAGGCCACGGTCTACCGCGACGGCACGGCGCCGACGGGCAGCGTCACGGTCGAGGGCAACGCCTTTGCGGAGTTTTTCAACAAGATAACATTCGGGTTGTTCTTCAACGAAACGGCGGACGTGGACATCACAGCCATCGACGAGGGCGGCGACGGGCTCGTGTCCCTGGAGTACCTAAAGGTCTCTGAGGCTTTCGATACGGCGGCGGAGGTGAACAATGCCACCGGCTGGCAGTCCGGCGATATCGCAGGCTCTGGCAGCGGCGCGACGGGCTCGGCGGGCTTCAGCGTAGAGCCGAACGAGAAGTTCTTCGCCTACGCCCGCATGACTGACGCGGCGGGCAACCTCTCCATCATAGGCTCGGACGGCGTCGTGGTCTACACGGACAGCGCGGCTTCGGACGCCCACGTGGGCTACACGAAGCTCTCCGGTAAGGATGTGGACGTGAACGTGACGCTAAACGGCAACGTGATAGATACTGTCTCGCTGGACGGGGCGGAGCTGACAGAGGGCGAAGACTATACGGTCCCTGATAACGGCATGGGCAATGTCATCACGCTGAAGTCGTCCTATCTCGATACGCTGTCTGCGGGCGCGATAGGAGAGACAAGCTGCGGGCACGGTTTCCTCGTGTCGTACCGGCCTCTGGGCGAGAGGTATGCAGCCGGCGGCGGGCTTCCCGGCCCGGGCGGCGCCGGCACGGGCAAGGCGAACGACGCGCCCGATACGACGGGCTTCACGGTCGAGGTATCCAAGGCCGAGCCGACGCTCGCGCTTTCCGTGCCGTCCGCGCAGCAGGGCGGCGCCGTCTATGGCGAGGGCAATGTGACGCTGCGCGTGACCATAGACAACAGCGGGGCCGCGCCGGGCGGTACGGTGAATTTCTACGACGGCTCCCTTGATTCTGGGAATCTTCTCGGCGGCGGGCCCGTGGGCGTGGACCCCTACACGGAGGGCCGTGGCCGGGCGAGCGTGGCCGTCACCCTGCCGGCGGGCCCGCATACGATACTCGCCGTGTATTCCGGCGACGGCAACTACGCCGCGGCCATGCCGGCGCCTCTCGCCGGCTACAATGTGACTCAAGCGGACCAGGGCGCGCTTGCCGTGAAGGAGGGCGCGGAGGCTGTTACCGGGCTAGACAAGAAGCGCGAGGACGTTTCATTCGCGCTGGCCGCCACGGGCGGCGTCGACCTGCCCGGCAATGATTACGTGTGGTCGAGCACGGACCCGTCCGTGGCGACGATCACCACCAGCGGGTCTCTTGGCGAGAACGCCACCGTCAATATCATCGGCAAGGGCGAGGCGACGATCATCGTCACGCGGGCTGGCGACTCGAACCACTACGCCGCGCTGCCGGCGAACGTGGCGCTCTCCGTGGCCGAGGAGACGACACTTCCCGTAGCTGGCGGCGCGGCTGGCGGTTCGCCCGACAGCGCGCTCGCCGTTTCCGATCTGGGCGAAACGGGCCTGACGCTCAGCTGGGCGAAGGCGGCGGACGCCTTCCCGGCCATGCGCGACAATACCCTGCGCTACTTTGTCTACCGCTCCGCCTCGGACAACATCCGCACGCCCGAGGACTGCGCCGCGAACGGCGGCATACCGCTGAACGGCGCGGCCGGAAGCACGGACATTGCCACGTTCGCCGTGGGCGGGCTTGAGGCCGACACGCCGTACTGGTTTAATGTGGTTGTGGCCGACGAAGCGGGCAACAAAGCGGCGTATACGGGCCGGCGCGTGGTGACGCCGCTGAAGGTGAGCGTCCTGAGAGCCGTACAGCACGGCGGCAAGAACGGGCGGGCCCCTTCGACGGGCATACTGCTCACCTTCGACAAGGACGTGACGGGCTTCGAGGGCGCGCACGTGGACGTCAGCATTGGCGGCGGCGCCGCGAACCACGGCGCCATCACGGACGCCGGCGACGGCAACGCAAAGACATGGCTCGTGACGAAAAGCCCCTCCGGTGCGCCCGAGTGGACAAACGGCGCGCCGGCCACCGTGGGGATAAACGGGTGGTCGAACGCTTCAAACGGGCACAGCTACTTCTTCGAGTCTGACCCCGTTACATTAGAAGGCGTCACGCTGTACGCCCCTGACGCCTGGCCCACGCCCGCGGCTGTCATAGACTTCGTGGGTGAGCGGCTGACGGGGCTTGAGCCGGGCGGCGTCTATGTGTTCGCCGCCGGTAGCGGCTCGTTCGGCGACGAGCGCACCATCGAAGGGGGCGGCGTCTATGACCACATGCCCTACAGCCTTCCCAGCGATGCCGACGCTACGCTGAGGGTCTTGCGTAAGGGAGTGTCTGAAGGGGCCATACTCACGGACGACGATCCGGGCCATGAGGACTCGCCTGTGCAGTCCATCGCCGTGCCCGCGAGGCCTACGGCGCCGGCAGGGTTCGCTACGAATGATCCCGCTACGGAAGGCGGCAAGGGCGGGCTGACCGGCGTGGGCGCGGATATGGAATACCGCTCGGTGGGCGCCGGAGGAGAGGCAGCGGGGCCGTGGACCACCATAGTCGGCTCTTCGGTGGCGGACATCACCCCCGGCGCCTACCACCTCCGGGAGAAGGCCGTCGCGGCTTCAAGATTCGCGAGCTCGATAGCGCCTTTCTACATCCACGCCTTTGGCGCGGTATCCTTTGACAGCGCGCTCGAGTGTTACTCCGTCGGCGCGGGGCCCGGCCAGATAGCCCCTAAGGACGTGAGCGGCGACGGCGGCACTATCACGGGCGTGTCGTTCATTGAAAACCCCGATGACAACTTCGTGCTTTCCGGCTCGGGCGCGGACTGGACGATAAAGCCGAAAGAGAAGCTCACGCGCGGTGAGTACAAGGCCAGGATAAGGCTGGCCTACGACAACAGCACCTCCTCCGAGCAGGAGGCCAGCTTCATCGTGCGCCCGTTTGCCGGGATAGCCTCGGCTGCGGCCATATCCTCGGCGGGCCCGGGCGGGCCCACGGACACGCTGGCGATCAAGTTCATCTACCCCATCGACCTGGCGTTTAGCAGCGTGGTCATAGGCGGCGCGGCGCACAAGCTCGAGGATACGGAGGCGGGCCTCGGCGGCTTTGCGGGCGTCAGCGCGGACAAAACGCTCTACACGCTGAAAGCCGCCCCGCTCGTTAGTTACAAGACGGGCGACCCCATCGACGTCACGGTCAATCTCGACAGCACGGTGTACGCCCTGCAGATCTCGAAGACAAATGTGGGCTCCCTCAGCTCGGACGAGGCGAAGGCCGTCATTCCGCGCGGGATCGAGAAAGCCGAGGTGATAAGGACGCCGGATGGATGGTCGTCGTTCATCCTCCAGTTCACATTCGACAAAAGCCTCACGCCCACCGATCCGGCGGGGCTTGTGTGGTACGGCGGCGGCAGCTACGACGGGCCCGTAAGGCTGTACAGCTCGGAGGGGGGCGCCCCGGCGACGAACGTAGCGATAAGCGGCGTGTACAGCGTCACGGCCGATGAGGGCTGGACCTACCGCGTGACGCTGGATGTCAGCGCGGGCGGCCCCCTGTACGTCGGCCTGCCGGGCTGGGGAGTGGGCGCCGCCTTTGCCGGCGACGCCGTCAAGGGCGCGGACAACATCGCGGAGGCGGCGTTCTTCCTCGACGGCGAGGGGCACAACTATATCACGAACCTCAAGGCCGAGCAGGTGCTCCCCGCAGCGGACGCGCGGGGCGGCTACGTCGCGCCGGCCTACGGGCTTTATACGAGTAATGAATACGGCGTTGGCGGGGGCACGGGCGCCAAGGAGGTGTATCTTGACGGCGGGCTGCTCGACCCCGGCCTCTGGAGCGCGGAAGGGGTCGGGCCGGCTCCCTTCATCTTCGACGGCGGCGCGCCCGAGGAGATCAAAAACCAGCTCGTCGTGACACTGGCCGAGGACTGGACGCGAGCCGAAGGCGAACACACCGTCATGGTGGTCTTTGGCGACGGCTCGGTGGCGCAGGGCGTCATAACGCTCGAGGGCGTCACGGCGACCTGGCCCCTGGCCCTACTCGGCTCCGAGGGGGCTACGGGCTTTGCGGGCGGCACGGGCGGCGGAGGCACGGCTGTGGGCGATTACGGCACGGCTGACGGCTGCTTCGTTGCGGGCACAGGCGTCAAGATTGAGGCCGTAGCGCCCTTGGCGGGCTGGCGCTTCGACGCGTGGGAGCAGACCTCTGCGGGCGCTGTCGTCACACCGCCCACGGCCGCATTGCCGGAAGGGAGCCCCGGCCTCATAGGGATGCCAGCCGAAGCGCTCGAGCTGACGGCGCTGTATACCGACGGCGTAGCGCCTGTGAGCACACTTGGGTTTGAGGGCGGCGGCGCTGCGGACGGGGCGTGGACTTCCGACGGGCTGCTCACGCTTTCCACCGTGGACGACGATGTGCGCGAGGCTACCGGCGGCAATGCCTCTGGGGCGGGCCTTGGGGTGGTCGCATCCGTCAGCTACCGCATAGATAGCCAACCGGAGGTCACTGTACCGGGCAGCGAGGCGGTCATCGACCTGGGCGCCATCGATGGCCTCGGCGACGGCGCGCACTCTATCGCCTACCGGGCGGCCGACGCCGCGGGCAATGCCGAGGCCGAGCGGATAGCCACGGTGGGGTATGACACTACCGCGCCGGGCGGCTCGGTACAGCTGCGCGGGCTCGAGTTTGGGAGCTTCTTGCCTAGCCCGTCCTTCGTGCGCTTCTACCGAGGCGACGTGGCCGTGGAGATTGAGGGTTCAGATGAAACCCCCGGGTCGGGCGTCGCGGGCGTCGAGTACCTGACGCGCGCGGAGGCGTTCGGCTCGGAGGCCGAAGCCAAGGCCGCTACCGGCTGGATAGAGGCGGACGATTTCCAGCTGAACGCAGACGGAGCATCCATCATCTACGCGCGGGTCACGGACAGGGCTGGCAATGTGCGCGTCGTGAATACGGACGGCGTCGTGCGCTACACGGACAGCGCCCTGGCGTCGGGCCCGCCGACGTTCACGAGGACGTCCGCCGAGGGCGTTAGCGCAGGGCTTGCCTTAAACGGCAACACTGTGGCGGGCGTGAAGCTCGGGGGCGGCCTGCTCGATCCGGGCGCGTACAGCGTAGCGGGCGATACGCTCACGTTCAGCGCGGCATACCTCAACGGCCTTGCCGCGCCGGAGACTGGGAGCTACGATTTCACCGTGTCCATAAGCCCGCATGGGCATGGGTACGTGGCTGACGGTTCTGTAGGCGGCACGGGCGGCGGCGCCGGCAGCGGCAACAACGCGCCCGCTGAGATCCATATCACCCTGCCAATGGCCAAGGCTGTCTCGGCGCTGTCGTTTTCAGCTGAGCCGGAGGGCGGGGCCGTATTTGGGAACAGCACCCTGCTTAGCGCGTCTGTGGCGCCGGGCGCGAACGGCGCGTTTGCCACGGGCGAGGTGAGCTTCTTCGATGGCGGGGCCCTGCTCGGCGACGGCCCCGTAAAGGTGACGAACGGCGTCGCGACGCTGGCCTGCAGCTTCGGCGCCGGCGCGCACGGGCTGCGCGCGGCCTACTCCGGCGACGAAAACTTCCTGGGCGGCGGCAGCCAGGCCGTAAGCTACAACGTCGCGCAGGCCGCGCAGGATGTGGTGAGTGTCACGGACAGCGATGGCAATCCGGTGGCCGGCACGCTTGAAGCGGATTACGGCGATGAGCCTTTCGTCCTGCACGCCGCCGGCGGCAGCGGCACGGGCGGCTTCGTATGGTCAAGCGGCGCTACGGCTGTGGCTTCGGTGGACAAGGGCTCCGGCGAGGTGACCGTGGTCTCTGTGGGGCAGGCGACCATCACCGTCATGCGGACGGGCGACGACAACCACAACGACTCGGAGGCGGCATCGTTTGTATTGGACGTGAGCCGGCGCTCCGTGAGCATCGCGGGCGTGGCGGTGAAAGACAAGGTCTACGACGGGAAAACCCTCGCAGAGTTTGTAGGGGCGCCGGACCTCGTGCACGTGAGGCCGGGCGACGAGCAGTCCATAGGCGTGTCGCTCAGCAGTGCGACAGCGTTCTTTGACTCGGCCGACGCGGGAGAGGGCAAGACCGTGCTGGTCGGCGGTTTCGCCCTCACAGGCGCGAAGATAGACAGCTATGAGCTTGTGGGCGCGCCGTCCTCCGCGAAGGCGACGATCGAGAAAGCCACGCCTGAGTGGGGCGGGAGGGGCCCGGCTGCGGACGGCGGGCCGTCCGGCGACGGGACGCTCGCCTTCGGGCAGCGGCTCTCGGCGTTGGGGCTTTCGGGCGGGGCGTTGGACATAAACGGGGATCCTCTGGACGGCGATCTGGATTGGGCGCCTTCCGTAAATGTGGCGCAGATACCGGGAGATGACGCGGAGAGCGCCTCCGCCGGGCTCAAGCGCGGCTACGCCTACGACGTGGTGTTCACGCCGGCGGGCGCCCTCGCCGTGAATTATCATAAGAGAGAGGGCACGGTCACGGTCGCCGTGGCACAGGCTTCGCCATTCGTGCCCGGGGGCGGCGCGCCGGCCGGCTCCACGATATTCTCGTCCGTGTCCGGGCGGCCCGAGACCCTTTCGGACTCTGCCATCACGGGCGACGTGGTGTTCACGTATGACGGCGCAGAGACGGCGGCCACAGGCGGCTGGGGCTGGGACGACTACGCCAACGGCTATGGAGCCGGTGATATTTCCTATGCGGACCCGGGCATTTACCATCCGTACGCGCGCTTCACGCCGGACGACCCGCGCATAGCCCCGCTTTCCACGCAGGCCGATGTCGCCGTCTACTCGCCGCGCAGCAAGATCGACGCGGCGCCGGGGATTGGGCCCGCCACGTATGGCTCTACGGTGTCTGGCTCCGCGATAAGCGCGGGCGGGCTCGTGCTCGCCGTCAGCGCGGACCTCTCAGAGCCCGTGGACATCACGGAGTTGGGCGGCTGGTCGTGGAAAAACCCGGAGGCGCTCATCACGTCGAGGAGCGGTTCTCAGCAGGCCGTACTCGTGTTCACGCCAAAGCCGGGTTCCCTTCTGGATTGGGACAATATATCGGGGGGCGGCTATGTCGTGGCGGAGGCCAACGTGGATATACCCGTCAAGGCGGCGACGCTGTCTGTGGCCACTGAGGGCGCGGCCAGCGCGATTACGCTAGGGGACAACATAGGGTCCTCCCTTATATCCGGCTACGCCTTTGGCGGCGCGGCGGCCCTGGGGCACACGGAAGTAGCCGGGGACCTCGCGTGGGAATATCCTGACGCGGTCCCGGGCCAGGGAAGCTACGCCACGGACGGCAGGGGCAACGACCCTAAGGACGGCGTGTTCTACGCGAAGGCCGTATTCACGCCGGACGATTCGTACGGCGGCGCGTATGAACCCTATGGGCTCTACCTGCCCGTGAAAGTGAACGCGGACAAGGCGGGGCTCACGGACGTGGCCAAGTCCGCCGCAAAGGTATATGACGATATCATGGGAGGGTTATACGAGAATTACGACGAGGTGGGCGTGGACAACCTGCAAGCGGCCATTGCAAAGGCTAAGGCCGCCGAGAGCGGCGACCACACCCAGTCCTATGTCGAACAGCTCGCCAAGGATGTGACGGATGCGCTAAAGGCGCTCGCCCACAGCCACCCCGTCACGAAGAACTCCGCTTCGGGCGGCGTTGGAGGGAAGGGCAGTAGCGTGGAGATCGGCTTCAAGGGGCAGTTTGAAACCGTGGAGGGCGTGACGCTGGACGAAGAGCCCCTGGCCATCGGCGCGGCGCAAAACGGCCGGGCGCAGCTGGCAAAGGGCGGCAAGGCCATAGGCGGCTTATCCCAGGGCAGCGCGGTCGTGACACTGCTGCCTGCATTTGTGGACACCCTGCCAAACGGCACGCACCGGATAGACGTGTTCTTCGAAGACGCCTATGGATCGGGCTATGGTGAAACGACGTTTGTGATAGACCGCCCGGCGGACGACGGCATAGGCGGCAAAGGCGGCGGCAAAGGCAATGCCGGGGGCAAGGGCGGCGGAAAGGGCGTAGCGAAGCCTACGGCAGCGAAAGTGAAGGTGACGTTCAACGCGAACGGCGGCAAGGCGTCCGGGAAGCCTACGTTCGTGAAAAACGTGAAGAAGGGGTCGAAGCTCGGCAAGCTGAGGGCGCCCGCGCGTAAGGGCTACCGCTTTGGGGGCTGGTACACGAAGAGGGCCGGCGGAAAGAGGGTCAGCGCGGAGACGAGGGCGCACCGGGACGCCACGTACTACGCGCACTGGAAGAAGAAGGCCTTGTACGGCAAGGTCGCGCACGCAAACTCGGTCTTTGTGCGGAGGTACCCGTCGATGAACGGGGACCGCACGCCTATCGTCGGACACATGAAAAGAGGGCAGGAGTTCAGGATTGCCGGCAAGTCCTCCGGCTGGTATACCTTCAAGTACAAGGGCGCCACAAGGTACGTCTACGCGAAGTATGTAAAGGAGTTTTACCGGTAGCGCTATCCATAGCGCCCATAGCGATATATATTACAGAATAATTACAGCGCGAAAGGCGTGAAAACGCTATTTTAAGCCCGTTAATCCTGTCACTCAATGATTTTCATCCAATCGGCGTTTTTCCTTGCGAAAACGCCGATTTTGTGGTAAAATAGGTAAGGTAACAGGGGCGGTTTCCAAAGCTGTTTTTTTTAAGAATTATCACTCCCTGTGGTTGCGGAGGACGTATGGTAGACGCGAGCAAACAGAAGTATGACGCCGAACAGATAGAGGTCTTGGAGGGTCTCGAGCCGGTACGGCAACGGCCGGGCATGTACATAGGCAGCACGGGCCCAAGAGGGCTGCACCATCTCGTATACGAGGTCGTCGACAACAGCGTGGACGAAGCGATAGCGGGATACTGCAAGAATATCAACATCACGATACAGAAGGACGATTCCGTCGTCGTCGAGGACGACGGCAGGGGTATGCCCGTCGACAAGCATCCGAAGCTCGGCGTGCCCGCCGTGGAGGTGATACATACGGTGCTGCACGCGGGCGGCAAGTTTGGCGGCGGCGGATACAAGGTGTCCGGCGGCCTGCACGGGGTGGGCGCTTCCGTCGTGAACGCGCTGTCCGAGCACATGGAGGTCGAGGTCAAGCGCAACGGCAGCGTATACCGGCAGACGTACAGCCGCGGCAAGACGACATCGCTGCTCGAGGTCGTAGGGGAGTCTAGAAAGACGGGCTCAAAGACGACGTTCAAGCCCGACCCGGAGATATTCGACGAGATCGAGTTTGATTTCACGACGCTCGAACACCGTATGCGCGAGATGGCTTTCCTGAACAAGGCCGTGCACATCACGCTGAAGGACGAGCGCGAAGGCAAGAAGCGCAAGGAGACGTTCTATTACGAGGGCGGCATCAAGGAGTTCGTCAAGCACCAGAACGAGAGCAGGACTACGCTGCACAACGATATTATCTACTTCGAGGCGCGTCGCGGGGAGGACGCGGAGGTCGAGATCGCGATGCAGTATACCGACCGCTTCAGCGAGGTGATATTCACGTACGCGAATACGATCAACACGATAGACGGCGGCACGCACTTAGTCGGGTTCAAGTCATCGCTGACGCGCGTGTTCAACGAGTACGCGCGGAGGACGAACGCGCTGAAGGAGAACGACGAGAGCTTCGCGGGCGACGACGTCCGCGAGGGGCTCACGGCCATCGTGTCCGTCAAGCTGTCGGCGCCGCAGTTCGAGGGCCAGACGAAGGGGAAGCTCGGCAACAGCGATATGCGCGGCTTCGTCGAAACGGCGACGAACGACAATCTCATGGCCTTCCTCGAGGAACACCCGCAGGCGGCCAAGGCGATCATCGCGAAGATCACAAACGCGTACAAGGCGAGGCTCGCGGCGCAGAAGGCGAGGGCCACGGTCAGGAAGTCGGGGCTCGAGGGCGGCAGCCTGCCGGGCAAGCTCGCGGACTGTTCCGAGAAGGATCCGCAGATATCCGAGATATTCCTCGTCGAGGGCGACAGCGCGGGCGGCAGCGCCAAGCAGGGCCGCGACCGCAAGCGCCAGGCCATACTGCCTCTGCGCGGCAAGATATTAAATGTAGAAAAGGCGCGCTTGGACAAGATGCTGAGTTCGGACGAGATCAAGAATATGATAACGGCGTTCGGCTGCGGCATAGGCGAGGAGTTCGACGAGAACAAGCTGCGCTACCACAAGATCATCATCATGACGGACGCCGACGTAGACGGGGCGCATATCCGCACCTTGCTCCTCACGTTCTTTTTCCGCCATATGACCCCGCTCATCCAGAACGGCTACGTCTACATCGCGCAGCCGCCGCTCTATCAGGTGAAGAAGGGCAAGGCTGAGCACTACACGTACAGCGAACGCGAGCAGGACAAGCTCTTGGCGTCGCTCGGCGAGGGCAAGGTGGACATCCAGCGCTACAAAGGCCTCGGCGAGATGGACGCGGAGCAGCTGTGGGAGACGACGATGGACTATGAGAACCGCACGCTCATACAGATCACGATCGACGATATGGCGGCGGCGGACGAGACGTTTTCGATGCTCATGGGCGACAAGGTGCCGCCGCGACGCAAGTTCATCGAGGACAACGCGCGCTACGTGAAGAACCTTGATATTTAACGCATCGGGCAAGAGGGCAAGCGGGGCAAAAGGAGCAAGATGGATCTGATTGATACGATAAAACTCGAACAGCACGAAATTCATGACGAGATGAGGCGCTCGTATATCGACTACGCGATGAGCGTCATCGTGGGCCGCGCGCTGCCGGACGTGCGCGACGGCATGAAGCCCGTCCACAGGCGCATACTGTACGGCATGGCAGAGCTCGGGCTCACGCCGGACAAGTCGTTCAAGAAGAGCGCGCGTATAGTCGGAGACGTCATGGGTAAGTACCACCCGCACGGCGACTCGTCCGTCTACGACGCGATGGTGCGCATGGCGCAGGACTTCTCTATACGCTATCCGCTCGTGGACGGCCACGGCAACTTCGGCTCGCTCGACGGCGACAGCGCCGCGGCCATGCGTTACACGGAGGCGCGCATGACGCCGTTCGCGCTCCAGATGCTGCGCGACATAGACAAAAACACGGTCGACTTCATGCCAAACTTCGACGGCGACGAGAAGGAGCCGGTGGTACTGCCGTCGCGCTTCCCAAACCTGCTCGTCAACGGCTCGAACGGCATCGCCGTCGGCATGGCCACGTCGATACCCCCGCACAATCTCAGCGAGGTCATCGACGCGTGCGTCCACCTGATCGACGAGCCTGAGGCTACCGTAGACGACCTTATCAAGATAGTCAAGGGGCCGGACTTCCCGACGGGCGCGACCATCCTCGGCAAGAGGGGCGCGAAGGAGGCGTACCGGACGGGGCGCGGCGCCGTGCTCGTGCGCTCCAAGACGGAGATGGAGGAGACGAAGCGCGGCAAGACGCAGATCGTCATCACGGAGATACCGTATCAGGTCAACAAGGCCGTGCTCCACACGAAGATCTCGGAGATATGTATCGGCAAGGACAGGAAGATCGAAGGCGTGGCCGAGGTGCGCGACGAGTCGAGCCGCGAGGGCATCCGCCTCGTCGTCGAACTGAAGAAGGACGCCAACCCGCAGATCATCCTGAACCGCCTGTTCAAGCTGACGCAGCTGCAGCAGAGCTACAGCATGATAATGATCGCGCT
>JAISAI010000074.1 GCA_031266795.1 Eubacteriales Family XIII. Incertae Sedis bacterium
TCCTCTATGATCTTGCGCGCGACGTCCACACCCATGGGCTTCTTGTACGGCCGCACGGAGATAAGGGCGTCGTATACGTCGGCTATCGCCATGATCCGCCCTTGAAGCGGGATCTCGTCGCCTTTCAATCCGTTCGGGTAGCCGCTTCCGTCCCATTTTTCGTGGTGGCTTCCCGCGAATACCTCCGCGTGGTTGAGGAAGTCGTGTTCCGACGCGTTTTCCTCAATCCGCTTTATCGCGTTGACGCCGATGGAGGGATGCCCTTTCATGATGGCGAATTCCTCATCCGTGAGTTTTCCGGGCTTGTTGAGGATCGCGTCGCTGATCGAAATCTTACCGACGTCGTGCAGCTGCGCTGACGGAAGCAGGAACGCCAGATCCCATTCGCTCGTTTCATCCTTGTAGAGCCCGACCTCGATCATGCGATCCACGAGCAGCTTCAGGTAGAGCTGGGTCCTGTCGACATGGCCGCCCGTATATTCGTCGCGAAATTCGACCATCTCCGACACCGTGTTCAGCACGGCGTTTTGGAGCTCCATGATCTGCATGGTCTTGTTGAATATGATCAGCTGCAAATTGTCGTTGAACTCGATCAACTCCCTTCTTTGCTGAGCCATGAGCACATGGTTTTCGATGCGCTTGAGGAGCAGGGGCGCGGAGAACGGCTTTGTGACGTAGTCGATGGCGCCGAGCGCGAGCCCCTCAAGCTCGCTCCCCTCGTCGGTCTTGGCCGTGACGAAGATCACGGGTATATCCGCATAGCGCTTATCCCCTTTCAATTGCTTGATAGCCTCGTATCCGTTCATGTCCGGCATCTCTATATCGAGAAGTATGAGATCCGGCATGACGTGAGCGAGAAATTCAAACAGCTTCGCGGCGCTGGGAATCGTGAACACCTCGTATTGCTCTTTCAACATATTCTTGCCCGCCGTAAGATTCGCCAGGTTGTCGTCCACCAACATGATTTTCTCTCTGACATTTTTTTCGTTTTTCATGTATCCACCTCTATTTCCCTCATGATTCAACGTCCGGACAGTTTTGCCGCCACCTCGCCAAACTCGCCCTCCTCGATCCGCGCCCTGATCCACGGTATGAGGTCGCCGTCATTCTCATACCTGAACCGGTCGAGCTCGGTAATTATTTCATCCATCTCATCCATACGGTAATTCTCACAGGCCTCGGCAAGCCTTGCGAGAAGCCCTTTATCCGGCTCCGGCACGATAGGCTTCCCGTCACTCGCGTCGGTACTGTCCAAAAATTGCGTCAGCCCGGAAAGGAACGCGTCCAGATCGCCTATGAACCCGTCCATGCCGCCGGACACGAACGCGAAATCCCCGGCCTTGGCCGCGTGCTCGAGGGCCTCGGCCTCTTTCCCGACCCCGTCGGCGCATATCCCGTAGCTGCTGCCCTTGATCCCGTGTACGGTCACGGCGACGTCCGGCAGATCGGACGCTCCAAAGCTCCGTATCTTTTCGATGAGCGGAGGGGTGTGCTCGGCGTAGGAGCGCAATGTCTGGATGTAGGACTCTGTGCCGCCGAAGCGCGCGAGGCCTTTCTCTATGTCGAGCCCCGCGATGGACGCGCCGTCAAAGGCGGACGGGGCGTCGCCATTCGGGGGCGCGTCCGGGCCGCCCGCCTCCGCCCCGAGCTCGGCCTCCTTGTCCTTATCCCTGACCCATATGATTATCACCTCGTCCATCTTCATGATGTCGATCGGCTTCGACAGGAAAGCCTGAAAACCGTTCGCGAGAAATACCTGCTCCGTGCCGACGACCGCGTTCGCCGTGAGCGCGATGATCGGGATCGTCCTCGCGTACTCCGTGTCGATCTTTTCGCGGATGATCTTCGTCGCCTCGATGCCGTCCATCTCGGGCATCATGTGATCCATGAATATCGCGTCGTACCTCACCGCCCCGTTCCTGATGCGCCCGATCGCCGCCTGCCCGCTCGTCACGCAGTCCACCGTCATGCCGTAGGGCTTCATCATGCCCTTCGCGACATCGAGGTTCGTCGGCACGTCGTCCACGACGAGCACCTTCGCGTAGGGCATATACGCGCGCAGCATCTTCTGGCTCTTGTCGCGTTTTTTGTCCGTGTAGGTGAACTTCGTCAGGCTGTCCGCGACGTTCTTGCCTATGACCTTGTCGTTCACATAGCCCTGCCGCAGGCGCACCGTGAACGACGAGCCCTTCATGTATTCGCTCTCGACGTGCACTTCGCCGCCCATCATGCCGACGACCTGCTTCGTGATAGCGAGCCCGAGCCCCGTGCCTTCTATCGCCCGGTTGCTCTTCGTATCCACTTGGTTGTAGTCGGAGAACAGCTTGTCCATATCCTCCTTCTTGATGCCGATACCCGAATCCCTCACCTCGCTGATGAGCCACACATCGTCGCCGTCGCTCTCGCTCGAGACCGTCCAGTCCACCGTGCCCTCGCGCGTGTACTTGAACGCGTTCGACAGAATATTGTTGAACACCTGCTTCACGCGCAGCTCGTCCCCGAACATGGCGGCCGGCAGATCTTCCGTGACGTGTAGACGAAATTCGATAGGCTTCTCGTTGATGCGCATGATGTTCAGCGTGATAGTGTCGTTGATGAGGCTCGGCGTGTCGTACTCGACGGGGATGAGCTCGAACTTGCCCGACTCGATCTTCGAGATGTCGAGCACGTCGTTGATCGTGCTGAGGAGCGTCATGCCCGCACCGTATATCTTCTCGAGGTTGTCGCGCGCCGCGCCGTCTATATTGTCCTCGCCGAGCTCCAGCTCCGACAGGCCGATGATGGCGTTCAGCGGCGTGCGCATCTCGTGGCTCATATTCGCGAGGAACGTGCTCTTCGTCTCCGACGCCCGCTCCGCCGTCTCTTTCAGGCGCAGCAGGTTTTCGTTCTGGGAATTTATCTCGTCGATCATGCCTCGGTACTCGCTGACGTCCGACATGATGACGATAAAGCCCTTGTATTTTTTCTTGTCGAGCATGATTTTTTTTGTAAGAGCAAAGGTGTAATGCCGCGCGCCGCCGTCCCTGTCCGGCGCCGAAACAGTCAGGTCAATCCCGTCGAATGTCCGCTCGTGATCCCCGAGCCCGTCCCGCAGATCCTGATTGTCGGCGCCGTCAGGCATCAGGAAATCGACCAACTCGTCGAGCTTCGTCTTGCCCGGCGTGAAATCGAGGGATTCGAAAGCGTCGTGTTTTTTGAGGTTCCCGTCCATGACGACGCCGCGGGGATCGATGATGAAATACAGCTCGGGCGACGAATCGACGATGGAGGGCAGGGCCTTCGTCTGTAGGTTGAACGAGTCGGACGGGTTCGTAAACAGCGCGAACACGGCGAACGTGACGAAGTAGACGTACGGCACGAAGTCATGGGTGAAAGCGACCTGCGGTATCTCGAACAGGAAATTCACGAATATCGGGCTGACCGCCGCGACGACGAGAAGCGCGAATATCCGCTTGTTGATCAGCGTCTTGTAGAAATGGTGCAGCAGGAATGAGAACGCTAATATCCACACCGCGATCTGCAGTCCATAATTTATCCAGTATATATTCGTGAACACCGCGGTCGGATAGCGGTATTCGATGAAGAACAGATGGTGCAGATGATCCGTGACGATCATCACGCTGCTCGCGAACGGAAGGATGTAGTTCAGGGCTACGACCACGGGCTTGTTCAGAAAGCGCGATTTCGTTATGTCGCGCGCGAACACGAGAGCGCAGTACGGGTTGACCGCGACCGCGACAGACCTCAGCGTATAGAAGAGGGGGTAGTACGATTCCTCGCTGACCATGCCGATCATGTTGAAGAGCATCCAGAAGCTCATGGATATGGCAAGCGCAAACAAGCCCATATGCTTGCGGTTGCGCTCGTCGGAAAACCAGAGCATCCCGATGAAGTAAAGCACCACCATAAAGATGGCTAACGATATGAAAAAAAGCACTCCGGTGGCAAACATTTCACATACCCCACTCTTTTACGAAAAACGTAAGCTTGAGGGGGAAACCGCTGAAAGCAGCACCCGGCAGTCAAACGACATCCCCTCCTTGAATCTGCTATCGTAAGTATATTCCTATTGCCGGCATTGTCAATAGGGTGGTGAAAAAATAAAATTTACTCCCGCGTCGGTGTATCGGATATGTCGTCGCTTCGCTCGCCGCCATCATGAACGCCGTCGCCGTCACGGTCGCTTGCGTCCTGCCGCTCCGCCAACGCAGCTTTTATTTCCTCAAATCTGCGCTTCGTTATCGGGAAGCGCACCATTATCAGAGCCGCTATCACGAGCAGGACGCCCGGTACTAAGGTGAAGCAGTCCATGATCGCATCCAAAGCTTCGGCGCTCTGGGTCGCCGCTCCGGACACAAAGCCCCTGAACTGTAGCCAGATGCCGAGGGCTTGCATGCCGATCGCGGCGGCGATAGACTGGGCGACGGGCAAGGTCGAGGTGATCGTACCGGCTCTCTTGACATGGTTTTCGTATTCGTCTACTTCGCAGATGTCGTAGAATGTCGCCGGTATGAGCTGCCAGTACGCGACGGTAGTCACGCCGTAGGCGCACAGCAGGAAGACCAAGGCCGGCAGGTCGTTGACGCCGACAAAGCGCATTGCCGCAGTGACGGCCCCTCCGGCGCCGAGGCATATGATGAGCATCGTTCGCTTGTCGTATCGTTGCGCGAGTTTCAGCATCGGCACGGCTAAGGCCACCCCGAGCGTGCCGGTCAGCAGCATGAGGATCGAGATGAGCGAACCCGAAAATCCCATATTGAACGTGAATACATACATGCGGTCCGCAGTGACCAGCGCGTTGGCGATGAGGTAGGCGACGACGACGAATATGAGCAGCCTGAGCGGCCGGAGCTTCAGCACCTGCCAGTAGTCGAACACCAACGCTTTCAGCGAGAATCCGGTCAGAGGCTTTGAGCGTGGGGATGGCCGCTCACGTATCGCCATGCCGGTGAACAGTATCATCGCCGCCGAGGCGCCCGCGATGATGACTGTGGTGAGCAGCCATGACGATGTTTCACTCATCCCATTTTCCCCGAACCCTTCGACGCTTATTATTGGCAGCACGTTGCCGAGGATATACCCGACGGTGTACATCACGAATGAAAATGTCCTGATGGCCGTGCGTTCGTTGTAGTCGGTCGTGATCTCCGCGCCCCACGCGAGATGGGGGATGAAAAACGCGGCGAACAGTATCCAAAAGACGACGCCGAGCAGCGTCGGGACGATCACATGGAATGCGCCGCTGGCCGGGAGCTTTGTGAACATGAGGCACATGAGAAAGCCGAGCGGCAGCGCGGAGTATATGAGAAACGGGCGACGCCTCCCGAGCCTATGGTTCGAGCGGTCCGACCACCCCGCGAAGAACGGCCCCGCAAGCGCGTAGGCCACGGCGCCTATCGCCGTGATGGAACCGGCGGCGGCCGGCGGTATGCCGGCCACGGTCGTCAGGTAAAACAGCCAGAATGTATTCACGTAGGAATACATGGCGCTGTCGCCGGCGCTCGCGACGGCGTATTTCAGCAGAACGGGATTTTTCATGAATAGAGCATACCACATTTGCCCCCGGATTGCTTTGTCGCGCCCGCCGCACCCGCTCGTGCTCTCGAAAACCCTCTCGAGAACCCCCCGTTTTTTTCTCCACGTGAGTTTAAAGGGGTTTTAAATGGGTATATACTTATTGTAAGTAAAAATAATGGGGCCCGAAACCCCGTTATGGCGTATCCGAAATCACAGTCGGGTAGTCAGGTTTGAAAGTACAATATCGTTGGCAGCGAAAATATATAGCAGGGTTCGGAATCGCAGTGGCAAGGGAGTAACAGGGAAAATGGACACGAGAACAACAGAGAAGAGGGCGCGGGCACGCGCCGCGAAATTGATAAGGGCCATCGCTCTGTCTACCATAATGGCGGCGACGGTCATACTCCCACTGGCTGTATTGGCAGAAACTCCCAGGGGGGGGGCTTGACTCTTTAGGCATTTCCGCGACGGAAGCCGCGATTGGCGTGAACGGCGATACACAGGACCCCGATCTTGGCCTCAACCAACAAAATCCAGAGAATGGCGGAAACGACGGCTCGCTTCAAGGCGGCGCCGGCGTTAAGGCTACGGACAACGAGCCCGAAGCCCCCGTAGACGGCGAGCCCAAAGCTCCCGCGGATCAAGCGCAGAGTGAATCAGCCGAGTCCAATCCCATCGATAATAAACCAGTCAAATCCATGGCAAATGGGATCAATGCCCTTGCGGCGGATGGCGTCTATACGGTAGGCGCGGACAAGGTCTACGCGACGCCGGCAGACGCCCTCGCGGATACCGGCGGCGTCCGTGCTGCAGACGGGCTCGTGGCAGGCGACTTCTGGGTGATGGAGCTCCACAATGATTTCACGCTTGGCGCAGAGCTTTCCATTCCCCGAGGTATGAACCTCATGATACGCAGCGCCAGGGGCAAGCACTATACAATAGACGCAGATAAGAAGAGCCACGTCATCACTATGAGGGGCGACAACACCTCCCTCACGCTTGCCGATGTCACGATAACGGGCGCGTACAACGAGAGCAACATGAGCGGCGGCGGCGTGTTCGCTATGGGCGACAACATCTCCCTCACCCTGAAGGCTGGCAGTGTGGTCTCAGGCAACTCAGTCCCCTGCTCCAACGGTGAAGGCGGCGGCGTGCTCGTCTCGGGCACTGGCTCCTCACTCACCATGGAGGCAGGTAGCGAGATCTCGGGCAACTCAGCGCGCACTAGCGGCGGCGGTGCACGTGTCTCA
>JAISAI010000104.1 GCA_031266795.1 Eubacteriales Family XIII. Incertae Sedis bacterium
CCGTGTATCTGGTCTTTTTGGAATCGTACATCCTGTGTAGTACATCTATGCGCTCGTCGGGCACGGTCACGACCCCGACGTTGGGGTCTATCGTGCAGAATGGATAGTTCGCGGCTTCCGCGCCGGCCTTTGTTATCGCGTTGAACAGCGTACTCTTGCCGACGTTCGGCAGACCTACGATGCCGAGCTTCATTCGCTGTCACCCTTACTCTCGTCGCCGCTATCCTTCTCCGCACCCGCTTGGGCGCCTGCGCCCAAATCGTCATCCGGCATGGCGTCGTACCTGTCGTATTCGGGGGGTTCGCCCGACGCTGCGTGTTTTTTCCACAAATAATAATATGCGCATACGGAGCCGACGATGACGATGACGCTCAGCAGCTGCGCCTGCTTGAGGGAGGCGAGCATGAGGCTGTCGGTCCGCAGGCCTTCGACGAGGAAGCGCTCGGCGGAGTAGAGTATGCAGTACAGCAGGAATGTCTGTCCACGGAACGTCCGTCTGTTGTCGACGTACCAGAGGATGAATACCATGAGCAGGCACCACAGCGATTCGTACAGGAATGTCGGGTGGACCTTCTCGCCGTCGACCATGATGCCCCACGGCAGGTCGGTCGGGCCGCCGTGCGCCTCGCCGTTGAAGTAGTTGCCCCAGCGGCCGATGGCCTGGCCGAGCGGGATGGACACGAAGAACAGATCCATGATGTTCAGGGGGTTGTCGCGCCAGCGCCGGCACAGCACGATGGCGACTAAGCAGCCGGCGATGAGGCCGCCGTGTATGGCGAGGCCGCCCTCGCGTATCTGGAACATCCTCACGGGGTCTTCGAGGTAGTACGGCAATTTGAAGAGTATGTAGTAGAGCCTCGCGCCTATGATGCCGGCGACGGCCACGAAGATGGCGTAGTTCAGGGCTTTGTCGCCCGTGATGCCGTGGCGCGGCGCGCGCTTGCATACCATGTAGATGCACAGGGCGAAGCCGCAGGCGATGAGGACGCCGTACCACATGACGTCTATGCCGCCTATGCTGAAAGCCACTCTGTCCGGCGTGGAGTCAAACAGGTTCATCGCGCACGCCCTCCCGCTATCTCGCGGAACTCCGCGAGCGCGGCTACGGGGTCGTCCGCCGCGAATATGCCCGAGCCCGATACGACCATGTCGGCGCCGGCGTCGAATATCCCGGCGGCGTTGCCCGGATAGACGCCGCCGTCTATGTTTATGACGTAGCCCGCTCCGGACTCCTCCCTCATGCGCCTCAGCTCCGACAGCTTGCGCAGCGACGAGGGTATGAATTTCTGTCCGCCAAACCCGGGGTTCACACTCATGACGAGCACTTGGTCTATATCGCCTATGACGTAGTCGAGCACGCGCGGGTCCGTGGCGGGATTGAGCGCGACGCCGTTTTTCTTGCCGAGGGAGCGGATGTATTCGAGCGTCCGGTGAAGATGCCGCGAGGCTTCGTAGTGCACGACTATGTATTCGGTATCGTCCGTGGCAAAGTCGTCGATGTGGCGCTCGGGCTCCACGGCCATGAGGTGGACGTCCCACGGGACGCGGGATCTGCCGACCATCCTGTCCGTCACGAACGAGCCGAACGATATGAGCGGCACGAAGACGCCGTCCATGACGTCGACGTGTATATAGTCCGCGCCGCCCGACCCCGCGAGCTCGATCTCGTCCCCGAGCTTCATGAAGTCCGCTGACAGTATGGATGCGGATATTTTGCCCATATCAATTCACCGTGCCTTTCTCTTTTGACTGCCTTTGTTCGCGTTCATGTTCGTATTCGTATTTGCATTCGCATTCGTATTCGCTTCGTCGAGCATGCGGAGATACGAGCCGTATCTGCCGCCGGATATGACGCCCGCGGCGGCGGCCTCGCGCACGGCGCAGCCCGGCTCGTCCGCGTGCACGCAGTCGTCAAAACGGCAACCCGCGCTCAGCTCCGCTATCTCGGGGAACAGCGTACCGAGCGTGGCCGCCGGGCCGGGCTGCGCGCCGTCGAACGACGTGTACCCCGGCGTATCGAAGAGCTCCGCGCCGAAGCCCGTGTCAAAGAGCTCCACGTGGCGCGTCGTATGCTTGCCGCGCCCCGTCTTGCGGCTGACGTCCCCCGTTTCGATCCCTCCCGCGCCCTCGCCGAGCAGCAGGTTGATGATGCTCGACTTGCCGACGCCGGACGGCCCCGCAAAGGCCGCGCGCTTGCCGGCGAGCCTATCCCTCAGCGCGTCCATGCCCTCTCCCGTGCGGGCGCTGACCGGCAAGGCGCCGTATATCCCGCCGTAAGTAGCCATGAGGGCATCGGCCGGGCCGAGGTCGATCTTGTTGACGCAGATGACGGCCTCCGCAGACGACGCTTCCGCCGTGACGAGAAATCTGTCGAGCACCTCCGCGTTGGGCTTCGGGTCGCGCACCGATACGGTCGCGACGAACAGGTCGATATTCGCTACGGACGGGCGGATGAACGAATTGCGCCTCGGGAGTATCTCCGTGATGAACCCGTCCTCGTCGTCAAGCACGTCTATCACGACATCGTCGCCGACGAGCGGGGAGATACCCTCTTTCTTGAATAGGCCCCGCGCGCGGCATTGGTATACGTGCTCGCGGGGTTCGAGGGGTTCGCATGGCTCGCGGGGCTCTCGCGGCCCTATGACTCCGCAGAGCCCACCCCCGCGGGTCCTGACGTAGTAGAAGCCCGACAGAGCCTTGACTATGGTTCCGCGCAAAGGGTCAGCCACGGGGTCAGCCGCTCACATCCCCTGTATTGAAGTCGACGTCGTACGTCTTCACTATGACGTCGTCAAAGTATATCTCCACAAGAGCGCCCGGCCCCTTGCCCCTGACGTTGACGGCTTCGCCGCCGCTGGCCTTGTACTTCTGCACGTTGTTGACGACCACCTTCTCCGTGCCGTCATTCTGTATGAGGATGACGGTGAGGACGAAGGTGTCGGCTATGGCGGGTGAGAAATCAACCTCTATCGGCACGGTGCTCGTCTTTTCCTCCGGGCCCCTGCTGATATTGAAGTCCACCTTCTGGCCTTCGCTCAGCTTCGTGTCCTTCTTGTACTGCTGCCACATCACGGTGTCCTTCTTGTATTCGCTGCTGTACTCCTTGCCGACCGTGCCGGGTACGAGCCCCACCTTTTCGATCGCGGTCGTAGCCTTCTTCTCCGTGAGCCCCATGAGGTCGGGCATGCTCACCTCTACAGCCCTCGGCCCTTGGCTGATAACAATATCTATCGAATCGCCCTTGTCGAGCTGTTCGCCCGCTTTCGGGCTTTGGTCTATGACCTGATCGACGGGCTTCTCGCTGTCCTCAGGCGTGGTCTCCCCGACCGTAAAGCCCGCCGCTTGGATAGCGTACTGGGCGCTCGCGTTGCTCTTCCCGACGAGGTCGGGAACCTTGGCCGTCTGCTCCTCCTCTTCCGCGCTCGCGGCCTCCTCCTCGACCGGTTCCTCCTCGGGGCCCTTGCTGACGGACAGCGTCACGGTCTCGCCTTTCGCGAGCTCCGTTCCCGCTTCCGGGTCTTGGGCCGCCACATAGCCCGCCTTGTATTCGGCGCTGAATATGTCGTCGCCTATGGCCACGACATAGCCATTGTCCTCGAGTACCTTCGTCGCGTCCGCGGCTATCATGCCGACCACGTCGTCGATGGCGGCCGCGTCGTCAGTCTTGTTCGTCATATTCGTTATCGCGGGCCATATGACGAAATACACGAGCAGGGCCGCAGCCACGATGGCCACGATAGCCCCGAGCACCTTGTACTTCCTGTTCTCGTCCTTGCGCTTCGGCTTTTTCGACTTCTTCGTGTTTTTGGACTTCACGGCCCTGGCCCTCGCGCGGCGGCGATCGTCCTCGTCGTCCTCGTCGTATCCGTCGTCATAGTATTCGTCGTCGTACAGGTCGTCCAAGATGTCGTCCTGCCCGTCGTCGTAGCCGTCGCCGTAGCCGTCCTCGTCCGCGTAGACGTCGTCGTCCGTTAGGGAGGATCTCACGGCGCCCGCGATGTTCGGGTCGACAAATCCGCCCGTCAGGCGGTCGACGTTGCGCAGCGCGTCGAGCATCTCGTCGGCGTTCTTGAAACGGTTCACCTGATGCTTCTCCGTCGCCTTCATTATGATCTGTTCCAAGGCAGGCGGCACGCCCGGCACGTTTTTCGACGGCGGCGGCATCCTGTCGTTCATGTGCATGACCGCGATAGCCACGGCGTTGTCGGCGTCGAAAGGCACCTGCCCCGTCAGCATCTCGTACATGACGATGCCGAGGGAATATATGTCGGAGCGCTCGTCCATATACATGCCCCTGCCCTGCTCGGGCGAGAAGTAGTGAACCGTGCCCTTGACCGTGTTGTCGTTGACCGTCGTGCCGTCCGTCACGGCGCGCGCTATGCCGAAGTCCGTTATCTTCGCGTGGCCGTCCTGTGTAATGAGTATGTTGTGCGGCTTGACGTCGCGGTGTATGATGTTGTTCCTGTGCGCCACGGACAGAGCCGACGCGATCTGCTCGGATATTTTCAGGACGAAGCGGTAGTCGAGCGGGCCCTTCTCCCTGATGATGTCGCTGAGCGGCCTGCCCTCGACGAGCTCCATCACTATGTAGTAGACGTTGCCGTCCTTCCCGACGTCAAATATGCTGACGATGTTCGGATGGGTGAGGCTCGCCGCGGCTCTCGACTCCTTTCTGAAGCTGTCGACAAAATTTGCGTCCGTGACGTATTCGGGCCTGAGCACCTTGATCGCCACGGGGCGGTTGAGCAGCTTGTCGCGCGCCATGTACACGACGGCCATGCCGCCGTCGCCTATCTTCTCTATGATCTCATATCTGCCTGCCAGTATCTTGCTCATACCCTGCCTCATTTCCGCTGTCGGGAAGCCACGCGCTCGCCGACTCTTACTCTTCCACACATACGACCGTGATGTTATCCCGGCCACCCTTTTCGTTCGCGGCTTGTACAAGTTTCCTGCACGCGTTGTTCAAATCCGTCTCAGCTTTCAGCGTCTCGCACATCTCGTCGTCCGTAAGCTCCCCGTGCAGCCCGTCCGTGCACAGAAGGAGCCTGTCGCCCGGTTCCGTGTCGAAGCAGTAAAAGTCCGGGTCGGCCTCCGGCCCGGCGCCGAGCGCGCGCGTGATCATATTCTTGCGGGGGTGTTCCCTCGCCTCCCTCTTCGTCAGCGTGCCCGTGCTGACGAGGTCGGCCACATACGAATGATCCTTCGTAAGCTGCGTGATCTCTCCCGCCCGTATCATGTACGCGCGGCTGTCGCCGATGTTCGTGATGTACAGCGTCTTGTCGTCGAAGTAGGCCGTCACGGCCGTCGTGGCCATGCCGGAATTTTCGGGCCGCGAGCGCGCCGTGTCGATGATGTCGTTGTTGATCTTTCTAAAGCACCTGAGGAAGTAGCCCTTGAACCAGTTTTGGCGGTACTTGCCTTCCATATCCTCCGCGTGCGACACCGGGTTGTTTTTCAAGAACTCCTCGACGCCGTTCATCGCGCTGCGGCTCGCGACCTCTCCCGAGTTGCTGCCGCCGACGCCGTCCGCCACGGCAAAGAGATTTTCGCCCGGCAACACGAGCAGGGCGTCCTCGTTGATCGCCCTCTTCCTGCCTGTGTCCGTCCTAAAGCCTACCTGCATACCGAATCCCTCGTTATTTCTCTCTGCGAAGCATCTTGCAGATATAGAATCCGTCCGTCCCGTCGTCGGCCGTCGTGAGCTGCTTCTGTTCAAGTTTAATGAAATCGCTGTTCTTTTTCAGGAAATCACCCGTGATCGCCTCGTTTTCTTTTTTTGAAATCGTGCACGTGCAATAGACGATGACGCCGCCCGGCTTCACGTACCTCGACGAGGCGGCCAGAATGTCGCGCTGCTTGACGGGGAGGGCCTCCAGCTCCGAATCCCATTGCTTGTATTTTATCTCCGGCTTGTGCCTGACCGTCCCGAGGCCGGAGCACGGCACGTCGCACAGCACCTTGTCCGCGCGGTCTATGAGATCCTTCCTCACATTCGACGCGTCCCATATCATGGTGTTGATGATCCCTATGCCGAGCCGTTTTGCCTGCGCGTTTATGATCCTCGCCCTGCGTTTGTATATGTCCATGGCGTATATCTCGCCGTTGTTCTTCATGAGCTCGGCCATCGCCGTCGTCTTGCCTCCCGGGGCGGCGCAGACGTCCACGACCGTTTCGCCGGGCTTGGGGTCGAGGGCAAACACGGGCGCCATCGCGCCCTCATCCTGTATGGAATACAGGCCGCTGTTGTAAAATCTGCCGGCTATGACCTCGGCGCCCTCGACGAGCAGGGCGTTTTTGAACATCCTGCCGTCGTAGACGTTGAAGCCTCTCTCTATCATGCGCTTTTTCAGATTGCCCCGATCCGTCTTCAGCGTGTTCACCCTGATCGTCAGGGGCGGCACGTCGTCACCCGCCGCGAGCAGCCTCTCGGCTTTCGACTCGCCGTACTCGTCGATCCAGAGCTTCACGATCCACGGCTCGTAGCTGTACCTCAGCGACAGGTATCTGACGGGGTCGTCCTCCCTCGGCGGCAGATCCACGTGCTCCTTGTCCCTCAGGTACTGCCTCAGCACCCCGTTCACAAAGCCGTCCCGCCCGCGCGCGAACATGCGCGCGAGAAACACGGATTCATTTACGGCCGCGTACTCCGGCACGGAGTTCATGCACAGTATCTGATACAGGCCCATGCGCAGTATCGTGAGCTCCTCCGCCCCCATCTTCGCGATAGGCGTCCTCACGAAGAGGCCGATGACGTGGTCGAGGTATATCTTCCTGCGCAGCACGCCGAAAGCGAGCTCGCGCACGAAGGCGGGGGACGGCGGATTCTGCCTCGTGATGTGTATGTTCGTGGAGATGTTCGAATACGCCTTTTTTTTCTCGACGTCCCTCAGTATATAGAATGCTGTTTTTCTGTTTGTATCCATTTTCGCCCGCTCTATCCGAAATGTAATAACAATACCGTAGCGTCAGGTTCACTCAAACGCGGCGCCTTGCTCTAAGCCGTGCCCGCGCAGCCAGTCGGCCGCGCCCATCGCCTTGCCTCCCGGCGACTGCAGCCTCACTATATCGACCGCGCCGCGCTCTCCCGTCGCTACCGTGACTACGCCGCGCGTGCAGAGCACTGCGCCGGGGCCGCCGCGCCCGCCCGATTCGTCCGGCGATACGCGCGCCTCCCATACCTTGATCTTATCACCGCCGAGAAAAGCGTACGCTCCCGGCGAAGGCGTCATAGCGAGTACCTGCCGCACTACCGCGTCCGGGGCCCCACCGAAGTCTATATGCCCTTCTTCCCTTCGCACGGGCGGGGCGTAGGTAGCCTCGCCGTCGCTCTGCGGCTCACGCCGCGCCGCGCCGCCCAGTATCGCGGGCAGCTCGTCCAACAGAAGCCCGGCGCCGAGCTTCGCGAGAGCCACGGTGACTTCGCCCGAGTTCATCCCCGCTATGGGGATGGAACGCGCCGCGATCATATCGCCTTCGTCCATTCCCTCGGACATATACATGAGCGTCACACCCGACTCGCGCTCACCCGCTGCCACCGCTCTGTGGATGGGCGCGGACCCGCGATACTTCGGAAGCAGGGAGGCGTGGATATTCACGCACCCGAGCCTCGGAAAGTCAAGCGTATCCTTCGGCAAAATTTTACCATACGCGCAGACCACTATCAAGTCCGGACAGGCCTTCTCTAAGGCCGCGCCCCATTCCCCGTCCCGCGAGAGCGACTCAGGCTGGACGACCGGCAGGCCGAGCGCCTCCGCTCTCGCCTTGACCGGCGCGGGTACGATCCTGTGTCCCCTGCCGCTCGGCCTGTCCGGCCTCGTCGCGACGCACACGGGATCGACGCCCGATTCACGGAGGGCGTCAAGCGCCGGGACCGCGAAATCCGGCGTGCCCATGTACATGACCCTTGGCGGGGTTTCAGGCAGTCCGCTCATTCGTATTCCTCTTCATCTTCGGACGCGCGCCTACCGAGCTTCTCCGTCTCCTCGGCAATATCCGTGAAGAGCACTCCTTCGAGATGGTCTATTTCGTGGCTCAGGGCCTTCGCGAGTATGCCCTCGCCCTTTACGGTTATCTCGCCGCCGTCCCTGCCTACCGCTTTGACCGTCACGCGCTCCGGCCTTCTGACGAGCCCCACTATGCCGGGCACGGACAGGCAGCCCTCCTTCTCGAGCGACTCGCCGTCCGCCTCCACGATCGTGGGGTTCAAAAGCTCGTAGAGAAACCCGCCCGGAGCGTTGACGGGCAGATCGTCCGGCACGTCCGCGCGGGGCGCGGCGGCGCCGCCATTCGCGGCGTCGTCGGCGGTGGCGGCGTTGGCGGCGTCAGCGGCGTTAGCTGCGGCGTTGGCGGAGTCGCTCGCGGCGGCGGCGTTAGCGGCAGAGTCGCCGCCGCCGGGAGTAGCGCCCTCGTCGTCGTCATCCCTCTCCGGATCCGTCACATCTATGACGACGGCGCGGCGCAGGACGCCCACCTGTGGGGCCGCGAGCCCGACGCCGTTCGCGTCGCGCATCGTCTCCCACATATCGTCGAGCAGCGTATGCGTACGCTCGCCGAATTTTTTCACTTCCTTGGATTTCTTCCTCAGTATGTCGTCGCCATCGACGACGATCGCCCTTAACGCCATATGTACTGTTACCTCAATCTCACGGATGCATTCACCCCAACACTCAACACTACAGCCATCACACAATGACGGCGCGGTTCGGCTCCTGGGCCTTCACGCCAACGAAAACGGATTCACCTCTATTATTATACGATAACCTACCCCGTTGCCGGTATTGATATTTTTTTTCAGGCCCGCGAGAACGCGCTCATACGCGCCGCGCAAAGGCGGCGGCGCCTTGATGTGCAGCACGTACGCGTAGTCGTCCCCCTGCTTCCGCACGGTGGCTTTGACGGGCCCTATGATAGCGCCGCGCTCGCGCTCGCCGACCGAGCCTATGAGCGCGCGGAGCAGGCCGTCCGCTCCGCCGGAAGCGAGACGCTCGGACGCCGCGAAGACCGTGACCCGGTATATGTCGCTGTAAGGCGGGTAAGACAGCGTCTTCCTCACGAGCGTTTCCGTATCGTAAAACCCGTCGTAATCCCCTTTGGCCGCCGCCTCTATCGCGTAGTGCCCCGGCGAATACGTCTGCACGTACACCTCGCCCACCTCGTCGCCCCTGCCCGCGCGGCCGGCCGTCTGCGTGATGAGCTGGAACGTGCGCTCGGCCGCGCGGAAGTCGGGGATGTTCAGGCTCACGTCGGCCGCCACGACGCCGACCGGCGACACCTTGTCGTAGTCGAGCCCCTTTGCCACCATCTGCGTGCCGATGAGTATGTCCGTCTTGCCCGAGCCGAAGTCCGACAGTATCTTCTGCACGGAGCCCTTCCTCGCGGTCGAGTCGAGATCGAGGCGGGCGACGCTCGCGTCCGGGAAAGCCTCGCGCGTCAGCTCCTCGACCTTCTCCGTGCCGACGCCAAAATGCCTGACGCTCCGGCTTTCACACTCGGGGCAGACAGCGGGCAGTGGCAAGTGCACGCCGCAAAAATGGCACTCCGCCCTGCGCCGCTCCTTGTGGTACGTCATGGATATGCCGCAGTCGGGACACCTCATGACGTAGCCGCAGGCGCGGCAGGATATGAACGTGCTGTACCCGCGCCTGTTCAGGAACAGGATGGTCTGCTTCCCTTCCGCGAGCTTCTCCTTCATCGCAGCGTAGAGCGCGCGGCTGAATATGCTCCTGTTGCCGCTCTTGAACTCCTCGCCCATATCGACGACCGTGAGGAGGGGCAAGGGCGTGCCGTTGTACCTCTCCTTCAGCTCGAGCAGCCGGTACACGCCGGAGCGAGCCCGGTACATGGACACGACGGACGGCGTGGCGCTGCCGAGTATGCAGAGCGCGCGCGAGCGCGCGGCCCTCTTCAGCGCCACCTCGACCGTGTCGTACTTCGGCGCCATGTCGGACTTGTATGTCGTCTCGTGCTCCTCGTCCACGATGATCGCGCCGATATTCTCGAAGGGCGCGAACACGACGCTGCGCGCGCCGATGGCTATGTCGGCTTCGCCGCGCCTCACGCGCGACCACTCGGCGTAGCGCTCGCCCTTTGAGAGCTTGCTGTGCATGACCGCGACCCTGTCCGGGCCGAACCTGTCCGTGAACCGCTCCGTCAGCTGGGGCGTGAGGCTGATCTCCGGGACGAGCACGATGACCTTGCGCCCTCTCCCGATCACCTCGGCCGCCGCGCGCATATAGAGCTCCGTCTTGCCGCTGCCCGTGACGCCGTGTACGAGGTACGCGGCGTATCCGCCCGAATCCGCGCCTTCCTTCAAGGCCGCGAACGCCGCGCGCTGCTCCTCCGTCAGTTCGGGAGTAGACGCCGGCGGCGCTCCCCCCTCGTCGCTACCCGCGGCTTCATCCGCGCGCGCGGCCTTGCGCTTCGGCGGCGGCGCGGGCGGCGCGAAGCACGCGAGCGCGTCTATGAGCCGGCAGAAATACCTGCGGCGCATCCACAGCGAGACGCCTACGGCGTCGGACGTCAGCGAGTGCTCCGCGTCGACGGACAGTATCGTTTTGATCCGGCTGCCCTCTATGCCCTCGGGCAGGGAATCCCTCACGGCCACGACATAGCCGCCCGTGGAACGGCTGCCCGAGAACGGGGCGAAGACCCTGTCGCCGACCCTGGCCTCCCTGTCCCCGGCCGCGTACGTGAACGGGTCGTCCACCATATCGCTTCTCGTATCTATCGCAACGTCGACGAATTTCGCTATCATATGTTACCTGTGTGACCTGTGTGAGCTATCGGAATCCAAACGGAGCGGCGGAGGCTACCGGCGCGCGAACTCGCATCCGCAGTAGTCCTGCCGGTACAGCCCGTACGCCCTTGCGAGCTCTACCGAGCGGCCGAAGCCGTTGAATGCTTTGAAATCATCCGCGAGAAAGTCCACGCCGTACTGGACGGCAAGCCTCCCGCCTATACGCTCTATTAGCGAATGATCCTTGAACGGGCTGACGCTGAGCGTCGTCGTGAAGCAGTCGAAGCCGCGCATGGCCGCGAACTCAGCCGTCCTGACGAGCCTGAGCGATATGCATCGTTCGCATCTCGCGCCGCCCTCCGGCTCATGCTCGTAGCCCTCGCATATCTTGTAATACATACCCGGGTCGTAGGGCCCCACGATGAGCCCGACCCTCGACGGCGAACCGGGCGACGCGTTGTATATCTCGACGAACGAACGCTGGGCGTCGAGCCTCCTCTTGTACTCGGCCTCATCCGTGATGTTCGGATTGTAAAAGAAGAGCGTGACCAAGCCGTCCCTCGCGAGCCTCTCCGTCACGGACGTGCTGCAAGGCCCGCAACAGCTGTGTACGAGGATCGTGCGCCTGCGCTGTTCCGGCTCATTGCCGCCGATAAACAGATCCGCCTGCCCGCCTTTGCTGTTTGTGGACGCTATGGGGTTCATCTGCCGGGCCGCGGACGCGTGCTTTCGTCACCGAGGCGCCCGTCGTTGTAGTGGCGCCTGCACAGCGAAACGTACATCTCATTGCCGCCGACGACGATCTGGTCGCCCGTCTTCACAAACTTGCCGTCTACGACGCGCGCGACCATCGTAGCCTTGCGGCCGCACCAGCATATGGTCTTGATCTCCTCGATCTTGTCCGCGTATATGAGCAGGTATTTCGAGCCCTCGAACAGGTCGTTGCGGAAATCATTCTTCAGGCCGTACACCATGACGGGTATGCCGTAGCCGTCGACGATCTCCGTCAGCTCGAGCACGTGATGTTTTTTCAGGAACTGCCCCTCGTCGACGAGGACGCAGCCGATGTCGGCGGCCGGGTCCGGTGAATCGAGCTCCTTCAGCCTGTCGCCCACGAGCGTGAGAAGGTTTGTCTCATCGCTGATCGCGACGGCCTCCCTCTCGAGCCCCGCCTTCGACACGACCTTGCCGCCTCCGTACCTGTCGTCGAGGGACGGCGCAAGAATGAGGGGGCGCTTTCCGCGCTCCTCGTAGTTGTACGCGACCTTGATGAGCTCAAGGCTTTTACCCGCGTTCATCGTGCTGTATCTGTAGTATAGCTGCGCCAATGCGGGGCGTCTCCGAAATCGCGGCTACAGCAGCGCGTCCACGCGGCTTTTGAGCGTATCCTTGTCTATGACGCCCGTCACGCGATCCTTGGCTTCGCCGTCTTTGAATAAAATCATGGTGGGTATGCTCATGACCTGATTGGACAGAGCCACGTCACGATTTTCGTCTATGTTGATCTTCGCGAAGGCGACCTTCCCCTCGTACTCGCCCGCCGTCTCCTCAAACGTCGGCGCCATCATCTTGCAGGGGCCGCACCAATCCGCGTAGAAGTCGACCACGACCGCGCCGCCCGCTATGGCGTCGGCGTACGTATCACTCGTCAGTATCTTTATCTCGCTCATATTTCACTTTATTCCTTTCGTCATACATCAAACGTATCCGAAATCTTCCGCCAACTGATACCAGTATACCACGAATATAGTTGGCCGTCGAAGTCCACTTCGTCGATCAGAGATCGACGAGGAAAATGTGGATGTGTATGGGCTATTTTCGAGTGTCGTGGAGTTGATCCGTCGCTTCGCGTTCGTGCCGCGCCGGCCTTGTCATGAGCCCGGACAGCGCGTCCTGCGGCGTTATCTCGCCCTTGATGACGCGGTGGACGCTCTCCGTGATGGGCAGCTCCACGCCGAGCTTTGACGCGAGCTCTACGGCCGCTTCGGCCGTGGATATGCCTTCGACCACCATGCCTATCCTGTCCACGGCGGCCTTCGGGTCCATGCCCTCGCCTATCATGATGCCGCAGCGCCTGTTGCGGCTGTGCATGCTCGTGCACGTGACTATGAGGTCGCCTATGCCCGCGAGCCCGGAAAACGTCTCGGCGTGCGCGCCCATCCTGACGCCGAGCCTCATCATCTCGGCCATGCCGCGCGTCATGATGGCGGCTTTCGTGTTGTCGCCGTAGCCCATGCCGTCGGAGATGCCGGCGCCGAGCGCTATGATGTTTTTCAGCGAGCCCCCGAGCTCGAGGCCCTTTACGTCCGAGTTCGTATACACGCGGAACTTCTCCGTCGAAAATATGTCCTGTATGTACTCGGCCGCGTCGATACGGCCTGACGCCACGGCGACCGTCGTCGGCATACCGAGGGCGACCTCCTCGGCGTGCGACGGGCCGGACAGCACGGCGTACGTATGCCCGGGCGCGTACTCCTCCGCGATCTGCGAGATCGTCTTCAGCGTCTTTTGCTCTATGCCCTTCGCGACGTTCAGTATGACGGCGCCCGCGTCCATATGCGGGGCCACGGACGTCGCCGCCGCGCGAAAATGCTGCGTCGGAACCGCGAACAGCACGACGTCCGCGCCACAGGCCGCCTCGCCGTCCGTTCCTACGGCGCGAAGGCCCGCCGCCAATTCCACGCCTTCAAGATACCGGCTGTTGCGTTTTCTCAGCCCTATGTCCTCGACGATGCCGGGGTCTATGTCCCAGATCCTCACGTCATGGCCCGCTCTTACAAGAAGATTTCCAAGGGCGGTGCCCCACGAGCCGGCCCCGATGATACCTATATCAGCTTTCGCCACATCTGCCTCCTTAACTGTCCCTATTACCGAAGCTCATCTTCGGTTCCGTTCCCTTTAGCAATCTCACGATGTTTCCCCTGTGGCCTATGACCACGAGCGCTATGATAATCAGCGTCGGGAGCACGTCCATCGGGTCGAGAAAGTACGCGATCGGCACGGCGCACGCGCAGGCTATGAGCGTGCCCGCGGACACGCGCTTCGTCACAAACGCCCACAGCAGCACGAGCGCGATCAGTATGAGCGCGAGCCTCGCGTCGAACGCGAGTACCACGCCGAAGCACGTCGACACGCCCTTGCCGCCGCTCAACCCGTATACTACGGGCCAGATGTGGCCGACGGCCACGAGTATGCCGCAGAGCATTCCAAACGACATGCCCGCGACGTGGCCGACGATCAATGTCGGGAACAGCCCCTTTGCGACGTCGATGATGAACGTGAGCACGCCGGCCCTCTTGCCTATGGTGCGCATGGCGTTTGTCATGCCCGCGTTGCCGGAGCCCTCGCGCTTGACGTCCACGCCGTAGGCCTTGCCTATGAGTATGGCCGGGTTGATATTTCCGATAAAATAACATCCTACGGCAATGCAGATGATGAGCGCGGCGGGCAGCCCCGTATGAGTCAGCGCGCCTAAATGCCCGGAGACCAGAGAGCTCACGCGCGGCCCTCCCTGTCTTCCTTTTCGCGGAACACGAACTTGACCGGCGTGCCCTCAAACCCGTATACGTCCCTTATCCTGTTTTCGAGATAGCGCGAATACGAGAAGTGCATGAGGCCGCGGCTGTTGACCTGAAACGAGAACAGCGGGGGCCTTACGCCGACCTGCGTCACGTAGTATATCTTCAGGCGTTTGCCCTTGTCGGACGGCGGCTGCTTCATGAGCATAGCGTCCTGTATGAGGCTGTTCAGCTGGCCCGTGGACACGCGCATCGAGCGGTTTTCGGAGACGGCCTCGGCCATGTCGAGCACGTTTCTCAGCCGCTGCCCCGTCACGGCCGAGATGAACACGTCCGGCGCGTAGCTCAGGAACGGTATCTCCCTGCGCATCTTCTCCCGGTATTTTTCGAGCGTGCCCGTCTCCTTGTCTATGAGATCCCATTTGTTTACGACGATGATCACGCCCTTGCCCGACTCGTGCGCGATGCCGGCTATCCTCTTGTCCTGATCCGTGATCCCGTCCCTCGCGTCTATCATGAGCAGGCACACATCGCTGCGCTCTATCGCCGCGATCGACCTCACGACGCTGTAACGCTCGATGTTCTCCGTGACTTTCGCCCTGCGCCTGATCCCCGCCGTGTCGACGAGGATGAATTTCCGCCCCTCAAATTCGAAGGGCGTGTCTATCGAGTCGCGCGTCGTGCCCGCGATCTCCGATACGATGAGCCTGTTCTCGCCTATGAGCGCATTGATGAGCGAGCTCTTGCCCGTGTTCGGCTTGCCGACGACCGCGACGCGTATGTCTTCGTCGTCTTCCTCACCGTCCGCCCCGCCCCCTTTCGCGACGGGAAATCCCTCCGTGATAATGTCGAGCGCGTCCCCGAGCCCCGTCATGTTCGCGGCGGATATGGCGACGGGGTCCCCGATGCCGAGGGAGTAGAAGTCGTAGACGCTGTCCGCCGCGCCCCCGCCGTCCACCTTGTTCACGACGAGCACGACGCGCTTGCCCGTGCGCCTCAGTATCTGCGCGACGTCCTCGTCGGAGGACGTCAGCCCGTCCCGCCCGTCGACGAGGAATACGATCACGTCCGCCACGTCCATCGCCACCTCGGCCTGCTCGCGCATCCGCGCGGGTATCACATCGTCCGTGTCCGGGTCGATGCCGCCCGTATCTATGAGCACGAAGCCCTTGCCGCTCCACTCGCTCTCCGCGTAGATGCGGTCGCGCGTCACGCCGGGCGTGTCCTCCACGATCGCAACGCGGTTCCCGACGAGCCTGTTGAACAACGTGGATTTGCCGACGTTCGGCCGGCCCACTATGGCTACGATGGGCAGTCCGCTCATAACATCCTCCTCGGCTCGACGCGGCCCTCAAAGAACATCATGCGCCCGCTTCCCGTTCATTACTCTCAAATATGCTGTCCGCAAACTCGTCCGGATCGAAGGGTTCGAGGTCGTCCGGCTTCTCGCCGACGCCTATGAACTTGACGGGCAGGTCGAACTCGTCGGACACCGTGATCGCGATGCCGCCCTTCGCCGTCCCGTCGAGCTTCGTTATGACGAGCCCCGTGATGTCGGCCACCGTGCCGAACTCGCGCGCTTGGCTGACCGCGTTCTTGCCCGTCGTGGCGTCGAGCACGAGAAGGTTCTCCCTCGCCGCCTCGGGATATTCGCGGCCTATGACCTTGCCCATCTTTTCGAGCTCGACCATGAGATTGCGCTTGTTCTGCAGGCGGCCCGCCGTGTCGCAGATGAGGACGTCTATGCCTCGCGCCTTGGCGGCCCTGATGCTATCGAATATGACGGACGACGGGTCGCCCCCCTCCGCGCCGCGTATGACGTCCGCGCCGACGCGCTCCCCCCACACGGACAGCTGGTCGGCCGCGGCCGCGCGGAACGTATCCGCGGCGGCGAGCAATACGGAGCGCCCCTGCTTCCGGTACCTCTGCGCGAGCTTGGCTATGGTCGTCGTCTTGCCGCCGCCGTTCACGCCTATCATCAGTATGATGAGCGGGTACTCGTCAGGCATAGCAAGGCGGTCACCCTTGTCGACGAGCGACGCCACTATGCGCGCGATCTGCGCCTCGACCTCGTCCGGCGCCGCTATGCGCTGCTCGCGGACATCCTCGCGCAGCCGCTCTATGATGCGCATGGACGTCTCCATGCCTATGTCGGAGGTGATGAGTATCTCCTCGAGCTCGTCGAGCGTTGCCTCGTCGACCCTCGGGCGCCGCGTCACGGCGTCCGATATGCGTTCCCTGAGCCTGCCGAACAGGCCTTTTTTCTTCATGCCTAAAGCCATATCAATATATCCTCGTCACGGCGTAGCTCTCGCCCTCGAGCGCGCCGAGTATCTCCCTGATGTGATCGGGCCCGTTCGTTTCGACGGTCATTTCGAGAGCCACCTTGTCGGAGTATCTGTCTATGGCCTTGAACTGGTTGTGCTCGAGCTCGATGACGTTCGCGCCGAGGCCCGCGAGCAGCGTAGCCACGGCCACGAGCTGGCCCGGCCTGTCGGGAAGCTCTACGGAGAAACACATGATGCGCCCGCGGCTTATCATGCCTTGGCTGATGATCGAGCTGAGCGTCACCGTGTCTATGTTGCCGCCGCTCATGACGCATACGATCTTCCGGCCGCGCTTCGCCCTTTTCCTCAGCCCGGCTATCGGGACAACGCCGGCCGTCTCCGCGATGAACTTGTGCTTTTCTATGACGAGCAACACGCTCTCCATTATATCCTTTTCGGACACGGTCACTATGTCGTCGACGTACTTTTGCGCTATCGCGAATGTCAGGTCGCCGGGCTGCTTTACGGCCACGCCCTCCGCGGCCGTCTTCACCTCTGCGAGGCGGCTCACGCGCCCCTCCTCGAGCGATATTTTCATCGACCGCGCGCCCTTGGGTATGACGCCGATGACCTTTATCTTCGGGTTTATCGCCTTCGCGGCGAGCGCTATGCCCGCGATGAGCCCGCCCCCGCCGATCGGCACGAGTATCTCGTTCGTGCATGGCAGCTCCGCGAGTATTTCGAGCGCTATCGTGCCTTGGCCGCACACGACGCGGTAGTCGTCGAACGGGTGTATGAACGTAAAGTCGTTCCGCTCGGCGAGCTCGATCGCCTTGTTGTAGCTCTCGTCGTACACGTCGCCGTAGAGTATCACGTCCGCGCCGTAGGACTTTGTGGCGTTGACCTTCAGCAGCGGCGTGACGCTCGGCATGACGATAGTGGCCGGGCTCTTCACCATGCGCGCGGACATGGCCACGCCCTGCGCGTGGTTGCCGGCCGACGACGCGATCACGCCCTTCGCGAGCTCGTTCGCCTCAAGGCTCGCTATCTTGTTGTAGGCGCCGCGTATCTTGAACGACCCCGTCACCTGCAGCTGCTCGGGCTTGATGTACACCTCGCAGCCGTATTCCTCGCTGTAAAA
>JAISAI010000026.1 GCA_031266795.1 Eubacteriales Family XIII. Incertae Sedis bacterium
GCCTTAGCCATCAGTCATCCCTCACGCGTCCGGCGCCGAGGATCATCGACGCGTAGTGGGCCGCGCCGAAGCCGTTGTCGATATTCATGACGCCCACGCCGAGGCTGCACCCGCCGAGCATCGCGAACAGCGGCGTAAGCCCTGACAGCGTGATGCCGTATCCTATCGACGTGGGCACGGCGACCACGGGCACGCTCACGAGCCCCGAGACGACGGACGGGAGCGCGCCCTCCATGCCGGCGACGGCTATCACGACATCGGCCTTCCTTATGTTTTCAATCCTGTCCAAGAGCCGGTGCAGGCCTGATATGCCCACGTCGTACACGCGCGCGACGTCGTGGCCGTACAGCTCGGCCGTGACGGCCGCTTCCTCGGCGACCGGCATATCGGCTGTCCCGCCGGTGACGACGGCGATGAGCCCCCTGCCGCCCGGGCTCTCCCCGGCGCTTGCGGCGCCTCCGCGACTTTCGCCGCTCTCCGTGTGTTCACCGCTCTCCGCGTTTTCGCCGCGCTTGATGATGATCATCTTCGCCGTCGCGTTGTATTCGAGCGTGAGCGGACGGACGGCGAGGAAACCGTCGTCAAAGGCGGAGCGCACCGCGTCGAAATGCTCCTGCTCCGCCTTTGTCGCGAGTATGGGCTCGGACATATCCCCGGCTGATAGCTCCGACATGCGGCGCATGATGGACGCCACCTGCCCGGGCGTCTTGCCGAGCGCGAACACGACCTCGCCGCGCCCCGTGCGCAGTTCCCTGTTCGTGTCGAGCTTCGCGAAATCCATATCGTCGTAGGGCTGCATGCGCAATCTTTCGGCGGCCTCGGCGGGCGATACGCGCCCTTCGGCGATGTCTTTAATATAGCTATCGAGCTTTCTGTTCCGCATTAAAATCCTCCCGTAAGTAGTTTTGATTGAATGCATCTCGTCACGCCGGGGCGCCGGCGGCGCGGATCACGTGCTCCATTAGTACGAGCGTCGTCACCGCGCCGAGGCCTCCCGACGCGGGCGTGATGTTCGCTACTACGCCTTTCACGGCGTCCGTGTCCACATCGCCGTACACCCCGTCCTCATCGACATTGACGGCGACGTCTATGACCGTCTGCCCGGGCGCGAAATATTCCGCGCCGAGCCGGTCCTTCCTGCCGCCCGACGCGAGGCCGGCCGCGCAGACGACTATGTCCGCCTCGCGCGTCAGCTCGGCTGTATCCCGCGTCTTGCTGTGGCAGACCGTCACGGCGGCGTCGCGCGCGAGCAGCAGATGGGCCGCGGGCTTGCCTATGACCGCGCTGCGGCCCACGACGACGGCGCGCCTGCCGCTGATAGCTATGCCGTAGTGATCGAGCACGCGAATCACGGCCTCGGCCGTACACGGGAAGAACAGCGACGCGCCCGCGTCCGCGTAGTTCCTCATCGCGTACAGCCCGGCCATCTGCGCGTCCGTCACCCCGTCGACGTCTTTCGCGGGAGGTATGACCGAGAGCGCGGCGGCCTCGCTCACGCGCGCCGGCAGCGGTCTGAACACGAGTATGCCGTGGACGCCGCCGTCAGCGGACAGCGACCTGACCGCGTCCGCAACGCGAACGGTATCCGAGCCCGCGTCCAGCGCCTCCCGGCGCAAAACGACGCCGAGCCCCGCGGCGCGTTTCGCGATGGCATTTTCGTAGGCTACGTCGTCGGGGCGCTCCCCGGCCCGCACGACGGCAAGACAGGGGCTGACTCCCTCGGACGCAAGGCTCTCCACCCGCGACGAAAGCGCCGGGGCCATATTATCGGCTATATTTTTCCCCGTGAGCAGCTTCGCAGTCATACTATTACAAAGGTAAGGAAAGCTCGAAAGACCCTATCGGTTCTGTGTATCATCACGCCTATATTTCCTCTCGACCGATTCATATATCCTCTCCGCGCGCGGCGCGTATTCTTCCATGAGGGCCATGCCTTCGTCATTCACGCGGCGGGCGAAGGCGTCGTCGCGGATTGAGTACGTATTCACCGCCACGTTCATCCACGCGGAGCGCATGGCGGCGTAGGCGAGGACGGCGCCGCAGGCCGCGTCGGACAGGGCGAGCCTGTTGCCGATCACGGCGATGCGCTCGAGCAGCCTTACGGCCTCGGCGCAGAGCTTCATCATGTCGAGCGGGACGAGGCAGGCCTCCTTCAGCGAGGCCTCCATGACGCGGGCCTTCGACTCGCGCTCCTCATCCGTGCCCTTCGGCATGCGGTAGGCGCCGGCGAGCGGCTCGAACGCGTCGGCGTCCTTCTGTATGAGGTCGAGCAACTCTTTCTGTACGCGGTACGTCGCGACCTTGAGCTTCTTCATCTCATCATCGTCGCCGGCATAGTTCGGTTTGCCTATGGTGAGGTTCGCCACCATGCCCCCGAGCGATACGCCGAGCGCGCCCGCGAGAGCCGACGCTCCACCCCCGCCGGGCGTCGGATTGCGGCTCGACAGTTCAAAGACAAATTCGCCTACTTCTCTTTCGATCAACGTCATCATTCACCTCGATCTCTACAACGTGCGGCGTGGGCGCGGCTGAGGCGTGGGCGGCTTGATGGGGTTCGGGCCTCCCATGCCAAAGCCGATTTACCGTCAGAACAGCCCCGATATGACGCCGTCCTCGTCCACATCTATCTTTTCCGCGGCCGGCGTCTTCGGCAGCCCCGGCATCGTCATGATGTCGCCCGTGAGCGCGACGACAAATCCGGCGCCGGCCGATACCCTGACGTTCCGCACCGTGAGCGTCCATCCGTCGGGCGCGCCGAAAAGCGTCGGGTCGTCCGAAAAGCTGTACTGCGTCTTCGCTATGCAGACCGGCGCGCCGCCGAAGCCGAGCTCTTCGAGCCGCGCTATCTGCCGGACAGCTTCGGGCGCGATACTGACGTCGGCCGCGCGGTACACCTTCGTCGCGACGGCCTCGATCTTCGCCTCTATGCTCAAATCGTCCTCGTAAGAAAATTTAAAATCCGACGGCTCCCCGCACAGCCTCACGACTTCCTCGGCGAGCGCCGTCCCCCCCGCGCCGCCGCTTGCCCACACGTCGGACAGGGCGACCCTGACTCCGGACTCCAAGCATTTTTTTTCTATGAGCCCGAGCTCCGCGTCCGTATCGTCCGGGAATTTATTGAGAGCGACGACGGCGGGCAGGCCGTATACCTGTGTAATATTTTCTATATGCCGCATAAGATTGGGTAGGCCCATGTTCAGCGCGGCCAGATCCTCTTTTGTGAGGGCGTCCGGGCTCGCGCCGCCGTGATGCTTGAGCGCGCGCACCGTGGCTACGATGACGACGGCCGACGGGACGAGCCCGGAGGCGCGGCACTTGATGTCGAGGAACTTCTCGGCCCCGAGGTCGGCGCCGAAGCCCGCCTCCGTTATCGCGTAGTCGCCGAGCTTCATCGCGAGCTTCGTGGCCGTCACGGAGTTGCAGCCGTGCGCGATGTTCGCAAAAGGGCCGCCGTGCACAAACGCGGGCGTGTGCTCGAGCGTCTGCACGAGGTTTGGCTTTATCGCGTCCTTCAGCAGCGCGGCCATGGCGCCTTCCGCGCGGAGCTGCCCCGCCGTGACGGGCGCTTCGCCAGACGTATATCCTACTATTATATTGGCGAGCCGGCGCTTGAGGTCGGCGAGGCCGTCCGCGAGGCAGAGTATGGCCATGACCTCGCTCGCGACCGTGATGTCGTAGGCGTCCTCGCGCGGCATGCCGCCCGTGAGGCCGCCGAGGCCGTCCACGACCTTGCGCAGCTGGCGGTCGTTCATGTCGACGCAACGCCGCCACGTGACGCGCCTCGGATCGAGGCCGAGCTCGTTGCCTTGGAATATATGGTTGTCGAGCATGGCGGCGAGCAGATTGTTCGCCGCGCCGATCGCGTGCGTGTCGCCCGTGAAGTGCAGATTGATGTCCTCCATCGGGACGACCTGCGCGTAGCCTCCGCCGGCCGCGCCGCCCTTCACGCCGAATACGGGGCCGAGCGACGGCTCCCTCAGAGCGACGACCGCGTTCTTTCCTATCCGGCGAAGCCCGTCGGCGAGGCCGACGGTCGTCGTGGTCTTGCCCTCGCCCGCGGGCGTCGGCGTGATAGCCGTGACGAGCACGAGCTTGCCGCGCTTCGCGTACGCCGGATCGTCCATGACGCCGAGATCAACTTTCGCCTTGTACTTCCCGTAGTGCTCAAGATAGCCGGGGTCTATACCCGCCCTCTCCGCAACGACGCCTATATGCTCCATCTGTGTGCTCTGCGCGATTTCAATGTCGGATTTGTAGGTCACGATCACTCCTCCTCTTGCGTGTATTCCATTATATCATGGTTGCCGCTCAAGGGTTTAATCGAAACTACTCAATGTAAATGTGCGTCGGTGGATGGGGGTCAGGCCGAGTCTTTTTATGCCCTCATAGTGGGCTTTCGTGCCGTAGCCCTTGTTGCTCACGAAGCCGTAGCCAGGATAGACCTTGTCGAACGTTATCATCATGCGGTCGCGCGTGACTTTCGCTACTATGGACGCGGCCGCTATCGAAACGCTGCGCGAGTCGCCTTTCACGATCGCGGTGTACGGTATGCCCGCGCCCGGCAGCGCGACGGCGTCTATGAGCAGATGGTCTATCGCGTGCGCGGACGCGTGGGCGACGGTATCGGCCTCGGCGCGGGCGTCGGTATCGGCGTCGGCGCAGATGTCGATATCGGCGCCGATGCGGGTGACGGCGCCTGCATCCCCCGCGGCGCCTTTCAACATCCCGTCCGCTTCGGTTATCGCCGCGAGCATCGCTTCCTTCGTCGCGTTCAGTATGTTGATCTCGTCTATGCGGCGGTTGTCCACGAGGCCTATGCCCCACGCGAGGGCTTTCGCCCTTATCTCCGCGTACAGGGCCTCGCGCCTTTTCTCCGTGAGCTTCTTCGAGTCGTCGACGCCGAGCACGTCGAAGCCGCCTGGCAGAACGACGGCGGCGGCGCACACGGGCCCCGCGAGAGGGCCGCGCCCGACCTCGTCGACGCCCGCGATATGCACCGCGCCTTGCGCGCGCAGATCGCTCTCGAATGTCGACATCTCCGCGAGCCGTTCCCTGAGTTTTAGTTCCTTCTCGTTTTTGTCCATAATATTACTATTTAGATATGCTTAGGATTTTTTTCGCAGAGTGCGTACTTTTGTACAGGTTCCGAGCGGAGCGTACTTCGAGGTACGTGAGCACGGGTTCTGTACAAAAGTGCGTGCTATGCGGGAAAAAGACAAGCATATCTAAATAGTTACTCCTCTATACTCTTTCGAGCGTGACGCGGCCGAGTTTTCCCGCACGGAACTCGTCGAGCAGCATGCGGCCGGCGCGTTCGTAGTCCACGCGTTTGCCCGGCAGGATGCAGCCGCGCGCGCGCGCGACGGCTTCCATCAGGGCGAGCGCGGGATCGGTCTCGCAGCCCTCGCTCCGCCAAGCCCCTGCGCCCGCCCCATCGTAGGCGTCCCGCTCGTCTTCCGTATGCGGAGGCTCGCCGCTACCTCCCGCTTCGCTGCCGCTATCCCCAAGCCCGAAGCGCCGGGCAAGGACGCCGGGATACAGATGTTCAAGCGACCGTATCAGCTCGAGCGCGAGATCGGGGACGTCCATGATCTCATCGCGTATGGCGCCGCAGAGCGCGAGGTTCAGCCCGACGTTCGGGTCCTCGAACTTCGGCCACAGTATGCCCGGCGTGTCGAGAAGCCTGATGCCGTTCGCGAGCGTCAGCCACTGCTTGCCTTTCGTGATCCCCGGGCGGTCGCCCGTCCGCGCCGACCTGTGCCCCGTCAGCCTGTTGATGAGCGACGACTTGCCGGAGTTCGGAACGCCTACGACCATCGCGCGCAGCGGTTTCGCGGCCTTGGTATGAGGAGCGTCCCCGCTTGC
>JAISAI010000090.1 GCA_031266795.1 Eubacteriales Family XIII. Incertae Sedis bacterium
TGACAAAATCATCAGTGGGCTCGAGCAGAAAAACGCGGACCAGCCCGAGTTCCTGCAAGCGGCGAAAGAGGTTCTCGAATCCCTTCGCGTAGTCGTGGACAACGACAAAAAGTATGAGGACGTCGCGCTTCTCGAAAGGCTCGTCGAGCCCGAGCGCATCGTTCAGTTCCGTGTACCGTGGATCGACGACAGCGGCAAGGTACAGGTCAACAGGGGCTACCGCGTCGAGTTCAACTCGGCGATCGGACCGTACAAAGGCGGCCTCCGTTTTCACCCCACCGTCAATCTCTCAATCATCAAATTCCTCGGCTTCGAGCAGATTTTCAAGAACAGCCTGACGGGGCTTCCGATCGGCGGAGGCAAGGGCGGTTCCGACTTCGATCCTAAGGGAAAGAGCGATTTTGAAGTCATGCGCTTCTGCCAGTCGTTCATGACCGAACTTTCACGCCACATAGGTCCCGACACGGACGTACCGGCGGGCGACATCGGCGTCGGCGGACGTGAGATCGGCTTCATGTACGGACAGTACAAGCGCATCAGAAATGAGTTCACGGGCGTGCTGACGGGCAAAGGACTCGCCTGGGGCGGCAGCCTCGCTCGCACGGAGGCGACCGGCTACGGTCTCGTCTATACCGTCGAGGAATACCTCAAGTCCATCGGCGAAAGCTTCAAGGGCAAGAAGGTCGCGATCTCGGGCAGCGGCAACGTCGCCATCTTCGCGACGCAGAAGGTGCAGCAACTCGGCGGCACGGTCGTCACGATGACCGACTCGACCGGCTACGTGTACCATGAAGCGGGCATCAATCTTGACGACATCAAGGAGATCAAGCTCGTGCAGCGCGGCAGGCTCTCCGACTACGGCAAGAAGCACAGCGACGCCGTGTACAAGGAAGTCGGCGACGGCAGCGTGTGGGACAGCAAGGTGGACATCGCGCTCCCGTGCGCGACGCAGAACGAGCTGAATCTCGACAACGCGAAGACCCTCGTAACGAACGGCTGCAAGATCGTCGGCGAAGGCGCGAACATGCCTTCGACGCAGGAAGCCGCGGACTACTTGGTGGAGAACAAGATCGCGTTCTTCCCGGGCAAGGCCGCGAACGCCGGCGGCGTCGGCGTCTCCGCGCTCGAGATGTCGCAAAACTCCGAGCGCCTGTCGTGGACGTTCGAAGAGGTCGACTCGCAGCTGAACAAGATGATGGTAAACATCTTCCACAGCATCGACGACGCGGCGCGCGAATACGGCCTCGAAGGCAACTTCATCGCCGGCGCGAACATAGCCGGATTCAAGAAGGTCGCCTCCGCGATGATCGACCAAGGCATCGTGTAGGGTATCCGGTAGCGGTATTGCAAAGCAAAGCAATGCGATGTAATGTGCGGTAACGGTACGGTAATGTAAAAAAAACTGAGCAGCGTTTTTGAAGCGCAGAGCACGGTAGCTGACAGTCGGCGTCCCGAGATCGGGACGCCGGCTTTGCTTTGGTTTTCCATGCGGGAATCGTGTGTCGGTGTTCGAGATATGGTATTATTGATGTGATAAATGTTTTTTTTGATTCGGCGTTTTGCATGGCGGTAACTTGGGCGATAGAGCATTATTGAGGAGCGTGATATGAACGTCGTCGTCATTAACGGTACCGAGCAGCGGGGATGCACTTATGAGATGACTCGGGAGTTCATTTCGGCTCTGGGGGATGGGCATAGGTTTATCGAATATTATTTGCCTAAGGACTGCCCTGTGTTTTGCATCGGTTGCAAGGCGTGTTTTTATGAGGGTATCGGCGTCTGCCCGCACGGCCAATACACCATCCCTATTTGGGAAAGCATTCTGGCCGCGGATCTGTTGGTGTTCACGTCCCCGACTTACGTTTTTCATGCTACGGGGCAGATGAAGACGTTTCTTGACCACTACGGAAGCAAGTGGATGGCGCACTCGCCCGAGGCGCCTCTGTTCCGTAAGAGGGCCGTCGTCATAACCAACGCCATCGGGATGGGCATGGGAAAGACCGCGAGAGACATCAAGGATAGCCTCGACTTTTGGGGCGTAGCCCGAACCTACGTCGTGAAGCAGGAGTTGTTTCAAGCAAAATGGCCGGATGTGGACGACGGGCGCAAAGCGGCTATAAGGGACAAATGCCGAAAGGCCGCCGCCAAGGTAAACAAACCGGTTCCCGCCAACCCGCACCTTAAAATCAGATGGATATTCTTCATGATAAAAACGGCGCAAAAGATGATTGATAAGGGAGAAATCAAAGCGGGGCGGGAACATACCGCCGATTATCTGTATTGGAAGCAACACGGTTGGCTCGACGGGCGGAAACCGTGGAAATCAAACCGTCAATAAGGTGTTAAAATGACTAAACAGAAGAAGCCAGACAGGAATGCATCGGTTCTTACGGCAGCAGAACTTGAAGAATATATCGTGCAAGGCGAGCCGGAACAGCGAGAGAAAAGTTACTACTGGAAAACGGCCATAGGCTTACAGGCAGTCGATGGCATTAAGCCGTCGGACTACCTGATAGCAACTGCAAACGAGAACATCTGCGGCGCTATCACGCTTGATGAAGCGCAGGAGCGGATTGAGAGCTACTACAAAGCACGCGCCGCCGCGCCGGATGAGGGCCGCGCGGAGGAAGCCGACAAGGTCTCGGCACGAATCACGGCGATACTGGCCGAGAAAACATTCTCCTTTACGCCCGTGGAATACATCAGTATCCACCGCCAACTGTTCGACGGCATCTATTCGTTTGCGGGCAAGATACGCGACTATAACATCACTAAAGACGAGTGGGTGCTCCACGGCGCAACAGTCTATTACACGAGCGCACAGAACATAAAGGAAACGATGGACTATGACTTCGCGCAGGAAAAGGCGTTTTCCTACAAGAGCCTGACCACGCCGGAAACAGCGGAGCATATCGCGAAATTCATATCAGGCCTCTGGCAAATCCACGCTTTCGGCGAGGGCAACACGAGAACCGCCGCCGTGTTCACCATCAAATACCTACGCTCGTTCGGCTTCGACGCGACAAACGACATTTTTGCTACGAACGCGTGGTACTTCCGCAACGCTTTGGTACGAGCGAACTATAACGACATATCAAAAGGGATTCACGCCACGCAGGAGTATCTGAACCGCTTCTTCGGCAACTTGATTTTCGGTGAGAGCAACAACCTGAGTAATAGGGAGCTACTTGTCGGAGTAAATGTCGGAGAAAAGATTGCCTATGTCAGAGAAAATGTCGGAGAAAATACTATCTATGTCGGAGGAAAGTCCGCTGATGTCGGAGAAAATGTCGGAGAAAAGACTGTCGATGTCGGAGGAAAGTCCGCTGATGTCGGAGAAAATGTCGGAGAAAAGACTATAGATGTCGGAGGAAATGTCGGAGAAAAGTCCGCTGATGTCGGAGAAAATATCGAAGAAAAGTCCGATATAAAATCCTCGATACTTGCAAAATTGAAAGCGCAGCCTGAACTGACGGCGAAAGACCTTGCCGTGTTGCTCGGTAAAACATCGCGCACTATTGAGCGGCATATCAAGGAGTTGCGCGAACTGGGGCTTCTCGTGCGCATCGGCGCAGACAAAGGCGGCCGTTGGGAAGTGCGATAGACAGGGCGAACTCAATCGTTTGGACTCGGTTTGTCCTGCTCATCCGCCCTCGGGACGGTCACCGTTTGACCGTAGGCCGTCAGGTAGAGCAGCGCCTCTTTGACGCATTTGCCTGTGATGGCTTCGAGCGCGTTGCGGTATAGCCTCATCTGCTCGCCGTATGTTTCGAGCGCGTGGCTTGCCCGCTCGTCCGCGTTTCGGCACGCTCCGCCCGACTTGAAATCCACGAGGACAAGGCCGTCCCCTTCCTCAAAAAACAGGTCTATGACGCCCTGCACCGTTATGCGTTCGCCGTCCATGTCCATGCGGTAGTTGAACGGCGTCTCCCTGCGTACGCGGGGCGAAGCTGCGGCGCGGGCGCAGATGTCCGACGAGGCGAAACGAGTCAGGTCGCCCGCTGAGGCGGACGCGCGCTGCTCCGGCGTGAGGAAACCGCCGGACACGAGGCCGTCCAAATAGGCGTCGAACCAACGTGTGGCGTCGGTAGCGCCCGTGTCAGACGACTCGCCGCCGGACAGGCCAACCGCACCGGGTACGCCACCCGCGCTGCGGCGATCCGCGTCCACACCGGAGCAACGCGCGCGCGCCGCGGCGTAGTCGAGCCGCTCCAAAGCCTTGTGCAGCGCCACGCCGCGCGCCGCCGCGTCCGTCACGCCCAAAGGCCGCTGCGGCGCCTCCGCCCCAACCTCGCCCCCGTCCAACGACTCATCCACAGCGAACACAAGCCCCTCGTCCTCCGCCAACGCCGCCTCCGATTCCTCAACATAGTAGCGCGCGCGGACGCCGCCCGCCGTCCCGCCCGCCGCTTTCCTGTTCAGTTCCGACACGCTGTACTTGGATTTCAAGCGGACGGCCGCCTCGTGCGGATACGAGAACGACAGCCGCCGGTCTATCTCCGCGGACATCGCGCCTCCGGAACCCGCGTCCGCGGCGGCATCCAATCCCGCAAGCCTGCCTGCGGCACGCCCCCGTTCCGACGCTCTCTCTGCCGCCGCGAGCAGGAGCGTCCGCCTCGTGACGACCGACGATCTTATCCCCGCTTCATGGGCAAGCGGCAGGAGCATATCAATGAAGCTCTTCGCGCTCTGCGCGTCTACAGGCGGCGAGAGCCATTCACCATCCGCAAACCGCTCATCCGCGCCCTTCATACACCCGATGAGCACGAGCCTGTCCCGCACCCTCGTCATCGCCACATAGAGAAGCCGCAGCAGCTCCGCCCTCTCCTCCTCCGCTATCAGGTCGGCCGCCGCGTTCATGAGCAGCGTCTTTCTCCACGTATGCGACGCGGGATCCTCGCGCGTCAAAGCGAGCCCAAACTCCCGGTGCAGAACGAGCCGCCCGCCCCGTCCGGGCGACCTGAGCCCCTTGCCGAGCCCCGCCGCGATCACGAGCGGATACTCGAGCCCCTTGCTCTTGTGCACGGTCATTACGCGCACCACGTCGTCCCCCTCCGTCACGAGCTTCGCTTGGGGGATGGGGATCTGCTTATCCTCGACGGACTCGATGTACTGTATGAACCCGAACAGCCCGCGCGCGCGGCCGGAACCGTACTCCGCAGCCCGCGTCGTCATCGCCAAGAGGTTCGCGCGCCTCAGCTCGCCGCCCACGAGCGCGCCCGCGTAGTCATACCAGCCGCTTTCTTTCAGCACGAGCCACAGAAAGTCCGAAAGCTCCATGAATGATTCCTCGCGGCGCCACTTCGCTATTCGGTCGATCACCCGCCCGCACTTCGCGGCGAGCCTCTCACCCGCAGCCCCGTCCGCGCACGCGAGGAACGCCCGGTAGAACGGGCGCCTCCTGTCCTCCATAGACATCCTTATCCCCGCGAGCTCGTCTATCGTGAAACCGAACACCGGCGAATACAGCGCGCTCACCAAAGGCACGTCCTGCCGGGCGTTGTCTATGACGCGCAGCAGATTCATGAACGTCTCTATCTCCACCGTGTCCAAATACCCGCCGCCCGACTCGGCGTAGGCGTTTATCCCCTCGCTTAGCAGCACCTCCGTAAAGATCGGCGCCGACGTCTTCGCCTCGCGCAGCAGCACGACCATATCGCCGTACTCCATCGGCCGGCTTGCGCCCAAGCCCGCGTCGTAGAACAATGTCCCGCGCGCCTCGCGGATCACCGCAGCGGCGGCGAGCGCTTCGAGCTCCGCGTCCTTCAGCGAGGATAGCTCATCGTCCAAAGCCGTATCGTTCAAAGCCGCATCGCCCGCGTCCGCCGCCACGTCGACCACCCGCAACTCCACGGGCATGTCCCATTCCGCGCCTGTGGGCAGCCCGAGCTTCAGCGCCGCGTCCTCGTCATACGCTATCCCGCCCGAGGATTCCGCTTTCATGAGGCGCGAGAACACGCCGTTGACCGCGCCTATCACGGGCGCCCTGCTGCGAAAATTCATGTTCAGATCGACGCGGCGGCTGCCGGCGTCGTTCGGGTACGATTTATATTTTTCAATAAAAATCCCCGGCTCGGCGTGGCGAAAGCGGTAGATGCTCTGCTTCACATCCCCGACCATGAAGAGATTGTCCGTGCGGCGTACCTTTGAGATGAGCGCCTCCTGCACGTAGTTGCTGTCCTGATACTCGTCGACAAATATATGATCGAACTTATCGCGCAGCTCATCCGCCACCCTGTCGTCCTTCAGGATTTCGAGGGCGAGATGTTCGATGTCGTCAAAATCTATCAGGCCGTCGCCCCTTTTGAGTTCCGTAAAAATCTCGTCGAAGCGCCTGATAAGGGAAGCCAATTCCCCGGACGGCGCGAGCGTGTCCCTTATGTCGGAGAGCATAGCCGCGAGCGGCGTCATGAAATACGTCTGCGACAGGGACTTCACGAGAGCCTTTGCGCGATCCCTTATCGTCTTCACCTCCCGCGACACGGCGTCGAAATGTTCCTGCTCATCCTTCTTCGCGCGCATCACCTGAAACCTGAACGCCAAGGCCTCCGCCATCCTGTCCCAGCCGCCGCCGTCCGCGAACACGTCCAACGCTCCGTTCACCGCCGCGATGTCAACGGAAATTTTCCCGGCGAGAACCGGAGCGCCACACGCTTCGAGCATATCCTTCGCGAGCGACAGCTCGTCCGCGGCGAGCCCGAGCTTCGAGACCACCCTGCCCCTCAGCCACGCGAACCAGCCGCTCCCAAGGAACTCTTCATCCGCCATACCGAGCCCACGAACGCTCTCGTCGAGCCATTCGAACGGTTCCGGCAGACTTCTGATGAAGCCGTAGGCCCACAGTATCATGCCACGGACGCCGTCCTCCCCCCGGCTGTCCGCGTACCTGTCAAGGAAATCAGTAAACGACGGCTCGCCGGACGCGAAGCGTTCCTCAAAGAGGATGTCGAGCGCGTCCTGCTTCGTGAGCGCCGCGCGAAAATCGTCGCACACGCGAAACGACGGCTCCATGCCGATGACGTAGTAATAGTTTTTCAGGATATTCAGCGCGAACGAATGAAACGTGCTGATCTGCGCCGAACGCAACCTGCGCAGCTGTACGCGCAGGAAGTCGTCGTCCTCATCCCGCTCTATGGCCTCTCCGAGGGCGTCCTCTACGCGTCGGCGCATTTCGGACGCTGCGGCGTCCGTGAACGTCAGGACGAGCAGGGACGAAACGGGTACGCGGTCTACGGTTACAAGTTGTTTTATCCTCTCAGTCAGTACGGCCGTCTTGCCGGAACCGGCTGCCGCCGCCACAAGTATATTCTTGCCGCGTATGTCTATCGCGTCAAGCTGCTCTTTCGTCCACTCAGGCATGTTCGAGCAGGCTGCGCCCCGTCATCTCTGCGGGCGCGGGGATGCCCATCATATCGAGCAGCGTAGGCGCCACATCGGACAGCGCCCCGCCGTCCGCAAGGCCCGTTATTACATCAACACCACTACGCGCGTCGTCGCCTCCGCCGCGTGGGCCGGAGTCACGCGAACCATCCTCCCCGCGTATAAATATCAGCGGCACGGGGTTCGTCGAGTGCGACGTGATGGGCTTGCCGTCGGCCGTCAGCATCTCGTCCGAATTGCCGTGGTCGGCCGTGAGCAGCAGCTGCCCGCCGGCTTTAAAAATCGCGTCCACGACGCGCCCGACGCACGAATCCACGGCCTCGGCCGCCTTGATCGCCGCCTCCATTATGCCCGTGTGGCCAACCATGTCCGTGTTCGCGAAATTCAGTATGATCACGTCGTACTTGCCCGACGCGATCTCATCGCACACGCGATCCGTCAGGGGATACGCGCTCATCTCGGGCTGCAGATCGTAGGTCGCGACCTTCGGCGACGGGATGAGTATGCGGTCCTCGCCGGGATTCGGCGCCTCCACGCCGCCGTTAAAGAAGAAGGTGACGTGCGCGTATTTCTCCGTTTCGGCGATGCGCAGCTGTGTGAGCCCGAGCCCCGACAGGTATTCGCCGAGGGTATTCGCGATGTGCTCGGGCGGGTACGCTATATGCACGTGGGAAAGCGTGGCGTCGTATTCCGTCATAGTCACAAAGTTCAGGCCGGAGAGTACAACCCCGCGCGCAAAGCCGTCGAACGCGGGCTCGGTCAGCGCGCGCGTCAGTTCCCTCGCCCTATCCGGCCTAAAATTGAAGAAAATCACGGAATCGCCGTCGCCGATAGCCACGGGATTCGAACCATCCGCGCATATATTCGTGGGCAGCACGAACTCGTCGTTCTCGCCACGCCCGTAAGCGCCCTCGATAGCCTCCTTCACGGAAGCCGCGCGCAGCCCGCCCCCGGCCGTGAGAGCGTCGTAGGCCTTTTCGACGCGCTCCCACCTGTTGTCGCGGTCCATGGCGTAGTAGCGCCCCGATATGGTCACGACCTCTCCCGCACCGATCTCCGCGAGCGAATGTTCAAGTTCATCGAGAAAGCCCGCGGCCGAGCGCGGCGGGGTATCGCGCCCGTCGAGCCACCCGTGAATGTATATATGCGGGACATCCCGGAGCTTCGCCATCTTCACGAGGGCCACGAGATGGTTCTGATGGCTGTGCACGCCGCCCGGGCCGATCAGGCCCATGACGTGCAACGCCCCGCCGCCCGTCTTCGCGTTCTCCATCGCGCCGACGAGGGCCTCGTTCTCAAAAAAGTCACCGTCCGCGATGGACTTCGTTATGCGCGTGAGATCCTGATAGACCGTGCGGCCCGCGCCGATGTTGAGGTGCCCCACCTCGCTGTTGCCCATCTGCCCGTCCGGCAGCCCCACGGCGAGCCCGCTCGCCGCGAGGAGCGTATGCGGGCGCGCGGCCCACAGCCCGTCGATGTTCGGCGTCGCCGCCTGCCGTATCGCGTTGCCGTACGCGCTCTCCTTGTACCCGCAGCCGTCGAGTATCATCAGCATGGTCGGCCTGTAGTTCAAATCAGGTTTCGTGTATTCAGCCATTTATATCTCCTTTACAAACTCCATCTACCAACAATTATACTACACGCCTTGTTGACAAGCGGGAATGAGCGGACTTATAATTATTTTTGCAGTCAAATAAAGGGGTTCGATGGGATGAGAGTAGAATCCCGGGAATCTCTGGTCTTATTCAATAATAGTGATATTTGGTTGTTTGTAACCGATGCGTCAGGTGGGATAACATGTGTCGCAAACGGTTAGTTATGATAAAAAGGAGTGGTGTTTTGTGAAAAGGAGAGGTGTTTTGTGAAAAGGATTATTATTTTATTATTGACCTGTATATCATCGGTTCTCATCTTCCCACAGGCGATATATGCGAGCGAAGCCGACCTGATTGTTCCCGATTTCTCGCCGCAGCAGCATTATCTGTTGTCGATAGGGATCATCGTCTGCATCGCGGGATTCATTTTCGGACTTATCCAATATACGAGAATCAAGAAAATCCGCGCCCATAAGAGCATGCTCGACGTGGCGGGGACGATTTACGAGACCTGCAAGACCTATCTGCTGCAACAGGGGAAATTCCTCGCGCTGCTGCTTGCCTTCATCGGCGCGTGCATCGTCTTCTACTTCGGCGTACTCGACAAGATGCCGGCCGGCAACGTCGCCATCATTTTGATGTGGGCCGTCATCGGGATACTCGGTTCTTACGCCGTCGCGTGGTACGGCATACGCATGAACACGGTCGCAAACAGCCGCATGGCTTTCGCGTCCTTGGAAAGCAAGCCGCTGAGGCTGCTTGATATCCCGCTGAACGCGGGCATCAGCATCGGCGTGCTGCTCATATGCACGGAGCTGCTCATGATGCTTATCATCCTGCTTTTTGTCCCGAGGGAAATCGCGGGCGCCTGCTTCATCGGATTCGCCATAGGCGAGTCGCTCGGCGCCTCGGCGCTCAGGATCGCGGGCGGTATTTTTACAAAGATCGCGGACATCGGTTCCGACCTCATGAAGATCGTGTTCAAGATCGACGAGGACGACCCGCGCAACCCCGGCGTCATCGCGGACTGCACGGGCGACAACGCGGGCGACAGCGTCGGCCCGACGGCCGACGGCTTCGAGACCTACGGCGTTACGGGCGTGGCGCTCGTCTCGTTCATCGTACTCGCCGTAATGCCGGAGGTGCAGGCGGAGCTGCTCACGTGGATATTCGTCATGCGCATCCTCATGATCGTCACATCCATCGTATCGTTCTATATCAATAATGTAATAACGAAGGCCCGTTTTGGCCGCGCGAAAGAGTTTGACTTTGAAAAACCGCTCACCTCGCTCGTCTGGATCACGTCCCTGCTTTCCATAGCGGTCACATTCATCGTCAGCTTCCTACTCATCGGGCCCTCGTCGCCCGTGGGCGCGTATGGCGCCTCGCTCTGGCTGTACCTCTCAATCATCATCAGCTGCGGCACGATAGGCGGCGCGATCATCCCAGAGTTCACGAAGATATTCACCAGCCCGAACTCCAAGCACGTGAACGAGATCGTCGCGACCTCAAAGGAGGGCGGTTCGTCGCTGAACATACTGTCCGGGCTTACCACGGGAAATTTCAGCGCGTTCTGGCTCGGCATCGTGTTCTTCGCGCTTATGTTTGTTTCCTATTTAGCCAGCGGCCAAGGGCTGTCGGCCATCATGACCTATGAGACCATATTTGCTTTCGGATTGGTCGCTTTCGGATTCCTTGGCATGGGCCCCGTCACCATCGCGGTGGACAGCTACGGGCCGGTGACGGATAACGCGCAGTCCATCTACGAGCTGTCGCTCATCGAGTCGCAGGAGAATATCGACAAGGAGATCGAGGACGATTTCGGGTTCAAGCCAAACTTCGAGGTAGCCAAGCATTTCCTTGAAGCCAACGACGGCGCCGGCAATACCTTCAAAGCGACCGCCAAGCCCGTACTTATCGGCACGGCCGTCGTCGGCGCGACGACTATGATATTTTCGCTCATCCTTGTCATCGGCAAGACCACCGGCATGGATCCGGCCTTGATACTGAATCTGCTCAACCCGTTCACGATCCTCGGCTTTATCTGCGGCGGCGCCACTATCTTCTGGTTCAGCGGCGCTTCCACCCAAGCGGTCAGCGCGGGCGCTTACAAGGCCGTCGAGTATATAAAGCGCAACATTGTACTCGACGAGAAAGCCGACATCAAAGCGTCTACGGAGAAGTCCAAGGAGGTGGTGCGTATCTGTACGCAGTACGCCCAGCGCGGGATGCTCAATATCTTCATCGCGGTATTCTGTTTCACCTTGGCCTACGCGTTCTTCTCCGCTCCGGGCAATTCGCTCGAGCCCATGGCGTTCTTTATCTCCTATCTGATTTCCATCGCGGTCATCGGCCTTTTCCAGGCGGTATTTATGGCCAACGCCGGAGGCAGCTGGGATAACGCAAAGAAGGTCGTCGAGGTGGATCTGAAGATGAAGGGCACGGAACTGCACGACGCGACCATCGTCGGCGATACGGTAGGGGATCCTTTCAAGGACACGACCTCCGTCGCCCTCAATCCGATCATCAAATTCACGACGCTCTTCGGTATGCTCGCAATGGAGATCGCGATCACGGACGCCTTCGCAAAGGCCGCTCCGTTCATCGGCGGCGTCTTCTTCGCTATCGCCATAGTCTTTGTCTGGCGCTCATTCTATACGATGCGCATAGAGAAAGCGGACGACGAACCGCAGGAGCAAGAGCTCAGCGTTTCCGGGCAGTAGCGCCAAAAACCACACGTGGCCAAGTAAACGGGGCGGCTCATCCGCCTCGTTTCTTTCACGTTTTCTTTTCCCCTCAAAAAAATATATTGACAGCGGCGGCGAAGCGCTATAGAATTATAAAAGTTAGCTATTGCTAACTTGCTCTCTTCATCACGCGCCGCTTACAGAGTACGTACACGCATAAAGCCGCGCCATGTCGGGCACAGTGAGTTAGCGGAATCTAACACGATGCAGGATTGAGTTGTATCCGCTTTGGCTTTTGTAAACGGGAAGGAATGGCGCGCAAGAGTATGAGCAATTATGAATTTCACCATATCATCCGTTCGTTGGGGTGTCGCGACCGCCTCAGAATGCTGTTCAGATACGCGGCGGCGCCGATCGTTCACGGCTGCCGCCCGTCGGCGCTGCTCACGGTGGGCATATGCTGCTTCGACTCGTGGATGGAATCGAAGGGCGAGCTCCTGAAGGAAATGGGCGTCTGCTGTGAAACCCTGATCATCGGCAACAACACGTTCGTGCTGTTTCCCTACAAGGTGTCGGCGCTCGTGCGCGCCTTGGCGAATCCGCCGGCGGTAGGCATCCTGCGCGCACGCGGGTATTTCGTCCCCGAATGCGCCGAGGGTTCCGCCCCGGAAGCGGAAGAGTTGAGGGCGCGATTGATAAAAAGCCACCTCATACCTACGCTGACGGAGCGCTATGTCACGCACAACGCCGGTATCAACGCCGAGTTCCCGCACGAGATCGGGATATTCCTCGGCTACCCGCCGGAAGACGTCACCGCTTTTATCGAAAACGACGGAAAAAATTACGCGTGCCGCACGCATTGGAAAGTCTATCATGAGCCGGACGCGGCGTGGGAAATCTGCGACAGGATCGACCGCGCAAAAAGCGCGGAGGCTGACAAGCTCATCACTACATATTTCGGAAGGAAGGAACCATCATGAAAATCAACATCATCTACTGGAGCGGAACGGGCAACACGGAAGCCATGGCGGAGCTGATACAGGAAGGCGCAGGGCAGGCCGGCGCCGAGGCCGCGGCGAAGAACGTATCGGCCGCGTCAGACGCCGACCTCGAATGCGACGTCCTCTGCCTCGGATGCCCTTCCATGGGCGCCGAGGTTCTCGAGGAAGATGAATTCGAGCCGTACATAGCGTCGATAGAGGGAAAGGTCGCGGGGAAAACCCTCGCGCTGTTCGGCTCGTACGGCTGGGGCGACGGCGAATGGATGCGCGACTGGACGGATCGCATGAAAGCCGCCGGAGCGACGCTGAAGGCCGAGAGCCTCATAGTCAACGAAACCCCCGAGGGAGCGGCGGCCGACGAATGCAAAACCTTCGGCGCGCTCATCGCCAAGGAATAGGGTTTATAACCGCAACGCCGCAGCAATTTCCTCCAAATCGCCCCATTTTATCTTGATCACGCGGCGCCCCCTCCAGGCGCCCCCGAAAGAATACTGTTGAATTGGGCGTTTGTTGGCTTTATAATGGGCTCATGTACAATGAAACCCGCCGGGCGGCCTGGGTGGAGATCAACCTTGGCGCTCTGAATGACAACTATCGCGCAATTCGCCGTATCGCGCCTTACAGCGCTGTGATCGCCGCAGTCAAGGCGGACGCCTACGGCCACGGCGCCGTCAAGGTCTCGTGGGAGCTCGTCAAGGCCGGGGCGGAGTATCTCGGCGTCGCTACGCTCGACGAGGCGGCGGCTCTCAGGAGGGCGGGCGTCGTGACGCCTCTCGTGCTGTTCAGCGCCACTCCGAGGGGGAATGTGAAGGATGTGCTTGACCTCAAGGTCATACCCGTGATCTCATCATACGAGGACGCTACTTTGCTGTCTGACATGGCCAGCGCTTTGCGTGGGGGTAAGGCGGCTGATATTTTTCTCGCCGTCGAGACGGGCATGGGCCGGCTCGGCATACTTTTCGACAATACGGGCTCGGCGCAGATAGCGGACATCGCGCGCCTGCCGGGCGTCAACATCGCCGGGATATTCTCGCACCTGTCCGCCGCGGATGATGACGACCCTTCCTTTACTATGGATCAGATCAATCAATTTGAAAAAATCTCCGCGTCGCTCGCCGCTATGGGGATACGCCCAGAGATAAGGACTATCGCGAACAGCGCCGGCGTCATGAGGTATCCCCAGTCCCACTACGAGGCTGTTCGCCCCGGCATCGCCCTCTACGGGCTGTACCCGGCGCGAAGCATGGACGACAGCGCCATAGACCTGAGCCCCGTCATGAGCGTACGCGCGAACATCGTGCTCATTCGCAGGGTTCCCGCCGGCTTCTCGGTCGGCTACAGACACAGCTACCACACGGAGCGCGAGAGCCTCATCGGCGTGTTGCCGCTCGGCTACGGCGACGGGCTGCCGCGCGTCGTGTCCGGCAAGGGGCGCGTCATCGTGAATGGCGTGTATGCGCCGCTCGTCGGGACAATAACGATGGATCAGGCCATGGTTGACCTGACCGACGTGCCGGGAGTGAAAGAATACGACGAGGCTATTGTCCTCGGCTCGGACGGGACGCTGTCCGTCACGGCCGACGAGATAGCGGAGCTTTCCGGCACGATCACCTACGAGGCGACGACGCGCTTCGGACAGCGGCTGCCGAAGGTATACAAGGGCGCCAAATAGATTCGCCGCGACGGGAAGCAATGGGGCTCGCCGCAGGAAGGGGCGCTCCGCCCGCAACGGGACGCGGGATGCGGGGCGCAGACGGAATGTTTGACAGGCGGGACTACGGGTTTATATGGAGAAAATCGTTTTTTTCATCACGGAGCGCAGGCGAACGATACTTGTCGCGTTCGCGGCGCTCGCCGTGCTGTTCGGCGCTATGATACCCATGGTCGAGGTCAACGACGACCTCGCGGGCTATCTGCCGCCGGACGCGCCGTCCACGAAGGCGCTCGACGTGATGGACCGGGAGTTCACGGCGCCTCTGCCAAACGCCGAGCTGACGGCCCCTGACGTGACGATACCGGAGGCCATGGAGATGAAGGCCGCGCTCGCGAAGCTGCCCGGCGTCTCCGACGTCATATGGCTCGACGACGTCTACGACGTCAGGCAGCCCATCGGCATGGGCGATCCGGATACGATAGACGAGTTTTACAAGGACGGCGACGCCCTGTTCTCGCTCGCGGTAGACGACGGCATGGGGGAGGACGTCGAGGCCGCCGCGACGCGCATCGCGGGCGAGGGCGCGACGATGGAGGGCGCCGCGATGGAATCCTCCGAGATCGTGGGCGCGGCCGAGACGGAGATCATCGGCGCGCTGAAAATACTGCTCCCCTTAGTCGTCATCATACTGATACTCGCCACGTCGTCGTGGGCGGAGCCCCTGTACTTCCTCATCGTGATAGGCGTGTCCATCGTCATAAACATGGGAACGAATATATTCCTCGGCGAAGTCTCGTTCATCACCTACGCCGTGAGCCCTATCCTCCAGCTCGCGTGCTCGCTCGACTACGCCGTATTCCTGCTGCACAGCTTTGACGAGCACCGGCGAAAACACGAGGACCCCCTCACCGCCATGCGCGCCGCCATAAAGGAGTCCATGTCCGTCGTCGCCGCGAGCGCGGCCACGACCGTATTCGGCTTTTTCGCCCTGAACTTCATGAACTTCCGCATAGGCGCCGACCTCGGGATAAATCTCATGAAGGGCATAGCGCTGAGCTTCGCGAGCGTCATGATACTGCTGCCGGCCCTCACGCTGCTCACGTACAAATTCATCGACCGGACGCGCCACCGCCCGTTCATGCCGGGCTTCAAACGCATAGGGCGCGCCGCCTCGTTCGCGGCCGTCCCCGTCGTCGCCATCGTCCTCCTCATCGTCGTACCGTGCTTTCTCGGCCAAGGCCGGACGGAGTTCGTCTACAACTACGACGTGGACGCGGAGGTCGCCTCGGTGGAAGAGGCCGCGAGTGCGGGGAGCGACGGCACGGCCGCGCCGAATGGCGACACAGCCACAGCCACAGCCGCGGCCACGGCCGCGCCGAACGGCGACGAGCACGAGACCATCATCGCGCTGCTCGTCCCGCGCGGCGAGCCCGCGAAGGAAAAGCTGCTCTCGGACGCGCTGAAAAGGATCGACCACGTCACGGGCGTCGTGTCCTACGCGACGGAGGTCGGCGCCGAGATACCCGCCGGATTCCTCACGGAGGACGTGACGGACAACTTCTACTCCGAAAACTACGCGCGCATCATCGTATACACGGACACGCCGCCCGAGGGCGACGAGGCCTTCCGCGCCGTGGAGGACGTGAACGCTGCGTCCGCAGAATACTACGGCGGCGAGGCGCTGTCGCTCGGTGAGAGCGTCAACACCTACGACATGAGCAACTTAGTCAGGAGCGATAACGTCACCGTCAACCTCATCGCCATCATCTCAATATTCTTCGTGCTGCTCATCACGTTCAGGTCGGCGCTGCTGCCCTTCATCCTGCTGCTGACCATCGAGACGTCGATCTGGATAAACCTGTCCATCCCGTACTTCGAGGGCAGCTCCATCAACTTCCTCGGCTACCTCGTGCTCAGCGCCGTGCAGCTCGGCACGACCGTCGACTACGCGATACTCCTCACAAACAAATACCTGACGCTGCGCCGCGCCCTGCCCACGCGGGCCGCCGTAGAGGGCGCGCTCGGCGAGTCGTTCAGATCCATCCTCGTCTCGGCCGCCGTGCTGTCGGCCGCCGGCTTCTCGCTCTACGGCAGCGCGACGAACCCCGCCGTCACGGAGATCGGCCTACTGCTCGGCCGCGGCACGCTGCTGTCGCTCCTCATGGTGAGCTTCTTCCTGCCGGCCATGCTGCTGCTGTGCGACCGCGCCATCGGCAAGCTCACGTACAAATCGTCGTTTTGGCGCCCCGCGCGGGGCGCGTCCGCACATCCGGAAAGGTTATGACCATGGGAATGTCCAATAATAACACGCTCGCGAGACAGAAAGCGGTAATGAGGCCATACGCGCCGATGAGAGTTTTTGCGTTTGCGACGGCGGTCGCGGTCGCGTGCTCCCTCATCATCGGCGGCGCTGCCTACAGCGGGGGAGCGGCGCACGCGGCGGATCCAGACGCGCGGGCGGTCAAGGAGGAGGTCGTCTACGCCGTGCTGTCCGCCGGGGGAGAGCCGGAGGCGGCGTATGTCGTGAACAGCTTCAAGCCCTACGCTCCGGGAACGTTCACGGACTACGGCGACTACTCGAATGCGACGGCGCTGTCGGCGCCCGAGCCCATAGGTCTGAACGGCGACGCCGTGACATTCGCGCTCGGGGACTCGCCCTTCAGCTATCAGGGGGATATGAAAGATCCGTCGCTGCCGTGGCTCGTCAGCGTCAGCTACTACATGGACGGTGCGCAGCTGTCCGCCGAGAGGCTCGCGGGCGCGTCGGGCGCGCTCGAGATACGCATAGAGACGTCGCCAAACCCGGACATAGACGAGGCGTACTTTGAGAACTACCTCTTGCAGATCACGGTCACGCTCGACGGGGACAAGAGCCGGGACGTCAGCGCGCCGGACGCGAGCGTCGCGGCTTCGGGCTCGGACAGGGCCGTGGCTTTCACGGCGCTACCCGGCAAGGATGCGGGCTATACGCTGACGGCGGACGTCACGGACTTCGAGATGGGCGGCATACAGTTCGCGGCGCTCCCGTTCGCCCTGTCGTTTGAGCTGCCGGACGCTGACGACATGACGGGGGATATGGACGAGCTCGTGGACGCCGTGGGCGAACTGAACGACGGGACGGCTGAGCTGTCGGACGGCGTCTCCGAGCTCGACGACGGAGCGGCGAAATTCGCGGACGGCGTCTCCGAGATAGACGACGGGACAAAGAAATTCGCGGACGGCGTGTCCGAGCTCGACGACGGCGCGAAGAAATTCGCGGACGGCGCGTCCGAACTCGACGGCGGCGCGAAAAAATTTGCGGACGGCGTTTCTGAAATCAGAGGCGGCGTTTCGGGGCTGTCCGGCGGTTCGTCGGAATTCAACAACGGGCTGAAAAAACTCAACGAGGGCTCCGACGGCTTAGTGAACGGCTCCGCCGCGATCGGCGATGGGCTGAAACAGCTCAGTGGGGCGATGGCGCCGCTATCCGCGGGCATAGACCTGTCCGGGCTTTTCGCGATACTTCCTCCGGGCTTCGAACAGACCACTACGGGCGCGGCCGTCGTTGCGCAGCTGGACGCCCTGAACAGCGGGCTCGCCGGCATCAGCGAAGGGCTCGGGGCTCTGTCCCAAAATTACTCGACGTTCCACAGTGGGCTTGAGGAGTATACGGGCGGCGTAGGCAGGCTGGCCGAAAACTACGATAGGCTCCACGAAGCGCTTTCGCGTCTGTCGGGCGGGGTGAGCGATATGTCGGCCGGGATGTCCGAACTGAGCAAGGGGACTTCGGATCTGGCGAAGGGAGCGGCCGAACTGAACGATGGCGCGTCGGAGCTGGCGAAAGGCGCGGCCGAGCTGTCAGGCGGCACGGCGGAGATAGCGGAGGGCGCAACAGAGCTGAATGACGGTACGGCAGAGCTGGCGAAGGGAGCGTCGGAGCTGAGCGATGGCACGGCGGAGCTGTACGACGGGGTGTCGGATATGCCGGGGGAGATAGAAAAAAAGATAGACGAGTTCGCGGAGGATTACGACAAGAGCGGCTACGAACCGAGGTCGTTCACCTCGCCGAAAAACCGCGACGTCACGCTCGTGCAATTCATATTCCGCACGCAGGAGATCAAAAAACCGGACGAGCCGAAACCCGCGGACACAAAAGAAGAGAAGCCCTCGTTCATAGAGCGCGTGATCTCTCTGTTCAAACGTTGAATAGGAAGTGCATGACGTCGCCGTCCTTGACAACGTACTCCTTCCCTTCCGAGCGCACGAGCCCTTTGTCGCGCGCGGCGTGCAGGCTGCCGCAGGCCATGAGGTCGTCGTACGATATGGTCTCGGCCCTGATGAAGCCTTTCTCGAAATCCGTGTGTATCTTGCCCGCGGCCTGTGGCGCTTTCGTGCCGCGCTTTATCGTCCACGCCCTCACCTCCGGCTCGCCGGCCGTCAGGTACGAGATGAGATCGAGCAGATGGTACGAGGCCTTGATGAGCTTTTCGAGGCCGGACTCGCCTATGCCGAGCCCCTCGATGAATTCGTCCCGCTCCTCGTCCGTGAGCTCGGCGAGCTCCGACTCGACCTTCGCGGATATGACGACGACGTCCGAGCCTTCGGCGTCCGCTCTGCGCTTCACGGCGGCGACATACGCGTTGCCCTCTCCCGATGCGGCGTCCTCCTCCGCGACGTTCGCCGCGTAGATGACGGGCTTTGACGTGAGGAGGTCGAGGCCGCTGACAAAGCCGCGTTCATCGTCCGAAAGATCGAGAGCCCTCGCCGGCTTGCCCGTCTCGAGGCCGTCTTTCACCTTTGTCAGCAGGTCAAATTCCTTCTGTAGGCCCTTGTCGCCTTTCAGCGATTTGGCCGTCTTTTCCCTGCGCCTTTCGAGCAGCTCTATGTCCGAAAAAATCAGCTCGAGGTTGATCGTCTCGATGTCGGACGCGGGATCGGGCGCGCCGTTCACGTGCACGACGTTGTCGTCGTCGAAGCAGCGCACGACGTGGACGATGGCGGCCACCTCGCGTATGTGGCCGAGAAACTTGTTGCCGAGGCCCTCGCCCTTCGACGCGCCCTTCACGAGGCCCGCTATATCGTAAAACTCTATGGCCGTGTAGATGGTCTTCTTCGAGTCGTACATGCGGTGCAGCGCGTCTATGCGCTCGTCCGGCACGGTCACGACGCCGACGTTCGGGTCTATCGTGCAGAACGGGTAGTTCGCGGCGTCCGCGCCGGCGCGCGTAATCGCGTTGAACAGCGTGCTCTTGCCTACGTTCGGCAGGCCTACGATACCGAGTTTCATTCGCTTACCTCCGTTCGTTCGTCATGGGGATTTCCCACTTCGCCCACGGCGTCGTCTTCGAAAATTTCCCCATCCCCAGCCGGGGCGTCTTCATCCGCACTCACTGACTCATCAGCATCGCTCTCCGGTTCAGGCAGCGTTTCCGCCGCTGCGTTTCTTTTACATAAATAATAATACGCGCAGAGGGCGGCCACTATGACGGCGGCGCTCAACACCTGCGCCTGCCTCAACGGGCCGAGCATGAGGCTGTCGGTGCGCAGGCCTTCGACGAGGAAGCGTTCGGCGGAGTAGAGTATGCAGTAGAGCAGGAAGGTCTGCCCCGTGAATTTTCGCCTGTTGTCGACGTACCACAGCAGGAAGAACATGAACAGGCACCACAGCGACTCGTACAGGAATGTAGGGTGGACTTTCTCGCCGCCCACCATGATGCCCCACGGCAGATCGGTCGGGCCGCCGTGCGCCTCGCCGTTGAAGTAGTTGCCCCAGCGCCCTATTGCCTGGCCGAACGGAATGGATACGAAGAACAGGTCCATGATGTTCAGGGGGTTGTCCTTCCAGAGCTTGCCCAGCACGATCGCCATGATGCAGCCGGCGATCTGGCCGCCGTGTATCGCGAGGCCGCCCTCGCGCAGCTGCAACATCCTCGCGGGGTCTTCGAGATAGTACGGCAGTTTGAAAATGATGTAGTACAGCCTCGCGCCGATGATACCGGCGACGGCTATGAAGATGGCGTAGTTGAGGGCCTTGTCACCCGTAAGCTCGTGGCGCGGCGCGCGCTTGCATATCATGTATATGCAGAGGGCGAACCCGCAGGCGATGAGGATGCCGTACCACATTATGTCTATGCTTCCTATGCTGAACGCTACCCTGTTTGGCGTGGCTTCAAAGAGATTCATTATTTGCTCCTATCGTACCCGTCCGCTATAGCGCGGAATTCCGACAACGCGGCTATGGGGTCGGCCGCCGCGAATATACCCGAACCCGACACGACCATGTCGGCGCCGGCGTCAAATATCTCTGCGGCGTTGTGCGGATAGACGCCGCCGTCGATGTTTATTATATAATCAGCGCCGGATTCCTCCCTCATGCGCCTGAGCTCGGACAGCTTGCGCAGCGATGAAGGGATGAAGCTCTGCCCGCCAAATCCGGGGTTCACGCTCATCACGAGCACCTGGTCAATATCGCCTATTATGTAATCAAGCGCGCACGGGTCGGTGGCGGGATTGAGCGCGACGCCGTTTTTCTTGCCGAGTG
>JAISAI010000095.1 GCA_031266795.1 Eubacteriales Family XIII. Incertae Sedis bacterium
GAATAAAAGAAAGGCAGATTCATATGGTATCGCTTGCGAGTGATGATTTTTTGACAATAAGGGCATGGCATAACGCTGTCGTTGGCGGGCATGATGTAATTTTACGGCGCACATCCGCAAAGGATATAAATATCCATTCACCTGTCGTATAATAAAAGCATGATGAAAAGCATTACGTACAGAAATGATGAACTGTATTTACGAAACGACTTGTTTATGACAGGTCGCTTCGATATGCCGTTCGTGTATTCACAGAATGTATTATTGCAAAATATACAGTTAATTTCATTCAGTAATATTAAGACAGTTGAAAATTCGGAGTCACAAAAGTCAAAGACAGTACACTTTTTCCTTGATGATTATAAATTTGATGAAGTATGGAACAATCCGAAAGCGCAGCTTGAGAGATTATTTCAATACGCACAATTGCTTTCACCCGGCTTTAGCCTGTATTCCGATATGCCGGAGCCGTTGCAAATATACAATACGTTCAGGAATAGATGGTGCGCCGCATATTGGCAATACAACAAGCAATCTGTAATTCCCACAATCGTATGGGGAGGAGAAAATACGTTTGAATTTTGCTTTGACAGCATTGAAAAAGGATGTGTTGTAGCAGTCTCTACAATCGGCACGCAAGACGATGAAACGGCGTTTATGTCAGGTTACAGAACAATGTGTGAAATCATCGAACCCGAATCAGTTATCAACTACGGGAAAAGCTTTGATGATATGCCGCAGTACGCGAAACTGATAGTTATTCCTTACAGCCATGCAAGCAATGACAAGGCGGAAATATGAATGGGCGGGTGGGGAGGAAGCAGCCATAATTCCATACGCAGTGAACGGTATCGTATCAACGGTTTTTCAGCGTTGACAAGAATGCGTCACTATAAAGAACATGGCAAAGATTACAATGTGAAAAATGCTAACGAATATGAAAAAATCGCGGTAAAGCTTAGAGATATAAAAGTCGATGGCAACATCCAAGAATTTACGTCAGCGTCCGGACTGCGGTTCAGGTACGATAAGAATAATAATGATTTTTTAATATATAAAGAGAGTGGCGAAATAGTAACACTCTACAAGCCGGAAAAAGGCTATGATTATTGGGAAAGACAGGTACATAAATATGGAACAAAAAAATAAAGATTGCATCTGTTGCGGTTTTCCTACACTGCCTAAAGACAGTTTGTTTGAAATCTGTCCTGTTTGTGGATGGCAGGATGACCCTGTGCAGAACGATGACCCCGACTATTCCGGCGGCGCCAATGCGGCAAGCCTCAATGCTTATCGGTCGCGATGGTTGGTTGAACATAAAAGAACAAACAAGAAAGCATCTGTCGCGTAAACGAAATAGCCGATTTTCAAGCTGAATTTAGTAACATTTATTAAGCGATATATGTAGTTCTAAAAAAGTTCTATAAGAACACTCGTATGGTTGCGGAGATTCTTACAGAACTTGTTGGTGCGGGCACAGGGACTTGAACCCCGGACCCCATGGTTGTGACCCATGTGCTCTAGCCAGCTGAGCTATGCCCGCAAAGCGAGTTCCATCTTATCGCGAAACGCGGCGTTTTGTCAAGGACGCGTGTGCGCCGCTGTGATTCCAAAATCCACGAATATTTCATTGCTCAAAATGATTAAGCGATAGTACAATAGGGTAGATATAATATAGTGAAAATAATTGGTGCGGACGCCGGCGCCGGCGTATGTGATTTACGCTTGTGCCGCGCGAGTAATATACACGGGAGGGAATCTTATCTGATGAAGACTTTTACCGATGCGATGAGGCACAGGGTGAACAGGGCGAGGCGCCCGCGGGGGAGCGTGATGGTCGCCGCGCAGATGATACTGCTCAGCGCGATCCTTGCGTTGAGCCCCGCCGCTTTTGCCGACGACGAGGGTACGCCCGGCGCCCCGCCCGCGGACGGCGAGTCGATTTCGGTCAGCGTGGATGTTGCGGGAGCCGGCGGCGCCCCGGGCGTGGTCGCTTCGCCGGACGGTTCGGGCTACTCCGGCGACATTCCGGCGGACAAAGCAATTCAAAGTGGCGCTCCGGACGATGGCATAGAAGCGTTCGGGCTTGTATCGGTGCAATCCGTCAATGACATCAGCGTTTATGTGGGCAGCACTCTTATTTGGGAAAATGGTTTGGAGGTCGGTGGCGGCTATTCCGGTATCAATATTAGTTCATCGGTCGACACACTGACGATCAATGTTGCTACCGGCTCATATGACGGCCTCACGATTTCCGGCGGCGATGACTCTGACAAGATCCAACTCAATATCAACGGAGCGGTGACGTTCCAAGGAAATGCAAGCAGTATTCCCTCTTTTAATACGATGCCATCGGGCAATTACATCAGCTTTGCTGGCTTTTCCGGCATCTTTTCACAATCGTCGGCGGCTCTGACCATCGGTGGCGGCGGTGGAGCGCTCACGGTGAAGTCGGCTGACGACGCGACTCCCACCATTAGCACGGGTCAATTGACCGGCTATCCCGGCATCGGCGCCGATGGCGCCGTTACCATCAACATTCCGGTCACAGCTACCGGCTCGAATCAAAGCCAGCCCGGGGTTACGGCAGGCTGCGGTATCTTCTTGTTCGGTGATTTGACGATAGGATCGGTCTATACGCCTCCGGGAGTCAAGGCGGTTGGCGGTAATAACGCCAATGCCTTGGGCGGCTCGGGTATTGACGCCTACGCGAGGGTGGTGGTCAACGGCAATGTGACGGCGATCGGCGGCGACGGCGCGGACGGCGGCCCGGGCCTCGTTTCCTATGACTTGACGGCGATGGATTCGGGAATTCCGATGGACAACGCGATTACCATCAATCAGGGCTCGGTAGACTCTACGGGCGGCAAAGGCACTACGGGCGCCGGCGGCGCGGGCATTTTGACTTCTTATTCTATGAGCGTTAACGGCGGCGCGGCTATCAACGGTACGGGTGGCGAAGGCGCGCAGTTCGGAGGTACGGGTATCGCCGTCGCGACGCCTATCGCGGGATTGTCTCCTACGAATCCCGACCCCGGAAACGGCATCATTTCCAACAATGGCCCCGCCATTAAGGGGCAGGGCGGTTCCGCCACGTCGGGTTACGGCGGCGCGGGCGTAATGACGTCCATTCTCTCGATCACGGGAGGCTCGGGAATCACGGGCATCGGAGGTTCCGGAGGAGCGGGGAGCAGCGATAATGAAGGCGGCCCGGGCGTGATCGCCGCTTCCGATATCAGTATAGACAGCGTCAAGTTGGACGCGGGAGCGCAGATCGTTGGCACGGGCGGCGACGGCGGTACGAATGCGGACGGCGGCGACGGGATACATACGAACGCTATGATCGAAGCGTCGAACGGCGCTGGTTTGAACGGTACGGGCGGTAAAGGTAACGGAACGGGCAACGGCGGTGACGGCATCAGTACGGGTACGGTCATCAGCGCGGCGGGCGGCGCTCAGGTCAACGGGACAGGCGGCGCTGCAACCGGCGGTTCAGGCGGCGACGGCATCGCAACCGGCACGGCGGGAACGAGCGGCGCTATCACCGGATCAGACAGCGGTACGACCGTTAACGGACAAGGCGGTGGCAGTGCGGGCGGTAATGGCGGCACAGGTATTCAGGTCGGAGGCTCGGACGCGCCGGCTATTACAGCGATCAACGGAACGAGAATCAACGGGACGGGTGGTTCCGGAGGCAGTCCGGGAGGACGCGGCGGCGATGGGGTCAACGCGGGCGGCAATCTGCGTCCACAGAATGCGCCCGCCATCATAACGGCAGGCGGCGGCTCCACAACCGGCACAGGCGGCGACGGGGGCAATGGCGGCGAAAACACGCCGGGCGGCCCCGGCGGCAGCGGCGTCGACACGGGCGGCGGCGATATTGAAAACACAGGCGGCGGTTCCACGACGGGCACAGGCGGCGACGGGGGCAACGGCGGCGAAAGCACGCCGGGCGGTTCGGGCGGCAACGGTGGTGCGGGTGTAGACACGAGCGGCGACGACGGTAGCGGCGACATTACCACAGGCGGAGGCGGCTCCACGACGGGTACAGGTGGCGACGGCGGCGACGGTGGCCCCGGTGGCAACGGCGGTTCGGGCGGTACGGGCGTGAACACGGGCGGTGACAATGGCGGCGACATTACCACGACCGGCGGCGGCTCTACGACAGGCACAGGCGGCGACGGAGGCAATGGCGGCGAAAACACGCCGAGCGGCCCCGGTGGCAACGGTGGTTCCGGCGGCGCGGGTGTAGACACGAGCGGTGACAATGGCGGCGGCGACATTACCACGACCGGCGGCGGCTCCACGACGGGCACAGGCGGCGACGGCGGCGCCGGCGGCGAGGGCGGCACTACAGGCGGCGCCGGAGGCCCGGGCGGCGACGGCATCAGCACGGGCGGCGGCGACGTTACAAATACCGGCACAGAAACCGGCACAGGCGGCAATGGCGGTGAGGGCGGCAGCGGCGGCGATAAAGGAGGCAAAGGCGGCGACGGAGGAGACGGTATCAATACCGCAAATCCCTCCAACCCGACAGGCGGCGGCGACATCAATACGAGCGGCGTCAGCACAAACACGGGCGGCTCAGGAGGCGACGGCGGCGCGGGGACAAACCCGGGCGGCAGCGGCGGCAAGGGAGGCAACGGAGGCGCCGGCGTCAGCACGGGTGGCGGCGACATATTTGTCGCGAACGGCGATCCTGATTCGATAGGTACCGGCGGCAAGGGCGGTAAAGGCGGCGCCGGCAACGGCGGCCCCGACGGCGCGAACGGGATTTCCGGCCCCGATGTCAATACGGGCGGTAGCGGCGGCGGTGGTGGCAAAAATACGGATACCGGCGCGACCTCTCACGGAAAGCGCGCGGACGATGCGGCCAAGTCCGAGGTAGACGAAGCCGGCGACAAGAACGGCGAAAATGACGCCGGCGGCGAGGCAGGCAGCCCCGGCACAGGCGACAGCTTCCCCGCAGCTCTTCTCATAGCGATGGCCGTGCTCTCGGCGGCGGCGCTCTTCCTATGCGCTATAGCCCTGCGCAGAGCAAGACGAGGAGCAGGACGCAGGACAGGAAGAGGAGCATAGACCAAGGGAATCCGTGCGCCACAGCCCTGCGAAGAACAAGACGAGGAGTTTCGATTTTATTTGTAAGCAGTAACGCGCAAAGCAAGACAAGGAGCACAAACCACGGGAATAAGGTATAATAATCCCGACCATGAAACCATTAAAAGAACTAAACCATATCAATAAGGAATTGAGTCATACCAATCGGGAAAAGCTCATAGCGTACAGGCGCGACCTGCACCGCATCCCCGAGCTGGGCCACGACCTGCCAAAGACGGCCAAATACATAGTTGACCATCTCTCCGCTCTGCCGTGCGAGATCATTTCCGTTTCGGACGGCGGCTTCTGCGCCCTGTTCAAAGGCGGCAAAGCCGCGGCGAACGCGCCCGCCACCGCATTCCGCACCGACATGGATGCGCTGCCCATCACGGAGGAGAACGACGTCGACTATAGGTCGCAGCACGAAGGTGCCATGCACGCCTGCGGCCACGATGGCCATATGAGCATCATGCTCGGCTTCGCCGAAGAAGTAGCCGCCGGATTGGGCGGCCTCGATAGGAACGTCCTGCTCGTGTTCCAGCCCGCGGAGGAAACGACGGGCGGCGCGAAAGACATAGCCGAGTCCGGCGTATTCACCGATCACCACGTAGAGAAAATCTTCGGCCTCCACCTGTGGCCGGGCTTCCCGACAGGCAGCGTCATCTGCCGCGACGGTGACTTCATGGCCTCGACCATGGTTTTGTACGTCGACATAGAAGGCAAGTCCGCGCACATCGGGCAGTACAAAAAAGGCATAGACGCGCTCGACGCCGCGTGCAGATTCGTCACCCGCTGTTACGTGGTGGAGAAAGACGAAGTAGCGCCCGAGGTGAGGCGCCTGCTGCGCTTCGGCCTCCTCAGGAGCGGCAGCGCGAACAACATCGTCGCGGACAGCGCGCACCTCGAGGGCACACTCAGGACGTACGCCGACGAGGTCAGCGGCTTCCTGCTGGCCCGCATAGACGAGATCGCCGCCGGCATAGGCGCGAGGACGGGCGCCAAGCTCACGATCCGCCACACCGACCCCTACCCGGCCGTGGTCAACCCGCACCGATTATTCGCCGCATCCAAAAAAGCGCTCACGAAAGAGGGCTTCGACTTCATCGAGCTGCCCGACCCCCTCATGATATCCGAGGATTTTTCGTGGTATCAGCGCGCGCTGCCTGGCCTGTTCCTCTACATCGGGACGGGCGCGGACACGCCCCTGCACAGCCCGGCGTACCGGATGGACGAAGACGCGCTCGTCGCCGGCGTACTCGCGTACAAGACCCTGCTCGGAGCATAGCCGCGCCCCGCGCCGCGATTATTTTCATATATAATAGTAGTGTAATAATATCAACGGAGTTGAAAAGGTACAGTGCATGGAAGAATGTATCCGAATGAGTCTGATGCAGACCACTAAAGCACGCGTACGGAGGGATCATATATGCTGAGTATCGACGACAGGACAGTCATGGCGGAGCTCCTGTTCCCGCACATAGGCACTTCGGAGTCCGAAGGGGATACCGACTATTACGAAAAAAAATACCCGCCGAGGGAGCTTCCCGTCGGCGCGGCCGTGACAAGGCTCGGCCCCAGCCCCACAGGCTTCATCCACCTCGGCAACCTCTACACCGCGTTCATGAACGAGAAGCTCGCGAACGAGACGGGCGGCGTATGCTACCTGCGCATAGAGGATACGGACAGCAAGCGCGAAGTCGAAGGCGCCGTCGAATCGCTCATAGCCTCGCTGTCACATTTCGGCGTGGGCTTTGACGAGGGCGTCGCGCTCACGGACGCGGGCGACATCGTCGAGTCCGGGGCATATGGTCCCTACTACCAGTCGGAGCGCGTCATTATATATCAAACATACGCGAGAAAACTCGTACTGAACGGCCTCGCCTACCCCTGCTTTTTTACGGAAAGCGAGATAAACGCCCTGAGGGAGGAGCAGGAGGGGCGCCGGGAAACGCCGGGCGTTTACGGCACATACGCGAAGTACCGGGACATATCGCCCGAGGAGGCGCAGTCGCGCGTGAAGAGGGGGGAGCGCTACGTGCTGCGCGTGGACGCGGACGCCATGGCCGCGTCGGCGCCAGACGCCGGGGACGCGCAGGCCGAGATCATCGACGGCATCAGGGGCAAGCTCTCGTTCCCGCGCAACATCATGGACGTCGTCGTCCTCAAATCGGACGGCGTCCCCACCTACCATTTCGCGCACGTGATAGACGACCACCTCATGCGCACGACGCACGTGATAAGAGGCGAGGAATGGATCAGCTCCCTGCCCATACACGCGGCCCTGTTCGGCGCGCTCGGCTTCGAGCCGCCGATATACTGCCACTCGACCGTGCTCATGAAGAGGGACGACGGAAAAAAACGCAAGCTCTCAAAGCGCAAAGACCCCGAGCTCTCGCTCGAATATTACCGATCCGAGGGCTACCACCCGAAAGCCATACTCGAATACCTGCTCACGATCATAAACTCGAACTTCGAGGAATGGAGGGCCGCTCACCCCGAAGCCCCGATAGACAACTTCGAGATGACGCCGGAAAAGATGGGCGTATCCGGTATACTCTTCGACCTCGACAAGCTGCGCGACGTCAGCAAAGAAGTTCTTGCGCGCATGCCCGCGGGCGAGATAGCGGACTTCGTGCTGAAATGGTCGGCCATGTACGACCACAGGGCGCACGAAGCCATGGTAGGCGACAAACAGCGCTTAGACGCCATCATAGACATAGGCAGGACAGGCGAAAAGCCGCGCAAAGACTTAGCCTACGCCAAGCAGATATGGGACTTCATATCCTACTTCTACGACGAATTCTACGAGGTGACAGACCCGTGGCCGGATAACGTATCAGACGAAGACGCGCGGAACATACTCACCGCGTACACAGACGGCTACGACCACACGGACGACAGGAACGAATGGTTCGGCAAGATCAGAGATATAGCGACGAGCCTCGGCTACGCCGCAAAGCCAAAGGATTTCAAAAAAGAGCCCGACAAATACAAAGGCCACGTAGGAGACGTGAGCGCCGTGATAAGGATATCGGTAGTAGGCAGGGCAATGTCCCCGGATCTCTACGAGATACAGCAGATACTCGGCGAAGACAAAACAAGAAGCCGCATACAGCGATGCCTCAGCTCAATTGCCTCATCCCCTGCAACCTGATTTGATCCCGTTCTCCCATATCTCGTCGCTTGCGATGTCGATTTCATCGTTCCAGACGACGCCCAATCCTCCCATATCCGTACGAGCGACTTCAAAAAGCCCCGGAACATCCTCCAACGGTCGAAACGCCGGCCATCGTGGGATAAGAGGCGCTACGTCATATATCCGGCGTTCACCGTTTTCGAACATAGCGGAGAGCTTGAGCTCAGGTAGAGTATTCAATTCAACGATGCGATGAAGCATGGCGACTATACTCTCCGTAGAGCGCGTGAAAATGCGGAGGGTTATGCTCCGATTGAATAAAAAACATTTTAATTACTACGCCATAGAAACGAGTGATTTCGGGCATCTTGCTTACCTTTTTACATCCCTTTCGTACATCAACCTCATAAACACAGTATATATTACATGATGGCGCCGCGCAATCGGAAGCGTGATTTTTTATGTAAAACGTCCCCTCACCCCGTCACAGCCCCGTAACGAAAAATTCTTGTGAATGTGTTTAACTTGCCCCTTTTTTGGGTATAATAATTTATATATACCGTAATGGGTGCGCTGAGCGTTTGTGCCCGTTGCCCGTTTTTGCGGGTATGGGTACGTTGGGCGCCTGTATGGTGGGTGGTGTTCGTAGGGGGCGATGGCAATCGCCCCGCGGACGTTCCGACCGCCCGCACGGCGTATGAAAAAATGCGTAGGGACGGGCGTCACTGGTCGCCCGCATGGTGTACATGAAAAAACCGGAGGGGCATAGGGAATGGAGCAGTTTTTGTGAAGATCGCGGTTTCTAAAGAACGGTTGGAACGGGCTTTATCGGATTTCGAGAGGCGGCTTCTCGTCGCGCTCTTTGTCGTCCCCGCTATGGCTGTCGGGCTCTTTATCTTGGTGGGCGGCGTTTCGGACACGGGCGCGCCGCCGGAGGTTCGCGTGTCCATCTCCCCCGTGACTGCTTCGGCCCTTCCGGACGGCGCCGGTGTCGAGGTCTCCACGCCCCCCGTCGCTGACGGCGGGCGGGACATAGCCCCGGCTCTCGGAACGGACGACGGCTTCCTGTACGGCATACTGACGAGCAACAACAACGAAGTGACGGTCATAGCCGCCACGGCGGTCGCGGGCATAGAGAGCGCTCCAGCTTCGGAAGTCCTCGCCACCAC
>JAISAI010000096.1 GCA_031266795.1 Eubacteriales Family XIII. Incertae Sedis bacterium
ACGAGCGAACCGGCTGTTTCATCCCCTGTGAATGCGTTTGATACTACGATAAGCATGGAGACGAACACGTCCATAGGCGCGCTCTATGTGACCGGCGGGGGCGTCACCACCTGGCACGCAATCACAAGCGCTCCGGCCTACTTCCTGTTTGACGACAAGAAGCCGACGATCAGCGGCATTGATTATGACAACGATAATCAGGAGGTGACGCCACCGGAGGAGAATAGTTACTTTGGGCCCCTGACGGTCAGCGGCATCGCTTCGGACGCTAGCATAAACTTCGACAATTATGATTTTGACAGCGGCCCGGTGACCGTATACTACACGACGGGCGCTACGGTCGCGACAGATGATGGCGATAAACGCTTTATCACTACAGGAGCTTCGGTAAAGACGTCATTCTCGCAGTATTTCCCGACGGAAAGCAAATATACGATATGGGTCGAGGATAAGTCGGGCAACCAGAGCGATGGGATCACATTCGAGGTATTTATCGACGAGCGGCCGCCCAGGCTTGAGGGGAAAATAGAAATCGCGCAGAGAGACCACAGCGTGCTCGAGGGCGTACTCTCGGATTTCGAGAATTTGCACCGGTTCGACTTCGGGAACTTCTTCAGTCAGGACGTGACGGTGACGGTCAGCGCGGTCGATATGTCGTATGGAAAAAAACCCATCGGCGTTGGCAACATAGAGCTCTTATCGTTGAATAATATAAAGATCACTCATCAGCCGCTGAAGAAGACAACCGAAAGCGGCGTCGCGACGCAAGTCTTCACGATCTCGGGTGAAAACGCCTTTGCAAAAGAAAAGCTTACAGTCAGGCTCTCCGACAGAAACAAGCCGTTGAACATCACCTCCATCGCGATAACGACGGCCAACGCTGTGACCGCGATAGACAGTAAGGGCATTACGAGCGATGAGTTTACGATGGATAAACAGCCGCCGGGAATCACCGCAATTTCCGTGGAAAATCGCGTATCGCTGCAAGACAATCCCATCCTCGTAACGGAAGCGCCCATATTCAGCGGAAGTGTGAGCGATAATTACGGAAGTGTGAGCGACAATTACGGACTCAACCGCTTGATTCCTCAGATCAACGATATGCGGATTGCGACAGCCGATTCGGGTTTTCATTACTACACAAATCGCAGGAACCCAAAACCCAACGATACGTTCACGTTGAGACCGGGCGAAGGAATCTTCGGTTCGCTGACTCATGCGAACGATGACGGCTCTTACCTCTTCAGCCTCACGGCCGTCGACAATGCGGGCAATAAGAGTGAAAGCTCGCAGACCGCATGGTATGACGCCACGAAGCCCGACAAGGGTGAAATACGGTTTGAATATCCGGACGCCGCGAGCGCCGGTTTCGATATGCAGCCTTTCTATCAAGGCAACAAGCCCTACGGTTATTTCTATAAGGAAGACACCACGATCACCGTTTCCGCCATAGACCGGCATGAACAATACCAGACTACGAGTGGCATCCGGTTCATCAGCGTGTACGGCATGGACTACGCGAATGGGCCGGACAATCCGACGGAATATTATATGGATGGCGCGGGCAGGCTCGTCGTGGGCAGCACGGCCGAGGCGGCCAAGAGTGACGTCAACGGTTTTAACGACGCGAGGATGTCGATCAACGTCACGATACCAAGGAACTTCAAGGGGCAGATCTACGCGGTCGCGACGGACCGCGCGGGGAACGCCTCCGACATTGCGGAGCCGAACGAAGGCGTCATCGTCGAAGACGAGGGTAAGCACGAGAGCACGTCGTCCATCGAATTGAGCTTCAACGCGCCGTCCGAAAAGCACGACGCGAGCGCGGGCAAGCTCCCTCTCTACAACGGTGATGTGAAGATCGACTTGATCGTGAAGGACACGCATTCGGGCGTTAAGACCGTCACGTGGCACGCCATCGCGCCCGACAGGGAAGTCACGGCCGAGGGCCAATACGAGGTGGACCACACCGGCGCCGGGGCCAAAACGGGTAATGGGGACGATTGGGCGGTCGTCACGAAAGACAAGAATCTCGCTACGGAAGTCGCGGGCAGCGTCACCGTGAGCCGGTCGGTCAACAGCAACAATATCAGTCTGCTCGTAAATGTAACGGATAATGCCGGAAATACATCTTCCGGGGCGATAGATTTCAGTATCGACACGACAAAGCCAACCATCAAAGTCACCTACGATAATAACACGCCGGACACGAAGTATACTGATCAGTATAATCAGCCCAGAACGGCGACCGTCGTGGTGACCGATCGAAACTTCGATCAAAGCCAGAGCGAGATCATCCGCGAGATCGAGCGGATTACCGACGATGGGACAAGGGGCGGCGCGCCGTCGTTCGGGTCGTGGACGACCAAGGCCGAATACGCTTCCGATAAAAAAACGCTTGCTGACGCGACCACGCACACTTTCAAGGTGAGGTTCGCGCAGGACGGCGACTATACCTTCAATGTCGGCTATACCGACCTTGCGGGCAATAAGGCGACGGACAGGCGCAGCAAGTTCACGATCGACCGGACAGTTCCCGTTATCAGGGTCGCCTACGACAGGACGTTTGTGACTGAAAATTATTACGGGGACGCGGTCGTGGCCACGATCAGCGTCGTGGAACACAATTTCGACAGCAGCCGAGTCAATATCACGGGTACGGCGTCAGACGAGGGGGATACCGTAGCTTTCCCCACGCTTTCGAACTGGAGCAAGAGCGGCAACACCTATACGGCCACCCTGAACTACGGTACGGACGCGCTCTTCAATTTTGACATCGACGTCACGGACAAAGCCGGCAACCAATCGGGGGACTATCCTGTGGATGAGTTTTTTGTCGACCAGTCCGACCCCGAGGTGACTATCGGAGGCATCCGTGACCATCAAGCGACGAACGGCGCCGTGGTGCAGCCTACGGTGACATTCTTCGACAAGAACTATGACGAGAGCAGGATCGCCGTGGAGCTCACCCCCGTCTCGCCGCGCAGCCTCGTTTCCGAGACGCCTCTCGTGGACGGCGGCAGTTGGACGCTAAGGGATACAAATGGCGGCCGGTTTACGATGGAAAATTTCCCGGAACACTCCGACGACATCTACAACTTGAAAGCCACCATCACGGACAGGGCCGGCCATGAGGCTGGCGCGGAGATCGCGTTCTCTATCAACCGCGACGGCTCCACTTTCGAAGTCGCGCGCGGCGACAATGTGGAGCTCACACAGGACGCATACTACAATACGCTGTTCGACGTGGTCGTGACCGAGGTCAACGTCAACGATCTGCTGCTTGGAAAGGGCAGGATCACGCATAGCGAGGGCAGCGCGCAGACGGAAACGCTGTTTGAAGACGGCGTTGCAAAGGATGGCGTGACTGTTGAACCGAACCATCCGGGCGGAAACGGGGCGTGGACCGATTGGAGCGAAACCACCTACACGATTCCCTCTGAGGTCTTCTCCAACGAGGTGAAACACGATATCTTCGTTGAGTCGGAGGATGAGGCGACAAACCAAAACGACAATAAGAATGTGACGAACGGCAACAGCCGGTATATATCGTTTACGACGGATATGACGCCTCCGGACATCATAGTGCGCGGGCTGCCCGACCGCCCGGTCAACGCAAACAGCCTGACGCTCGTCGCCACGGTTGAGGATAAGATTTTATTGGGTGATAAGGTCGATGAGGCGCATCCCGTGGCAATTACGCTGAACGGCAATCCGGTGGACGATTATACGGTAAGCGGCGACGAGAATGTGAAGGAAATCTCGTTTGTAGTCTCAGCGTCAAACAGTCCGCAGACATTTGCGATAGAGGCGGAGGATAGGGCGACCAATACGGCTGAATTTGCCTATCCCGAACGGGATGAAAACGGCAATATCATAACCGCCCTCGTGATTTCGACGAATCCGGTCGCGCTGTGGTTTTACAACAAACCGGTCTTCATCTCGTCAATCGTAGGCGTTGCGGCCGTCATCGCATTCATCAGCTACATGGTCTATCGCAGACGCCGTCTCGGAAAAGTGGTGTAAAAGAAAAAGGGGCTACCTCGCAGGGTATCTCTAGGCAGAGATACCCTGCGAGCTTTTTGCTTCTTAAGGTGTTATCCTGTTTTACACCGGGTTGTTCCGAATATCCTCGATCAGCTCCTCGAAGTCTGAGCCGAGGAAATACTTCTCGGGCGGCTCTATTTTCCCTCCGCTTGCTAAGGCGTCTATCCCGGCTTTCACTTTTGCGGGCGTCGCCGGCAGCTCGTAGACTCGTACTCCTGTCGCGTCCTCTATGGCGCCGATCACGGCCATATGGCCGCTGGACTGGAAGGCCTCCGATGCGCCGGACGAGCCGAACGGATGCTGCACGCGCGGGATTTCGAGATAATCCACCGTGATATCGTACGGGATGTCGTTGGCCGTTGGGATGCCCGCTCCGAGCGGGTTGTTGTGCTTTTTCACGTCGTCGTAGTTCTCGGAGAGCGCGAAGCCTATCGTGTGCGACATGCCGCCGAATACCTGGCCGTTGACGGCCTCGATATTTCCGACGACGCCCACGTCCGCGACGGCCCTCATGCTCAGCACCGTCGTCTTTCCTGTCGTGGCGTCCACGGCGACTTCCGTCAGGAACATCGCGTACGTGAAGTCGGGAGTGGGGTTGCCCACTCCCGTATTCGGGTCGAGGTCGGCGAGCGTGCCGAACTCCTCGTTCAGGAACTGGTTCTCGTACTTCGTCGGTATGCCCTCCGCCACCATCTCGTCGTAAGTGCGCAGCGATCCGTCGGGCTTGCTCATGGCGGCGAACAGCTTCTCCGTCGCGCCTTTTGACGAGATGCCGTTCATGAAATGGCTGCGGCTTGAGGCCGTCGCGCCGTGGTCAGGACAGGTCTTGCTGTCGTTCTGGATGAGCTTCACGTCGCTCCGGTCTATGACGCGCGTGTCGCCGAACGTCGTGCGCAGCGCTTCGAGCGTCACCATGAGGGAGCCGATGTCGCCGCCCTGCCCTTGATCCTGCCACGTGTCGTATTTCACGAAGGTATTGTCGGGAGCAAGCTCGATTGCGACCGTACACTGGTCGGCCGTACCCTCCGTCACATTGTAGCCGCCCCACACGAGGCCTACTCCGTAGCGGATGGCGCCGTCAGACGCGTCATTACGCGCCTTTGTATCAGCGAGCGCTTTCTCGTACAGAGGCTTCATCGTCTGCATGATTTTCTCTTCCGGGTAATGCGGGAACTCGTAGCCGTTGATGTTGACGTCGCCTTTGCGGCAGATATTTCTCCAGCGGATTTCCCACCTGTCGAGCCCCGTCTCTTTGGCCATCATGTCCATGAGCGCCTCCGAGCAGGTGTAGGCCTGCGGCGAGCCGTAGCCGCGGTACGCCGTGCCGAAGCTGTGGTTCGTCGTCGCAACGCGGCTGACGCCCCTGCAGTTCGGGACTTTGTACGGGAAGAACATGAAGCGCGCGATCCTCGTCGTCAGGTCGTCGCCGAGCTCGTCGTAGGCGCCGTGGTCGAGGCCGTTGTCCCACTCAGCCGCGATGATCTTTCCGTCGGCGTCACACGCGAGCCGGCCGTTCGTATACGAGGGGGCGCGCTTGCCGCTGAACGCTTGGAATTCGGCCCACGTCATCGACAGAGCGACCGGAGTATCGTCGCACGCCATGCACGCGATGGCCGCGAGGCTGTAGGTAGCGCCCGCGATGCCCCAGCCGAACGTGCCGCCCGTCGGGTTCTCCACGACGCGCACCTTGTCCTCCGGGACGCCCGTCGCCTCGGCGATGTCGCCGATGTTCGCGTAGATCGCCATCGCCTTGCAGTGCACCGTGAGCATATCGTCCTCGTCCCAGTAGGCCTGGACGGTATCGCCCTCGATAGGCATATGCGGCTCGCGCGTCGAATAGAAGCTGCCCGACACGACGTGCGGGGCCTTCTCCATCAGGCCGTTTATATCGGGGTCGCCCTTGATCGTCGGCTGTACGCTCCATACGTTCGGATGCTCGTCGTGCACCCTGACCGCGTCCGGCTTGGCCGCTTCGAGATAGCTCAGCATTTCCGGCAGCTGCTCGTATTCGAGCTCCACTTTCGCCGCCGCTTCGCGCGCGTGCGTCTTCGTGTCCGCCGCCACGAGCGCCACGACGTCGCCGTAGTTGAAAATCTTTTCCTCAGCGAGCAGTATGTGCGTCTGCTTCACCGCGCCCTCGTCCGTGCGCGGCAGGAACTGGAACATATTCAGGCGGTTGGAGCCTTTCACGTCTTTCGACGTGACGACCTTGTAGACGCCCGGCATTTTCTCGGCCTCGTCCGTCTTGATCTTCAGTATTTTCGCGTGGTGCGTCAGCTTTGGCTGCACCATCACGGCGTGCAGCGTACCGTCCGGCATCTTGAGCTCTATGTCGTCGCCGAAGTCAGTCAGCCCGGTTGCCTTACCGAGCGCCGCCGGACGCACTACTCCCTTGCCGTAATACTTCTTGTCCTCAGGCATTTTTACTTTAATATCATCAAGCGTCTTGTCGCCCCTGAGCACGGCCGCGGCGTCTAAAACCGCGTCGATGATCTGCCGGTAGCCCGTGCAGCGGCAGATATTGCGGTGCTTCGTGAACCACGCCCTGATCTCGTCGGGCGTCGGGTCGGCGTTCTCCCTGAGCAGCTGATACGCGGACACGATCATGCCCGGCGTACAAAAACCGCACTGGATCGCCCCCCGGTGCATGAACGCCACCTGCAACGGATGCAGGTGCTGCGGCGAGCCGATGCCCTCGAGCGTCGTCACCTCGCTGTATTCTTTCACGGCCTTGATCTTGCGCGTGCACGAGCGGATCACCTTGCCGTCAAGGATGACGGAGCACGACCCGCAGACGCCCACGCCGCAGCCGATCTTCACGCTCGTCAGCCCGATGCGCCGCAGCACCGCCGCGAGCGTGTCCCGCTCGGGGTCGCAGACGAACATCCTGTCCACACCGTTAATATTCAGGGTCATCTTTTTCAGTTTCATCGGATCCTCCTTGGATAATCCTTCTTTCCCGCAACACCTCGAATCAGGCCGGATTTGCGGAAAGTTAAAGCAAGAACAGTAGTCGTTTACCCATAAATGTCTGTCAATGAATTAAACACGCGTCGCCCACATCGCCGCAGCAGCGAAAGGCTACAATCTAAAATTAGCACACTGCAATATGTTGTGTCAACAACAAAGCGGAAAGACAGAATTTTTTGTTTATTCGGGGCGGAGAGAAGTAGGAGAAAAAAGTTTTCATTATTAGAGTGGAGGTGGTATAATCATGACACAGGGTAGCCCAACGGTTGCTTCCTGTTAGGGAATTACCGCTTAACTATTCGTTAGGCGGTTTTTTGACGGTAATGATAAGCACTACATGAAAATAACTATGTATGAATTTGCGGAGGAATCAGGAATGAATAATAACGTATATAATAGTACACAAGGGGGACGGTTCTTTTTGTGTTTGGGGTTCGCTGCCGGGCGCTCGCGCGTAAGGGCGCTTGCCGTGGTTCTTGCCTTTTTGCTTGTTGTGACGCTTGGCGGGGGGCTTTATCCGGGTGGGTCTGGTGATTCGGATGCGGTGGTGTATGCTGTCGATCCTGCCGTTCCAGTAGGAGATTTCGAGATAACGAGGGCCGACGGTCAGACGCCCGAGAATGGCACAGGCCCCAACAACGGCGGCGACTATTTTTACGATAGTAACGTAAGCAACGTACTTTATATTAACTCGTCAAATGCCATGGCAGTTGGTATGAAGAGTGGAGTTTCATCGCCTACTACCGATAGAATCTATGTTTCCACCGGCGCGGGTATAGCAAACCTGACGCTCAACGACGTCAAAATCAACGTATCGTCAACGGATAGCACCTGCGCCTTCAATGTGGCGTCCGCTGGCCTCAACCTCACGCTTTCCGGAGAGAATGAATTGTGGAGCGGCAAGTTTTTTTCGGGACTGCATTTGATGAACTTTGCGAAACTCACCATCGACACAGGGGCGCAGGAGGGCAAGCTCACCGCCGTTGCTAACGAAAGCTCCGCGGGTATAGGCGCGGGAGACGGAAGTCAGGCGGGCGATATCACCATCCTCGGCGGAAACATCGTCGCCTATGGGTTTAGTGGTGGCGTGGGCATCGGTGCGGGAGACAAAAGTCAGGTGGGCAATATCACCATCCTCGGTGGAAACATCACCGCCACAGGTAATTCGGGCATCGGCTCGATAAACGATGGTACGGTGGTCGGTATTACTATCCTCGGCGGAAACATCACCGCCATGGGGATTGGCGGCGCCGTGGGTATCGGCGCGATGAATAATAATGATGCGGGCAACATCACCATCTCCGGCGGCGTGGTCGTTGCCGATGCATCTCAGGGTAGTTCTGATTACGGTATTAACGGGAAAAGCGTCACGATAAACGGAGGATCGGTGTGGACGACGAAGAGTATATCTCCCGCGCCGATAGGACTTCGTAATGACCCGGTCTTCGCGAACAAGCTCACTCTCGCAGGAATAACAGGAGCGGCGAAGATAGCGGCGGGCGCGGTGGACGGCGTCGTATGCAGTGTCACTCCTGCCGCGATAAATGGCGTCTACGGACTGCGTGACGTGTATACAACTTCGGGTGCGGTCTGCCTCTGGCTCCCGGACAATCCGTCGCCTACAGCCGGCGTCGTCCTCAACGCGGAAGGAAAATTTTACGGTGTAGAAGGCGTTCGCAACTCATCTTCCCGAACAGCGACACTATCGCCCATGGCCAACCCCACCGTCGCGCCCACGAATGTGACCTTCGCGAACGAGCCCCACGGCTACAGCGCCGTTACGCCGCAGGACATTACCATCACAAACAACAAAAGCGGGGTAGCCTTCCCGAGCGTCGACGTGACGGTCTCCACCTACAATTACGCGATAACAAAACCATTCCCCGGGACGCTTCCAAATGGCCAGACTGCCACCGTCTCCGTGCGCCCGAACACGCTGCTGCCCGTCGGCGAGCACACCGCGACGCTGACGGTGAAGAGCATGGGGATCACCGTCGGAACCGTGCCGCTCAGCTTCCGCGTGGTCGATTCCCACGCGTGGACGACGAGCCCTAAGGAGATAGATTTTGGCGTCAGGCCCCTGAAGTACAGCGCGGGCGCGTTCAGCATATTTGAGTTCAAGAATACGGGCACGGGCAATATCACGAACGTCGACGTCAGGCTCACGGGCGCGAACGAGGCCGGCTTCGAGGTGAGGCGCGAGACGCCGCGCGCGGTCGTCGCTCCGGGTGAGAGGCGGAGCCTGTCCGTCCGCCCGATGACGGATCTGCCCGCCGGCACGTACTCCGCGACGATCACGCTGACGAGCAAGGAGGTGGCCACGGTCAGCGTGCCCGTCAAATTCACGGTCGCTTCGTTCGGGATCACAGGCGCGGGCGACGGCGACAAATTCATCTACAAGGCGTCGGGGAAAGGCAACACGGTGCAGCTGGGCGCTGTCCTGACGCCGGCGAATATGAGCGACGGCCAGATCGCGTGGCGGTCGAGCAACCGGTCCATCGCGTCGGTGGACGAGAACGGCCTCGTGACGTTCATAGGGACTGAGGGAAAGGTGAAAATAACGGCCTCGCTGTCCGGTAAGTTCGCCGCTTCCGCTGATGTGACGCTGGAGTCTGTCAGCAATGTGACGTCTTTCAACACGCCCCTGAAGAGCATATACCTGCAGCGGGGCAAGAGCATGACGATACCCATCAAGCTCACGGATAGCACCGCGCCCAATGTAGAGGTGAAGTCGAAGCTGAAATGGAAGAGCTCGAAGCCCTCCGTAGTCGCGGTCACGGCCAGCGGCAAGATTACGGCAAACAAGAACGTGAAGAAGACCACGGCGGCGACGGTGACGGTGACGGCGGCGAACGGCGCCTCTCTGCGCATCAAGGTGACGGTGGTCCCGAAGGCTGTGAAGCTGAAGAGCGTGAGCGCGACGTTACCGAAGAGCATGAAAGCCGGGCGGTCGTATCAGATCGCGGTCAGGCTGAAAGACGCGAAAGCCACGGGCGTGAGCTTGACGTTCAAGTCGTCCAAACAGGGCGTCCTCAAGGTCAACAATGCGGGCAAGCTGTTCGCGCTGAAGAAGGGCTCGGCGAAGATCACGGTCAAGGCCGGTGGCAAGCAATACTCGAAGACCGTCAAGGTGGGATAGCGGCGCGCCCCGCCCCGTGCGCACGGTGTTGATGTGTATCCGACGCTCGAGATAGACAAAGGCAAGCTGGCGGACAACGCGCGCGCCGTCGCGTCCGTCTGCGGCGCGGCGGGCATAGACGTGGCCGGCGTCGTGAAGGTCGTGAACGGCGACCCCGTCTGCGCGCGGGTCATGTACGAAAACGGGTGCGGGCGGATTGCGAGCTCGCGCATGGATCAGCTCGAACGGCTTCACCGCGAAGCGCCGGGCATCCCGCTTCTCCTCGTGCGCGTCCCCATGATTTCCGAGGCGGACGCCCTCGTCCGCACGGCCGGCATGAGCCTGAACAGCGACAGGGACGTGCTGCGCGCCGTCAACGCCGCGGCGGGGAAGGCCGGCGTGGTTCACGATGTGATACTGATGAGAGAGCTCGGCGACCTGCGCGAGGGCGTATGGGAGGAAGCCGAATATATCGCTATGGCGGTGGAAGTCGAGAACGAGCTGAAGCACCTGCGCCTCGCGGGAACGGGGACAAACCTCGGCTGTTACGGCTCTATCCGCCCGACTGCGGAAAAAATGGGGGAGCTGGTTGCCGCGACGGAGCGCATAGAGTCGGCCATAGGCCGGCGCGTAGACATCATATCCGGCGGCGGCTCCACGTCGCTGCCGCTCGTCATGGGCGGCGAAATGCCGGAGCGCGTCAATCATCTGCGCGTGGGGGAGGGCATCGTCGTCTGCAAGGACAACGAAGACCTCTACGGCGTGAAGATAGACGGTACGCACCGCGACGTCCTGACGCTGAAAGCCGAGGTTTTAGAGGCGCGCGTCAAGCCGTCACGCCCCATCGGCGAGATTGCCTACGACGCCTTCCGCGTCAAGAATATTTACACAGACCGGGGCGAACGCCGCCGCGCCCTGCTCGGCGTGGGCAAGGTGGACTACGGATACCCGGATCAGATCTCGCCGCGGACGGCGGGCGCGGAGCTGCTCGGCGCGTCGAGCGACCACACGATACTCGACGTAGAGGACGCGGATCCGGACATCAGGGCCGGAGACATCCTGACGTTCGACGCCCTCTACGCGGCGGTAGCTTTCCTATCCGTGTCGCCGGGGGTCAGGAAAGTTTACATTTAGGGATGGGATTTTAGCGGTAGAACGAGGCGGGGGAACGGTTGATTGGAGGCGGGCGCATGTACTTCGAATACGGCGATGATGAGATCGAACATCTGAGGAGCAAGGACAAAAGGCTCGGCGAGGCGATTGACGCGATCGGGCCTATCGAGCGCGAGATTGACAGCGATTTGTTCGCGTCGGTCGTCCATAATATAGTCGGGCAGCAGATTTCGTCCGCCGCTTTGAACACCGTTTGGGCGCGCCTGACGGACAAGCTCGGTGAAATTAACGCCGGGACGGTCTGCGCCTCTTCACGCGAGGAAATCCAAACCTGCGGTATTACATTCAAAAAAGCGGACTATATCAAGGATTTCGCCGCAAAAGTACAGAGCGGCGAGTTTGACGTTGACGAGCTCCGCACTCTACCGGATGCCGAAGTAATAAGCAGGCTGTGCGGGCTGAAAGGTATAGGCGTTTGGACCGCCGAGATGCTGATGATTTTCTGCCTCGGGCGCCCTGACGTGATGAGCTACGGGGACCTGGCGATACAGCGGGGCCTGCGTATGCTCTACCACCACAGGAAAATCGACCGCAAGCTGTTCGGCAAATACGCCAGGCGGTACTCGCCGTACGGCACGGTGGCGAGCATGTATCTGTGGGCAATCGCGAACGGCGCGATACCCGGGATGCGCGACTACGCGCCGAAAAAGGCCGCGAAATAATGAATGAACACAAAACGAAGGCTCGCTTTCTGCTTACCTTGCTTGCTATCCTGCTCATATCCGGCGTGGTGTTTTGGGCTGTTTCCGTTCCGCGGCATATGGGGGAAGCTGACGCGGTGGACGGCGTCCTCGACCTTTCCGGCGCGGATTTTGACGACACGCTCTATCCATTGAACGGCGAATGGGAACTTTATTACGGCAAGCTCTACACCCCGGAGGATTTCGCGGGTGCTTCGCCGGAGGACTTCGCGGGTACTTCGCCGGAGGACTTCACAGATGGCTCGCCGGAGGATTTCGCGAATAATTCGCCCGGTGGGATGGAGCTTGTCGATTTGCCGGGCGGTTGGGCTGACATGGGCTATCCCGTCCCGGCTTACGGCACGTTTCGGCTCACGCTCAAGACCGGCGCGGCGCAGCGCCTCATGCTCCATATCCCCGAGATCGCGGAGGCCGGCGTCGTTTGGCTGAACGGCGAAAAGGTCTATGAGGTGGGCGTTCAATATCCTGTTTTATGTAATAAACCCGGACGCGAGCGGTTGGCTGACCTATCTGTCTATCCTGCCCTTTGCCCTGCTTGTCGCGGGCGCGACGCGGCGCATGTTGAAGGAAAAACAGGCGGGGTATATGGGGCTTTACCTGATTGCGCTGTTCCCTTTCGTGATGGGTCTCAGGAATGTCAAGAAATTCGAACACATAACTGTCGCGTAGTGCAGTCAATCCCTCGTTCCTATCGATGAATAGCTTGTTCCTCTCGTCGGATATCATGGTGCGCTCAAACAGTAGGCTGTCAATCTGGCGCTCCAACTCACGCTTCGAGTAGTTGTTCTTCGCGCTCAGACGAAGATAGAACTCCCGTGCCTCGTCGGTTTTCGCACCAACGAGTATCAGTAGATTGTTTGACCAACTGATTTCTCTCACCAGTGGCGAGAGTTTTTCGTTGCCATCGTATGTCTCGAAGAACTGCTTCATCCGCCAGACGTTCTGTGGAGAAAACCCCTGTATTCCAACATGGTGAGCTTTGACGTATTTCGCGAATTCTTTCACGACGGAATTGCCCCATCCGCCACCTTCTTGCTAACGTACTCGCCTACATCCCAATACATTGAGATGAGTTCATGGTTAACGGCGCGGTATGCCTTGGCGCGCGCCCGTTCGATAATGACTATGATTTCATCAAATTCTGCCTGAAACTGTATTGATAATTCGTTGCTCAAATCAGTTCTTCTCTACACATTATAACTGATTTTACATAGTACATTCGCGCCTCCTCTGATTTGAGAGGCAACCCCCCCCTCTGATTTGAGAGGCAACAATTCAACAAAATCCGTGGTATGATGCTGATAAAGA
>JAISAI010000131.1 GCA_031266795.1 Eubacteriales Family XIII. Incertae Sedis bacterium
GTGATCTCCATGCCGACGAATATGTTCTCCGTGACGCTGAGCGGCGCGAATATCGTATGCTCCTGATAGATGGTCTGTATGCCGAGATCGATAGCCTTGAACGGGTCGAGCGTGACCTCTTCCCCCTCAAAGTATATCTTGCCGCCCGGATCCGGAAGATGCGCCCCCGATACGACCTTGATGAGCGTGGACTTGCCCGCGCCGTTCTCTCCGCAAATGCAATGGACCTCTCCCGCGTTGAGGGTAAAATCTACGTGTTTGAGAGCCTGGACTCCCGGAAAGGTCTTTGAGATACTTTCGAGCCTTAACAGTTCTTTCGCCATAAACAGCAACCTAACCTTTCCCGGCGCCTGAGCCGCGTGTACGCGCATGCGTGTTACGCTTCTGTTCCCCGTAGCAATTACTTATTAAAGCATCAACGCTGTTTATTATATATATACCGCGTATAAAGTGCAACATAAAATTGCATGTAGCGGTTACTACTCAACCGGTACGTATTTGTCCGCGTCGAGCGGCGCCGCGTGTGCGAGCAGGTAGCGCTCCGCCTCGGCGTTCCAAAGCCCGCCTGCCTCCCCGCATATGCGCGCGAGCCCGGCGAACAGCGGGTCGTCCTTGCCTTTCCCCCCGAAATCCTCTATGGCGGTCAGCGGCAGGGATATGTGGTTGTATATCACTTTCTTGCCGCCCGGTATGGACGGGAGCTCGAGCGTCGCGTCCTTCGCGCTGTCTAAGCCGCCGATGTGCGTGACGAGGATGGCCGGGTTCGTCCGCTCGAGCGTCGCGAGCTCGAGGGCCTCGACCATGTCGTTCGTATTGCCGCCGCTCGTCCCCGTGATATGCGTGGCGTTGTAGTGGACGTCGTAGAAGTTGAATTTGGCGTCGAAGCCCTCGTCGCTCGGGCCCGCAAAGAAGTTGAGGCAGCCGTCGTAGCCGAGTATGGCGTCGCCCTGCTCGACTACCTGCGACACGGGGGCGAACACGAATACGTCGTCAAAGCCCTCGCCGCCCGTCAGCTTCCTCATCTCAGCGGCGGGGCCGTCGAACTTGCCCGTGTTCAGATAGACGAGCTCGACGCCGTTCTTCGCGGCGTCCTCCGGCGTCAGGATGCGCGCGGCCCTTTCGAGCCGGTCGTCGTCTATGTCCGTGGCCACGAGCAGGCTTGGGCTGTGTTCGCAATGGATGAGGTAATCGAGCAGGGCAAGGCCCATCGGCCCGAGCGCCGCGAGCGCCGCGGCCTTGCCGCCCTTCACTATCTCCATGACGTGCTCGTACTCGCCGTGTATCGTATGGTAATTGGCGTGGGCCGCGCCTATCACGCACGAGAGCGGCTCGGCCAACGAGCCGTAGAAGAACGCGTCGCCCTCGTAGGGCAGCACATAGCCCCTGTCCACGATAAACCCGGGGACGACGCCGTAGGTCATATCCCCGCCCATGTCGTGGAAGCTGTAGCCTATGGCGTCGTACGTCTCTTTCATGCCCGTCTGTATGACAAAGCGCTGGCCCTGCTTGAAACGGCCCTTTTGCTTATCGCCTACCTCGACGATCTCGCCGCAGAACTCGTGGCCGAGTACGGTGGGCGACCCCGCGACGCCGTCGGGCACGCGCTTGTGGTCGGCGCCCCTGATCGCTGCCTTGTACGACGACATGCACAGGCTGTCCGTCACAAGTTTCACGAGCAGCTCGTCGTCCTTGATGGGCGGCAGCTCGAATGTCTCGAGCCTCAGATCGCTCTTGCCGTATATCCGTAATCCTGTCGTTCTCATTTTTTGCCTCATTTCTGCTTAACGCGGCGAATGAATCGCCGCTTGCTTATCCATTTCCAATCGTGCGGCCGCGGCGCCCGCCTCTATGCCGGGGCAGCTGACGCCCGTGCGCCGGCACAGCTCTATCGCGCCCATGAAGCGTTCCGACGGGCCGAGCTTCCGCTCGGCGTCGACGCCCACGCGCTCGCAGGAGTCGAGAAGGGCCGCGTTCCCAAACCTCGCTATGAGATCGTCCACGTGCGCCGCCAGCTCCGCGGGATCCGCGCTATAAAAAATCGAAAGGGCCTCCGCGCTCTCCTCCATAGCCGTCTTTACCGCCTTTTTTATTTCTTCATCGCGGATGGCGTCCGATATATACGTGTATCCGGCGGCTATGCCGAGATAGGCGCAGACGGCGTGCCCCATATTGTGCAAAAACAGCTTCCGCTTCACGTAGTAGTCAAACCCGCCGTAGGGCGTCATTCCTTTGATGTCGGGTATCCGGCCCTTGAACGCCTCCGCGTCGACGGGCAGGGCGGCATAGGGCTCGGCCGACACCCTCAGAGGGTTTCCGTCCCTCATCCCGTCCGTCTGCTCCGGCGTCATGCGGCCTATGGACGTCTCGACGAGCCCCGTGTTCTCTGCTATGAGCCCCCTCTCCGCGTCGCTTGTGGCAGCGGCTTCGAGCCACGCCGAAAGCTGCGCCCTCGGATCCGGGATATTCTCGCATATGAGTATGTTCAGAGGGCCGCCGCCACCGGCGTAGCGCCTCAGCAGCCCCTTTGCGATGAGGGGCGCCACGTTCTCAAGAGCCCTCGCCCCGACGCAGGTCGCGGCTATATCCGCGGAAGCGGTCGCGCGGGCCACGGCGTCCACATCGTCCGCCGCTACGGCCGACACGCCGCGAACCCACGTGTCGCGGCCGTTTGCCTCCGGATCGTCGGAAAGCGAGCGCACGGGGTACTCCCCCGCCTCGTTCAGCATATCAACCAAGGCGGCGTCCACGTCAATGAACGTCACCTCGTAGCCCGACGCGGCGAACAGCATGCCTATGAAGCCGCGGCCGATGTTGCCCGCGCCGTAAACCACGGAGCTCATCGCCATGTCTCAATCACCGCCATGATCTCATCGAAGGGCCTCATAGCGTCAGACGCCCCATTACCGGAAAGGCTGTACGCCGCTATCGCGGAGGCCGCGTGGATGGACTCCCTCATGCCCCACCCCTTGTACGCGCCGTACAGCGTACCGACCGCGAACGCGTCGCCGGCGCCCACGCAGGAGGAGATGAAGCCGTCGGGGACTTTCACGGATGGCGCCGCGTAGTATTCCCCGCTTTTGGCGTCGTAGGCGGCCGACATCTCCGGCATGTGGACGACGGCCCATCTCGCCACGCCCATATACGCGAGCTCCCTCACGCATTTTTCGACATTGCCCTCGATGAGCGCCGCGCCATCCCTTATCGTGACGCCCGTCGTGCTGCCCGCCTCTATCTCGTTCATGATGCAGTAGTCCGCGTACTTGAGCGCGGGCGGGACGATGCGCGCGTACCTATCGGAATCCTCGCTGACGACGTCCACGGACGTGGCTATGCCGTGCGCCCGCGCGTCGTCGAGGACGCGGCAAAGCGCCGTGCCGTACTCGGGGTCGGGCGCGTCGAGGCCGTCGAGCAGCAGGATGTAGCCTATGTGGAGTATGTCCGCTTTCATCCTGTCGAAATCAAAGTAAGAGGGCGTGAGCTCCGCGCTCGCGCCCATAAAGGTGAAAAACGTGCGCGAGCCGTCGGGCGTCGTGACGACGTCCGTAAAAGCCGTCTCTCCCTTGAGCCCGATAAGGCTCGCGTCTATGGACGGATACCGTTTGTAGGTATCGAGGATGAGCTTGCCCCTGTCGTCGTCCCCCATGAGCCCGAGCGCCTTTACGGGCACGGCCGGGTCGAGCTTGGCCATATCTATGGCGCAGTTGTTCACGAGGCCGCCGAGCGCGTAGCCCTGCGTGAGCACTTTCGCGAGAGCGCCCTCCGCCGGCCACGTATGTACCGTTTTCAGGTGATCTACGATGAGATCGCCCGCGAAAGCTATACCCCTGTTCACACCCCCTGCTTCGACCTCCTTATCTGTTCGACGTCTATGAAGTTGTTCACCGTATCCGCGTGCCCCGGGAGCGGCACGAGCTTCTCGTTGATCGCGTCGAGTATCCAGCCCGCCTGCGGGAAGAACTCGGCGTCAAATTCAAACGGCGGCGTGATCCAGTTCTGGGCGCCGACGACGACGGGCGGCGCGTCTAAGTAGTCAAACGCGAGCTCCGTGATGCTCTCCGCGACGTCGTTGATGTACGAGCCGCGCGCGCAGGCGTCGCTCGCGAGCAGCACCCTGCCCGTTTTTTTCACCGACGCGATGATGTCCGTATAGTCCAAGGGCACGAGGCTATGCAGGTTTATCACCTCCGCGCCCATGCCGTACTTCTCCTCAAGTATATCGGCGGCTTCTATCGCCTTATATAAGGTAGCGCCTATCGTGAGTATCGTGACGTCCGATCCTGTCCTGACCCTGTTCACGGCGCCGAGCCCTATCTCGTACGGCCCCTCCGGCACGCCGCCCTCATGGAACATCTCGCCCATATCGTATATGCGCTGGCTCTCGAAGAACACGACGGGGTCGGAACCGTTCAGCGCCGTCGTCATGAGGCCCTTTGCCTCCCACGGCGTAGCGGGGAAACACACTTTCAGCCCCGGTATGTGCGCGCAGATGGCCGTCCAGTCCTGGCTGTGCTGCGCGCCGTACTTCGCGCCGACGGACACGCGCAAGACGACGGGCATCTTCAGTATGCCGGCGCTCATGGCCTGCCACTTCGACAGCTGGTTCAGCACCTCGTCGCCCGCTCTCCCTATGAAATCGCAGTACATGAGCTCTATCACGACGCGGCCCCCCGACAGGCCGTAGCCCACGCCCGTGCCGACGATAGCCGCCTCCGAGATCGGCGAGTTGAACAGGCGCGAATGGGGCAGCGCCTCCTTCAGCCCGCGGTATACGGCGAAAGCCCCTCCCCAGTCGCGCACGTCCTCTCCGTACGTGATGAGCGAACTGTCCTCGTAGAATTTGTCGAATAATGGTTCGAAGATGGCGTCGCGGATGTTGTAGACCCTCATCTTGCTCACTGCCTTGCCGTTTTCATCAAACGCGAACCTGTTCTTGCCCGCGATCTGCTTCACGCGCGAATTCTCTTCCTTCGGGCCGAGCACCTTGGGCTGCCCATCGCCAAACGACGGGACGCTGAGATTTGAAAACATTGTGCGCTCTATGATGGCGGGGTCGGCGGAAAAATCAGCGTAGGGCGATATGCCCTCGTCCGCGGCCCATCCGCATATCTTCGTCATGCGCTCCTTCGTCTCGGCCCACATATCGTCAAAGAACCCGTCCGAAGCGACGCCCGCGTCCACGAGATTGGCCCTGAACACGGTGATAGGATCGACGGCCGCCCACGCCTCCATCTCTTCCTTGCTGCGGTACGCGTTCTGGTCGGACGTGGAGTGGCCGGACAATCTGTAGGTGAGGACGTCGAGGAATATCGGCCCCTTGCCCTCGTCGATCAACGCTTTCTTGCGGCGGTACGCGTCTATGAGGGCGAGGGGGTCGTGGCCCCACACGCGCTCCGAGTGCATCTCCGACGGGGAGACGCCGGCGCCCACGCGCGCGACGAAGTCGTAGGCCATCGTTTCGCCCCTCGTCTGCCCGCCCATGCCGTAGCCGTTGTTGAATATGTTGAACACGATCGGGAGTCCGCCCTTCCTGCCCTCCTCCCACAGCGTATCGTACTGTTCCATGGCGGAGAAATTCAGCGCTTCCCATACGGGGCCGCAGCCGAGCGAGCCGTCGCCTATATTGCAGATAACGATGCCGTCCTTGTCGTTGCACTTCTTGTACAGGGCCGCGCCCGTGGCTATCGTGCCCGAGCCGCCGACTATGGCGTTGTTCGGATACACGCCGAAGGGCAGGAAGAACGCGTGCATACTGCCGCCCATGCCCATATGGAAGCCGGCCCTGCGCGCGAATATCTCCGCAAGCGTGCCGTACAGCACGAAGTGTATCGCGAGATCATTCACGTCCTTCGGTGAAAACAGCTTCTCTATGGCGCTCAGTATGCGCCCCTCCTGAAAGTTCGCCATGATCTTCATGAGCTCGTTCTCGGGCAGCTTGTCTATCGCGGACAGCGACTTCGCGAGTATCTCGCTGTGGCTCCGGTGGCTGCCGAATATGATGTCGTCCGTGTCGAGCAGATAGGCCTGCCCGACGGCGGCCGCCTCCTGCCCGAGCGACAGATGGGCGGGGCCCGGATACGTGATCTCCACGCCGTGGTAAACGCCCTGCGTCTTTATGAGGTTCAGCATGCTCTCGAACTCGCGCAGCACGGTCATGTCGCGGTATATGCGGGTGAGCGGCTCGTCGCCGAGGACGGGGCGCTCGCTCTGCACGGAGCCGCAGTACTGGTTTACGGGTATGCTCTCGAACGTGATGCTCCCTGGCTGCTTCAGTTCATTTGGATCAATCAATAAGGTATCAGGCATATCTGTCTCCGTTCCTATCTCTTCTATTAACTAAATAACGTTTCCCTTATTATTTCCCCTACGGTCGGATGGGGGAAAACTATTCGCTTTGCCGACTCTATCGGTATGCCGAGGCCTATGAGGGCCGTAGCCGACAGGATGGTCTCGGAGGCGTACCCTCCTATGAGGCCCGCCCCGACTATGCGCCCGGCGCTGTCGTCTATGAGCAGCTTGCAGATGCCGTCGCCGCCGTCGTTCTCCGCCACGTAGCGGCCCGAATACATCATCGGCAGTTTCTTGACGGTGACGCGCAGGCCTTTCGCGGCCGCGGTTTCCTCCGTTTCACCCACGTAGGCCGCTTCGGGCTGCGTGTATATGACGGAGGGGATGGCGTCGTATTTCATGTCGTCCGGCTTTCCTATGATGTGGTTCACGGCGACTTCGGCCTCCCGGTACGCCGTGTGCGCGAGCATGATCTTGCCGTTGATGTCGCCGGCAGCGTACACGCCCGGCACGTTCGTCTGCAGATGCGTCCCCGTGACGACCGCCCCGTTCTCCACGAGGACGCCGATCTTCTCAAGCGACAGGCCCTCGGGCGCCGGCCTTCTGCCTATCGAAAGCAGGACGGCCTCCCCCGGCACGTCCACGGCCTCGCCGTTCACCTCGGCCTTGACGCCGCCCTTGGATACGGCCGTCACTTTCGCGCCGAGCAGGAAGGCCACGCCTTTGGCTTCGAGGTTTTTTTTCAGTATCTGCGATATGTCGCGGTCGAACGGGCCGGCTATCTTGTCGAGCATCTCGACTACCGTCACTTTCGCGCCCGCGACGGCAAAGTAGTCGGCCATTTCAAGACCTATTACGCCACCGCCAACAATGATGAGGCTCTCGGGTACGTGGCCTATGTCGAGTATCTCCCTGCTCGTGTAGACGTATCCCGCCTCCACTCCCTCGGCGACGCCCGGTATCGGCGGCACTATCGGCTTCGAGCCGGCCGCGATGATGAGCTTCGGCGCTACGGCCTCTGCGCCGCCCCCCGAAACGGCAAAGCCGCCCTCGGCCTTGCCCTCTATCCTCGCCTCCGCTTCAATTACCGTAACTTTCTTTTCCTTTAATGTGTAGGTGACGCCGCCTACGAGCTTCGCGACGACGTCCGCCTTGCGTTTCAGCACGGCGGCGTGGTCGAGCCTGAGGCCGTCGGCGCTGACGCCGTAGGCTTCCCCGTGCAGGGCGTGCGCGTATATCTTGGCCGAATTGAGGAAGGTCTTCGTGGGGATGCAGCCCTCGTTCAGACAGACGCCGCCGAGCGCCCTCTTCTCGAACAGCGCGACGGACAAGCCCGCTTCGCCCGCACGCTCGGCCGCCAGATAGCCGGCCGGCCCTCCGCCTATGACTATGAGATCGTATGTATCAGCCATCTTATCGTTTTGTCCTTTCCCATGAATAGTTTCGATGTAATATAAATCAACTGCGCGCCTTGCCTGTCAAATATCAAGCAACAGGCTGAACTGGGCCAGCTTGTCGCAGACCGCCTGCGCGAACCTCGAGGCGGGCGCCCCGTCTACGGCGCGGTGGTCGTAGGTCAGCGACATGCCTATCGACTGGTAGGAGCTGACGCCGCTTTCGGTCTGCTTGACCTTCGTCGTCACGCCGCATACGCCGAATATGCCGACTTGGGGTGGATTGAGTATCGGCGTGAACATCTCGACGCCCGTGGGCCCGAGGTTCGATACGGTGAACGTGCCGCCGTGCAGGAGGTCGGGGGCTATGTTCCCTATCCTCGCGGCCGCGGCAAGCTGTTTCACCTCGACGCTGATCTCTATGAGGCTCTTCTTGTCCGCGCCGAACACGGTCGGCACCATGAGCCCGCGCGGCGTGTCCACCGCCACGCCGAGATTCACTTGCTCGAAGCCCCTCACCGTGTTCCCGTCCACGAGATGGGCGTTCATATCGGGAAACTCGACGAGCGTGCGGGCTACGGCGAAGAGGATCATATCGCCGATCGAAACGCCGGCTATAGCCGGGTTGTCGTTCTCCTTGAACGCTTTCCTCACGGCCCGCACCTCCGTGGCGTCGAATGAATGATGGTGCGTCAGCTGCGCCGTATTTTGCAGGGACGCCTGCATGGAGCTCGCTATGAGCGACCTTATTTTTGTCAGTTTCTTGTCCGCGTAGGGGCCGGCGTTCCCGGAAGCCTGCTCCGTCAGCGCGGGCTCGCCGCCTCGCGCCTCCCGCGTCTCTATGGCCGGCCCGCCGGGGGCCGCCGCGGCGAGCGCTATGACGTCGCGCTCTATGACCCTGCCTCCGGGGCCGCTCGGGGAGGCGTCGCCCGTGCTGAGCCCGAGGCGCTCCGCCATGTTCCGGGCCCTCGGGGAGGCCTTGTCCGATCCTGTCTCGGCTGTCTGCGCTGTCTGCGCCTGTTGGGATGCTTGAGTCGGCGCGGCTGCTGTCGCTATCGCCTCGGGACGCTCGCCCGAAGCCGGCGCATCCGCCGCCGGAGCCTGAACCGTCTGATCCGTCTGCGCGGTGGGTGCGGCGCCCGCTCCTGACTCCGCCCTGATCGCGGAAACGTCCTCGCCGCTCGCGCCTATCGCACAGACGGGCCTTAACACCTCGACCTCGTCGCCGTCGTGATAGAATATATCGAGGATGACGCCGTCGGCCGTGGACTCGCATTCAAACGCGGCCTTGTCCGTCTCATAGTCGAAGAGGACGTCGCCGACGGCGACGGCGTCACCGACGTTTTTCTTCCACGCGCCTATGATGCAGCTTTCAACCGAGATACCGGATTTGGGCATTAAGACGGCTTCCGCCATAGCTTTTCTCCTTTGCTTGTCTTTTTTCCGTTTGGCGTCGTTGTTGCTCGTCGCGACGTGCTCACGTACTAAAGTACGCTCCGCTCGTCACTCCTCACACGCCTAGCCAAACGAAAAAAATCCTGCGCAAATACTCACATCATGTTCATTTTTTTCGATTGGCAACAATTACTTCTATTTTAACATCACTTGGCCGCCTGTTACGGGCAGGGCTTGGCCTGTTTCGTATTCCTGTTCTACTAAGTAGAGGGCCGCGCGCACTACGTCCTCTATGCGGCAGCCGCGCCCGAGGGGCACGAGCGACTCGTAGTGCCGCCTGACGTCGTCCGTCGTCTTCGCGCCTTTCACCTTGCCCGCGTCCAAATACTGCTTGAACAGCCCGTTCACGGGGTCGCTCCACAGCGGCCCGTCGAGAAGGTTGCCGGGGCAGATCGCGTTGACCTTGACGCCGTATTCCGCAAGCTCGAGCGCGAAGCTCTGCGTGAGCCCTATGCCGCCGAACTTGCCGCCCGCGTACGCGAAGTTCGCCCTGCTGCCCTCGAGCCCGCTCTTGCTGTTTATCTGGATGATGTCGTAAAGCTCCGTCGCCCCCTCGGCGCGCTGGCGCTTCATCGCCCTCGCGGCGTGCTTTGCGCACAGGAAAAACCCCGTATAGTTCACGGATGTGACGAAATCAAAATCTTTTTTCGAGAAATTCTCTATGCCGCCCGCCCGCAGCACGCCCGCGCACGACACCATGACGTCGAGGCCGCCGTACTCGTCCACGGCGCGGCCTACCATGGCCGCTACGGAATCCTCGTCCGCGACATTGACGGCTACGCCTATCGCGGATACGCCGTAATCGTCCACTATAGACTGCGCGACTTTCTCAGCCCCCTGCTCGTTCATGTCCGCGCACACGATGCTCGCGCCGCGCTCGGCGAAGCCACGGGCCAGGCCTTCCCCGAATCCGCTCGCGGCCCCCGTGACTATGACTGTCTTGTTTTTCATTGCGTATCCCTCTGCCGATCTTCGTTGCGCTGGATTAATGAATCTGCTATGATAGTATCACGAATGAAAAATAATGCAAGCATTGGCGTAAAAACTGCACAATAAGTCGCATATTTGCTCAATTTGAGCAAATCATGCTCACTACCGAACAATTCAGTCACAATTACATTATCAAATAATTTGAGGAAAAGAAGAGTATGAACAGTTCAAATCGCAAAGAGGCGATTCTTGATTTGCTGCGGAACTACCGCCATTTCGTCACGGTGGAGCAGCTCTGCGCGCAGTTGTTTGTGAGCGGGGCTACGATCAGGCGCGATCTGCGCGAGCTCGCCGACAGCGGGCTCATACAGCGGACGAGGGGCGGCGCCGTCCTGACCGATAATATTTCGACCGAGGCGCCGATGGTGCTGCGCGAGACACGGAACGAGATGCAGAAGCAGATCATCGCGACCATATCGAAGGCTTATATAAAGGAGGGCATGACCGTGTTCATGGACTCGTCGACGACGGTGTTCACGCTCGCGCGCAACTTGGGCCACTTCGGCGATCTGCGCGTCATCACGAACAATCTCAAGATCGTGTGGCTGCTTTCGGGGCGGAAAGGGATCGACATCATCTGCGTCGGCGGGACGCTCAGGAAGAGCACGCTGTCGTTTTTCGGCGACAACGCGCTGCGCTACGCCGGGGAGATGAACGCCAACGCCGCATTCCTGTCGTGTCAGGGTTTCAGCATAGGGGACGGGGCGAGCGACGCGCGCGAGGAGGAGTCGTATTTGAAAAGGGCCTATATAAAAAACAGCAAGGACAGCTACCTCCTGTTCGACACGTCGAAGATGAATAAGGAATACCTCTTCCGCACGGCGCCCGCGTCGGCCTACACGAAGATCATCACGGAAAGCCGCGAGGTGAACGACTATATCGCGGCGTCCGTTTAATTCATGAGTCCCCTTTTTTCGTTTTTGCCTTGTTGTAGAGATACCCGAACAGCAGGCCTCCCGCCGTGACGGCGACGATCAATATCCACCGGATAGCCATATGTTCGTGGAACCACGCCTCCGTGACGGGTTCGTCCGTTATCATCGTCCCCGCCGTGTACAGTATGACGGCCGCCCCTATGTAGACTATGAAGCCGAAACGGTTCATGAGCTTCACGACGAGCGTGCTTCCGAGCACCATGATCGGCACGCTGATGCACAGCCCTATGACGACCATGATCGGGTGGCCGTGCGCCACGCCCGCGACCGCAAGGATGTTGTCTATACCCATGATGGCGTCGGCGGCTACGACGGTGATAACGGCGCGCAAAAGGGAGTCCGCCGCCTTGACGTCGCTCTGCCCCTCCTCCTTTATCATGAGCTTGCAGCCGATGAATATGAGCGCTACGCCGCCTATGAGCATGACGTAGTTGACGGTCATGAGCCACACTATGGCTACGGTCGCTATGCCGCGAAACGCGACGGCGCCTATAGTGCCGAGTACGATGCCCTTGAAACGCACCTTGTCCGGCAGATTGCGGCACGCCATACCGATGACGATAGCGTTGTCGCCGCCGAGCACGAGGTCGATAAGGACTATCCCCATAAGCTGCGTGAAAAATTCAGATACTGATAACCCCATTAATTCCATACAGGATAGTATACACTATTTGAGGGGCACGCCGTCGGCTTCAAAAAAATTATTGCACACTACTCAAGGATGACGCCGTCGTCGTCGACGGGAATATCCCCGCCCGCACTATAATCAGCCGGCCCGACTGCGGCTGCGGCGGGCTCGGGGGTATCGGACGCGCTGTCGGCTTTGCGCTTTTCGGCGAGCTTGTCGAGCACGAGCGTCTCTATGCTCTCCGCCACGTCGGGATGTTCTTTCAGGAAGGCCTTGACGTTCTCCCTGCCCTGCCCTATGCGCGTACCGTCGAAGCTGTACCAGCTTCCCGATTTCTCCACGATCTTCTCCGCGGCGGCGCAGTCTATGAGGTCGCCGAGCTTCGATATGCCCTCGCCGTACATGATGTCAAACTCGGCCTGCTTGAACGGAGGCGCGACCTTGTTCTTCACGATCTTCGCGCGCGTGCGGTTGCCTATGATCTGGTCGCCTGACTTGATCGACTCAATGCGCCTGATGTCTATGCGCATGGACGAATAGAACTTGAGCGCGCGGCCACCCGTCGTGACCTCGGGGTTGCCGTACATGACGCCGACCTTCTCGCGCAGCTGGTTGATGAATATCGCGCAGGTATTCGAGCGGTTGATCGCGCCGGCGAGCTTGCGCAGGGCCTGCGACATGAGCCTCGCGTGCAAGCCTACGTGCGAGTCGCCCATATCCCCCTGTATCTCGGCCCTTGGCACGAGCGCGGCGACCGAGTCTATGACGACGATGTCTATCGCGCCGCTGCGCACGAGCATCTCGCATATTTCGAGCGCCTGCTCCCCCGTGTCAGGCTGCGACACGAGCAGCTCGTCGACGATGACGCCGAGCTTGGCGGCGTATATGGGGTCGAGGGCGTGTTCGGCGTCTATGAACGCGGCCTTGCCGCCGGCTTTCTGCGCCTCGGCTATGATATGGAGCGTCAATGTTGTCTTGCCCGAGGACTCCGGGCCGTATATCTCCACGATGCGCCCGCGCGGCACGCCGCCGATGCCCGTGGCCACGTCGAGGCTGACGGAACCCGTGGATATGGCGTCTATGGGCATGGCGTGCTCGTCGCCGAGCCGCATGATGGAGCCCTTGCCGAAATTCTTTTCGATCTGATTGAGAGCCTCCTGCAGAGCCTTCTCCTTCGCTTCCTTATCGACCACGTTCGTCACTCTCTCGACTTCGCCTTTTCCCGATGCCATCTCACAATTCCTTTCCGAAAAATCCTCAAAATCCGCAAATCGAACTCATTTCACCGTAAAACATATGTTCGTGTATATAATACCCCGCCTCGCGCGTCCGGTCAACACAATCGGAAATCTGTAACAATAATGTCGCATTGTGTTCTTTTAAAGAAACCTTATTCCCGACTCCGCCATTATAACCCAACTCACACGCGTTGTCAATACTTTACATTATAAAATATTATTGGATATGGTGTGGCAGCAAGCCTGATTACAAAACGAATTAGCTGTGAAAAACGCGAAGGGCGAGCTTCACGTCGGATTTTGCGGGCATCGAATTTGATTTTGTTTTTTCAGTTTCTCGATAATTCATATATTCTTATTAAAGTTATAATTACCATTGAATTGGGAATTCATCCGCAATATAATTATTGGCGTGAATATTAAGGAGCACAATTATTATCAATCAAAATATGACCGGATACGGGGCTCAAGCGATAAAGAAATATTCTATGAGGCTCGCCGCGTGTTCAATTTTTATCAACGAAAACGTCGTTTGCCATATGTGCGTTCAAAATATTTCGACAAGCAAAAAGTGTTTCTGAGTATGTTTTGGAAACACTTAAATGATAAATCCCCTCCGGATCGCAGACGCAGAATAGTGTATTTACGTGCGGCAATCGATGTGATGATCAATTCACGTATTGAGCCTGAATCCTTTATAGTAAACAGCATAGTGTATTACCGCTTTTATGGTGAAACAAAGGGTGGAGAGAAATTTGTTTCTCAAATCATGAAAGATAAAAAAGCAAACAGGTACTTCATGTCCTGCTTCCCGGAAAAGTAAAAAAGAAGAGGCTCGCTATAGTGGTGCTCTGCGACACCCGCCAGCCAATTCTTTTCGGTGGATGAGCAATCGCTCATCTGTAATCAGGATAACAAACAACTTGCACTAAGTCAACGAATATTTCAGGCCATCCGGAATTTTGGCGGAATTTTCGTATGATTTTCAATCTCGTGTCTTTTGCCAAAATAAGGCTTTGTAACAATTGGAATTTCAGTGTTTTACAATACGTTTCTATTAAAAATGCGCTATACTTTCTATTTATGTTGCGCCATTACAGATTGTCGAGGGGACTTTTGATATTTTTTAAGTTTTTTCGCGCCACGTTCGTGTTACGACGCTCTAACGCCTCAATCTCGTCCACGGGTAATACCAACGCCTGTAAGGCCTTGCCGTAGCGTGTTGGCGCGACCGTGATTTCGGATTCTTCCCAATCACTCTCAAATTTCGCAGAAAGCTCCCCTATCAATTCAGGTGTAATCGCTTGTCCTCTGTATGTTCCTAAATTAGTTTCCATTGTTTGATACTTTACATTTATAAACACAGAGAAAATCCTTCCTCCACTCAAGCGGCTCTGTGTGAAATGAAGTCGTCGATCTGCCACACGATCGCGTCCTTGCCCTCCACATGCAGGGCCTCGTAGCAATCGAGGATGAAATCCGTGGCGCCGGAGGCGTCGAGGATCGACAGCGTCTGCCGTCCGGATTTGCCTTTGGCGTTCTTGTAAATCTCGATGCAGTATATGAGAAAATCGGTTTTCTTATCGTTCATAACTCTTCAGGGAAGTCGATGACCCCCGTTTCCTGCTCACTCCTGTACATATTATACAGCGTTAGCGGGCTGAAATGCCAGAGCTTTGTTTTCTCGTTCGACAGCGCTTCATATACGCCGGAATTGTAGAAACTGCGCGTCGCGTCGATCTCGCTGAGTTTATCCCTGTCCGCAATCTGGCGCACCACGAGGGAGATCGACAGGTATAGTATTCCCTCAAACTCGGTTTTGCTCATTGGCGAACCACATCCTGAATCGATTGGAGAAAGCGATTGCTGCCATGGTATATTCTCATGCAGAAACTACGGCCCTTATCCTGTCAATTCGCCCTGCAGAATCGACCGAATGAAAAACTGCAGAGGTTTTCTCTCATATTTAGCGCGCCGCTCTAAAGCCTCAATCTCGTCCACGGGCAATTCCAGCGCCTGCAATGCCTGTAACGCCTTGCCGTAGCGTGTTGGCTCGACCGTGATTTCGGATTCGTCCCAATCACTCTCAAATTTCGCAGAAAGCTCCCCTATCAATTCAGATGTAATCGGCTGTCCTCTATATGTTCCCAAATCATTTTCCATTTTTGTTCTCACATTCATCTATCATGCAAATACTTTTTGTAATCATTCCTGATTTTCATTGCGTGGATTACGACATCCTCCCTATTGTCTCCTACGATGTATCCTATTTCAAGTCCTCGTCCGATCGTGTCAAAGCCAAAAACCATTATCATTGTTGGCTCGTCACGCAACGCTATAGACGTGATTCCCAACTCAAATACATACTCAATATCGCGATCCGCTATGCCGTGTTTTCTTGCCGAATCAATAATCCTCATGACCGATAATCATGCCTTTCTATAAGAGAATTTTACACGATGCAGTATGGCTTTGCAAATAGAATTCTCCGATTATCAAAATCTACCCGCCCTTCCTCACAAGATACTTCCGCAGCATATTCAGCATCGCGAGCACGGCTACCCTGCGGTTGACGTCTCGGCCTTTGTTTCGGCTCAGTAGGCGGCGTGCGGCGACGCCGTCTGCGTCCGCTATGGCTATCCATGCGAGCCCTACGGGCTTGGCTTCCGTGCCGCCTCCCGGGCCGGCCACGCCTGTGACTGAGACTCCTATGTCCGTGCCCGCGGCTTCGCGGCAGCCCTCGGCCATCGCCGCCGCCACCTCCTCTGAAACCGCGCCGTGGCTTTCTATCAGGGACGCGGGGACGCCGAGCTCACCCGACTTCGCTTCGTTGCTGTACGTGATATATCCCCGGTCAAACACCTCCGAAATACCCGGATACGACGTCAGCGCGGACGCGAACAGCCCGCCTGTGCACGACTCGGCTGACGAGAGCGTCAGACCGCTTTCGAGCAACAGCCGCGCCGTCACGGCGCTCAATTCCTCGTCGCTGTCGCTGTACATATAGTCGCCGGCTATGGCGAGGACGTCGCGCTCGGCCTTTTCGACGGCGGCCTCGGCCTCCTCGCGCGTCCGCCTCTTCGACGCTATGCGCAGGGAGCATTCCCCCTCCTTCGCGTAGGTGGCGAACGTCGGGTCGGTCTGCCCGTCTATGAGCCCGCTCAGATCGGTCTCAAGCTGGGATTCCCCTATGCCGTAAAACCTCAGCATCCTGTGGTAGATGGCCGCGTCGGCCCTCTCGCCGAGATACGGGATCACGCTCGACTCAAACATCGCGACGAGCTCGGACGGCGGCCCCGGCAGCGCTATCACCGTTCCGCCGCCGGACGCTGACGCTATTGCGAAGCCCGGCGCCGTGCCCCGCGCGTTGTAAAACACGGCCGCGCCCTCGGGCAGCATGGCCTGCTTGCGGTTGTTGTCCGTCATGTCGCGCCCTATTTTTTTGAAGAACGACTCGATCTCCGAGAGCGCCCTTTCGTCTGGCGCGAGGCGCGCCCCCATGACCTCCGCTATGATCTCCTTCGTCATGTCGTCCTGCGTGGGGCCGAGCCCGCCCGACGCTATCACAAGATCCGTCTCTTCAAGCGCGCGCCTCAGCATATCCCGCATTCTGTCCGCGTTGTCGCCGACCGTGTAGTGATACAGCACGTCTATGCCGAGCGTCTGCAATTCGCGCGACAGGTACGCGGCGTTCGTGTTCACGATCTGCCCGAAAAGCAGCTCCGTGCCGACGGCTATGATCGACGCCCTCATCGCGCAGACTCCCTTGGCAAACCACGCACAGATTCCGCCGCCCCGCTTCCCCAACAATTATTCCAACATCCATACCTGAAACTCATTTTCCCTCCATTATATAAACGTAATATAAATGTACCCTATTACCATCTTTACCTCACTGCTATTACTTCATATTCAGCAGCTTGCGGCACTTCCACAGATACTCGGCGCCCGAGTACACCGTCGCCGCGAGCGCCGCCCACAGGCACACCTCCGATACAGTAAACACGGCTGCCATACCTGCAAAAGAGGCGACGTGGGTCAAGGCTTCCGCCAGCAGGAACAGCGCGATCGTCCCCATCTGCAACACGGCCTTCAGCTTGCCGGAAAATCCCGCCGCGATGACGACGCCCTCCGACGCCGCGACACTGCGCAGCCCCGTGATGAGGAACTCGCGCGCGAGGATGACGACCACGATCCACGCGGGCACGACTCCCGTGTCGACGAAGCAGACGAAAGCCGAGGCCGTGAGTATCTTGTCCGCGAGCGGGTCCATGAGCTTGCCGAAATTCGTCGTGAGGTCATACTTCCGCGCCATATGCCCGTCCACCACGTCCGTCAGCGCCGCCGCCACGAACACGACGAGCGCCAAGGCTTTGAAGCCGGCCCCGTCCGCGCCCTCGCCGAGATAGTAGAACACGATGAACACGGGCACGAGCGCCATGCGCATGACGGTAAGCAGATTAGGCATATTCATCGTCGCCACCTTTCTATGGTTACTACTAAACGATCGCTTCGCTCACTCCTCCGCTCGCTTTGCTCGCTTCGCTGTCCTGTTTTACACTGCGGCTAAAGCCGCGTAAA
>JAISAI010000110.1 GCA_031266795.1 Eubacteriales Family XIII. Incertae Sedis bacterium
TTTTGAGAAGAGGGAGAAAACGGCAGGGCAACCCTAAAACATTGGTATCACTCCGTCTACCTTCCTTATCGTTTCCTCTCTATGCCTCATTCCTCGTGAATTGATGCGATTGTCCTGAAAAAAATACAGCCGTGAGCGCGGTGGAAGCGGGAGCGTAATGGGTAGGAGATTGCGGCAGTATCGGGCAACATGAGGTACAATGAGGTACGATTGGAGGATTTTTAGCAAAAAAACGTTTGACAAAGTAGTACACGGGGTAATAATATTATATAGACAAGGAACGGAGCGAACTTGACCTTAAAGGCTTGGCGCTCCACATGGGACGAAAGTCCCGAATGTCTATAAAGAGGTTGTTGCCAAAAGCGACAGCCTCTTTTTTCTAAAGGAGGACGTATGCACAAGGTAATGGTATTTATTGATTATGAGAATTTTGAGATTGCAAGACAAAAGATTTACAAAACAAACAATCCCAACGATGCCCGCTATCAAGCGCCTTGGCTTGATTTGGTCAAGTTTCCGAGGGAGCTCGTGAGAAAGGTTTCGCCCGAATTCAACTTGACGAAAACTTTTCTATTTGTTCCGGAGCCTGATGACTTTTTAAAAACGGCGCCATGGCGAAAGAAAAAGTATGACTTTCTAAAAGGGCTTGGCACACGTGATTTCTTTACTGTTATTTCGGGTAGGCACGTTGCAAGGCCGGTTGCGGGGTATACACACGAAACTATGGACATCGACGACAAGAAGACTTACTTCATTGACGAAAAGGGTACCGATGTGAATATGGCGGTTCAAATGTTGACCAAGGCTTACCATAACGCCTATGATACTGCAATCATCGTAAGCGCTGATACTGATTATATACCAGTCTGCGATATACTAAACACTATTGGCAAAACGGTAGTTGTCGTCGGCGTCAAGGGCCAGCAGTTGCCGAAGTTCAGAAGTTGTTCTGACAAGCAGGTATTTCTCGGTTTAGATTTTTTGCAAAAATGTGAGCGGCCTTCAAGAGAGGAATAAACAACCGTAAAATGCGCCCGCCCCGGCGGCAACCGGGGCGGATCGTATAGATGGATGTGAGGTATCCCCACAAACCAACGCAAGTATAGGATACCTCACTTGCCTACAGATTTCAATGCAAGGAGGTATTTTTAATGGCTAAAGACAAGGATGGCGCACCGAGGCGGCCGAAGAACTCGGACACGAACTACACTACAAACGGGAGCCGCTACTGGCAGGAGTGGGTACCCCTGGCTTCTGGGCGGAAGTTGATCCGCGGCAAGAACCACGGCGAGTGGAAACGCAAACGCGACGACGCCATCCGCTTGGACGCCCTCGGCATCGTCATCACTGACTCGAAGTTCGAGGACGCATTCAAGGTATGGATGAAGGCCATCGTCTCGAACCGGCCGATCAAGGACTCGACGCTATGCCAGTACGAAAGGCAGTGGCTCCACGACATAAAGCCCGACAAAATCATCGGGTACAAACTCCACGAGATCAAAACGATTGACATCCAGCAGTTTATCGACAGGCGCAAAGCCAAGGGGGCGAGCGACTCGAAGATGCTGCAGGTCATGAAGCTGATGGGTTCCTTTTTCCGCTACATCCACGAGGAGGGGTATATCCGACGCAACCCCATGACCAAGGTGCCGAAAATCAAAGTGTACGGCAAGAAAAAAATCGTGGTCTTTTCGGACGATGAAATCAAACGGCTACTCGGCGCCACGGAGGGGAACCGTCTGAAGTTCCTATTCTATCTCGCGCTCGGCTCCGGTGCGCGCGACGGCGAGCTATCCGCCCTCAATCATGGAGCCATAGATGTAGAGAGCGGGACCATGCACGTCACAACGACAGCGACGGTCGAAAGGGTCAGCGAGGGCAAAGGCGCCTACGCCATCGGCACCCCAAAGACGGAGGAAGGGTTCCGTGACATCCCCCTGAGCAAGACGGTGCTGCGTGAGTACAGGATGCACAGGGCACGGCAACAGGAAGAGTATCTCGCCGGCGGGCGCGGGAAGCTGGCGGCGGACACCCCTGTATTCGAGACCACGCGCCGTACGCGTATCCGCACCGCCGGCTTCAGGCACTTGCTGATAAAGCTATGCGAGGCCGCGGACGTCACTTACCGGAAGTTCCATACCTTCAGGGATACGTACATAACCAAACTCGTGCAGGATGGGGAGCCTATCGCCGTCGTGCAGAAGCTGGCGGGACACGCATCGATAGAGCAGACCATGGAGTATGTCCACGTGGAGGACGACAGAATAAAGAAAACGGGATTGTCGATTGAGAAGATTTTTTGAATCATGTGTAGCAAAAGTGTAACAAAAAATCTGAAGTGTGGTATAATATCGCCTATCCTGGGGTGTGCGTTAAGGCTATGTATTAATCCTACTGTATTAATACTGGGACGCCGGAGTTACGCCGTGGCTGCCGGGCCGGCTTTGACCGGATGGCAAATGCGGAGCGCAGGCGACCCACTTTAGGGTGACTGAGATTGCTGGAATCCGGTCTGCAAAGAGCAGATTTCGCCCAGCCCTTCGCCATATTTTGCGCCCGTAGCACCACTACGCGCTTAAAATATGACTGCGGTCTGAACGAAATCTGAACTTTGCAGACTCTGCGACCTGTAGTGGCTGTATAGCAGCGCAGACAAGGCCGCAGGACGAAGGCGTACCGGTGGTACGACGAGGACGAGAACGCAGTATGCGTTGCTATACAGCCATTACAGGCGGGTTCCAGCAATCTCAGTCACCCTGCGGGTGGTAAGGTATTAGTATCGGCCTGACGGCATCCCGGAATTTTTTTATTTTTGTGTCAAAATTAAATTGAAACTACTCAGTAGTCACCTTACTGCTCCTCTGGGCTGAACGTGCAGTTGCCGCTGTCTCCTACTATTATCGTACCTCTCCTGATCTTCTGCTTATTCAGGTCGAGCACCACGAGCTTCACCTTTTTCAGATTGCCCCCTACGCTTTCGAGCTTGCCCTTGACGCAGAGCGTGTCGTAGATATACGCCTTGACGTTCACCTCCGCGACGACTACGCGCTTGAAGTACAGCCCGTTTTTCTCCGTGTCCTCCACGAGCTTCACCGCGTCCGCGAGCAGCAGCTCACGCGAGGGGCTGATCGCCGAGCCTGTCGCGGCCTTGTCCACCTCTATCCCCTCTATGAGCGGCAGTTCGGGTGTCTCTGAGGCGAGCCTCAGCACCATGCCCGACCAATCTACGACCGCAAATTTCCCGTCTACGGCTATCGCGTAGTTCTCCGCCCGCTCCTCTATCGTTATCGCGATCGTGCCGGGCGGCTTCCGCTCTACCGTCGCGCTCTCTATATACGGATTCTTTTCAAGCCGTTCCTCCACCCTGCCCGTGCGCGTCTTCCACAGATTGTCGCCTTCCTTGATACCGGACATGCCCACGATGCCCGAAGCCGTAAAATGGTTGCCGGACGACGCCACGGTAAAATTATTGATGGAAAAAAGAACGGACGTGGCGAGGAAATACAGGCCTACGATAACGAGGACGACGATAAACAGGTTGAGGAAAAAATTCTTTTTCTTCCTCTTTCTCTTCGGCCGTTCCGGTTCGCGGTCAGATATATCCCTCGCGTCGCGGCCGCCTTTACCCCTCGCGTCGCGGTCTGACCCGCGCCTTGCGTCGCGGCCGCCCCTACGCCTCGCGTCGCGGCCTGATCTACGCCTCGCGTCGTCGTCAGTCCTGCCCATCGCCTATATTTTGCCCACGCGCTCGACTATCGCGCCGTACATGGCGTCCGTCGCGCCCGGCTTGCCCTGACCTAACGCGGCTTTCGACATCGCGTTCAGCGCCTGCTTGTTCGCTTTCAGCTTGAGCAGTTCGTCCGCAAGCGTGAGCGGGGAAAGCGCGCGTTCCTCCATGATGATGGCGGCGCCGTGGTCCGACAGGGTTTTCGCGTTGTAATACTGGTGGTTGTTCGTCACGTTCGGCGACGGCACGAGTATGGACGCGCGCCCGACCGCCGCTATCTCCGACACGGTGAGCGCCCCGCTGCGCGACATGATGAGGTCGGCCGCCGCGTAGTATTCGTGTATGGCTTCCGTATAGTCGATGAGGCGTATCCTGCCGCCCTCCATGACGCCGGCCTCCGTCAGCTTCCGGCTCACGTCGTAGTACGCGCGCCGGCCCGTGATGAAGAATATATCCATGTCGCGCAGCTGATCCACGCCTATGAGCATATCGGACACGATCTCGTTTATGCGCTCGGCGCCTTGGCTGCCGCCAAAGAACAGCACGGCCATGCTCTTGCCGTCGACTCCGAGTTTTTCACGGTAATTCACGGCGCCGGCCGTGATGAAGCCCCGCCTGACGGGGTTGCCGGTCACCTTTATATTGTCCCGCTTCTTGAAGTACGCGCGCGACTCCTCGAACGCGACGAATATCTCGTCCGCGTACTTGGCCGCCATCTTGTTTGCGACGCCGGGCAGTACGTTCTGCTCGTGGATGAACGTGGGGTATCCCTTCCTCGCCGCCTCGCGCACGACGGGCCCGCCGACGTATCCGCCCGTGCCTATCACGGCGTCCGGGGCGAATCCCGCGAGTATGCGCCTTATCTGCCCCCCGCATTTCGCGAGATCAGCAAGCACGCCTACATTGCGGAGGGGGTTTTTCCGGTCGAAGCCGCGCGCGCAGATCTTCTCGAGCTCATATCCCGACGCGCCGACAATCTCGGCCCCGACCTCCTTGTCCGCGCCGATGAACAGTATCTCCGATTCCTCGTTCCTGCGCTTTATCTTATCGGCGAGCGCGAGCGCGGGATAGAGGTGGCCTCCCGTAGCGCCGCCGGCTAATATAGCCCTCATATTAACATCTCCTTTAAGGTTACGACTGAGTAGTTTCGATTAAACTTTTCACATAACGTTCGTCTTTTCGCCGTACCTCGGGTGCCGCTGCGGCGTCGGGGCGGATAAAATTTCCGCGAGCTCATGCTCCCCTTCTTCCGTCCTTTTGCGCTCTTCCTCCGCGCTGATCCTCGCGGATTCCCGGGAGATGTTCAGCATGACGCCCATGGCCGCCATCGTGATGAGCACGGCGTTGCCGCCGTAGCTTATGAACGGCAGCGTCACTCCCGTCGGCGGCATGATCGACGTCACGACCGCTATGTTCATCGTGACCTGCAGTGAGAGCCATATCGTCACGCCCGACGCGATGAGCATGCCGAACCTGTCCGGCGCGTTTATCGCGATAAGGGCGCATCTCCAGATCAGGAACAGGAACGCGCACAGCACGGCGAGGCAGCCGAGAAAGCCCAATTCTTCCCCTATTATAGCAAAAATAAAATCGTTCTGCGCGTAGGGCAGATAGAGCGCCTTCTGTATGCTGCGGCCGGGGCCCACGCCCGTGACGCCGCCCGCGCCGAGCGCGAGCAGGGCCTGCACCGTCTGGTAGAACGCGCCCTGCGGGTCGGAAAACGGGTCGAGAAACCCCGTGAAGCGCTTGAAGTGCTCACCTGAGGGGTCGGCCTGTATGAGCGCGTACACGCCCGCAAAACCGGCGGCGCCCGTGAGGGCGAGGTACCTCTTGGGGTTGCCGGCGATACAGGTCAATACCGCCACTATGCCGCACACGATGATGGCCGTCGACAGGTTTGGCTGTTTGTATATGAGAATAAAATATACGCCCGTGAGCATGAGCATGGGCAGGTACGCGTATTTGAACGACGTAGCGAGAGAGCGGTTTTTCGTGAAGAACCACGCGACGAAGAATATCGCCGTGATCTTCGCGATCTCCCCGGGCATGATCGTGACGGGCCCGACCTTGATCCACCGCGTCGCGTTGTTTTCCGTATCGCCTATGCCCGGCACGAAGAGCGCGCACAGCAGCAGCACGCCGATGATCATCAGCACGGGGGCGAATTTATAGTAGATCCTATACGGCACATACGACACGAGCGCCATTATTACTATACCCGCCACGGCCCACTTGGACGCCTGTATGAGATAGTAGTACGGGTCTTCCATCGTGGAGTTGATCGTGCTGTAGTAGCTCGCGCTGAACACCATGACGACGCCGAAGAGCACGAGCCCTATGACCGTGATCGTGATGAGGAAGTCCGCCTGCGGCTTCTTGGTTTTATTCCTGTCTCCGCTCAACGCTTGCCTCCCGCGCTCGCGAGCTCATCCACTATCCTCTTGAAATGCCCGCCCCTCTCCTCAAAGCACGAATACATATCCCAGCTCGCGGATGCGGGCGATAATAATACCGTGTCGCCCGGGGCGGCCAGCTCGAGCCCGAGCCTGACGCACGCGCCCATATCCTCGCAGACCGTCGCGTCCGAAAATCCCTCCGACGCCGCTTCCTCCTTGAACCTTTCGGCTGTCTTGCCGAGCAGGAGCAGATGCTTCACCTTGCCGCCGAAGCCCCTGACGAAGGGCCGGAAATCCGAATGCTTGTCGTAGCCGCCGGCTATGAGCAGGATTCCCGGCGCCGACGCCTCTATCGCCTTCGCCGACGCGTCGGGGTTCGTGCCCTTCGAATCGTTGACGAACTTCACGCCGCCTATGCTCGCGACATATTCCATGCGGTGCTCCACGCCCTTGAACGCTTTGAGCGACTCCGCTATGATCTTGGGATCTATGCCTCCGCTATACGCGATGGCGGCGGCGGCGAGGGCGTTCTCGATATTGTGCGCGCCGGGTATGCGCAGCTCATCCACGGCGATGAGGTCGGTCTCGCGGCCCTTCGCGGCGTCGGCTATGACGAGCCTGCCGCCCTTCACGAACGCGCCGTCGTCCACGGCGCCTATCCGGCTGAACGGGAAGGGCATAGATCTTGCGTCTTTCACCAAGGCCGCCACGAGCTCGTCGTCCGCGTTGTATACGAGGTAGTCGTCCTCCGTCTGGCGCGCGAACACATTCGCCTTGGCCGCGCCGTAGCGCTCCATGGTCCCGTGCCTGTCCAAGTGGTCGGGCGTCAGATTGAGTATGGCCGCGATCTTCGGCCGGAACTCTCGCGCGTCCTCGAGTTGGAAGCTCGATATCTCCGTGACGAACACCGTCCCGGGAGCGGACTTCGCTGCCGTTTCGATCACGGGCACGCCTATGTTCCCCGTCACGGCGTGCGGCACGCCCGCGGCCCCGTATATCTCTCCGACGAGCGCCGTCGTCGTCGTCTTGCCGTTCGTCCCCGTGATCGCGATGAAGTCCCCGGCCGCGATCTCATACGCCGGGTCGAGGTCGCTCATGAGCACGGCGCCCTTTTCGCGGGCCTCCGCGATAAACCCAAGGTCGGGCGGTACGCCCGGGCTTTTGATGATATAATCCCATCCCTCCGCGGGCGGTTCGGCGCCGTTGAAGTACGGCGTCACGCCGAGCGCCGTGATACGCGCGAAAAGATCCTTGTCGCCCCACTCGATGTCTTTCGCATCGTAGACGGCCACCCCGGCGCCGGCGCGCGCAAAGTATTTCATCGCCGCGACGCCGGACTTCCCCATGCCCGCAACGAGGACATTCTTGCCCGCATACCGCCCTTCGTTCAGCTTGCCGCTCCCCGCTCTCTTATTTTTACTGTTTGCCTTGCCCATGATAGTTTTGCACTCGTTACCTTTCGTGAGAATTCCAACTACTTGCGTCCGCGCGCCCTCCGCGCCTATCCGCCGAGCGCGTAGGCCTGTATGATGAGCGCCGCGAGCAGCGCCGCGCACACGACGGCGGTGAACGCCGTGAACCGCCCGACCACCTTCGTCTCCGCCCAGCCGGACAGCTCGAAGTGATGGTGCAGCGGCGCCATCTTGAACACGCGCTTGCCGTGCCTGAGCCGGTAGCTCGACACCTGTATGATGACGGACAGCGCTTCAAGCACGAAGAGGACGCCGGCTATCGGCAGCAGGAGCTCGGCCTTCGCCCAGATGGCCGCCGCCGCTATCGCGCCTCCGAGCGCGAGCGAGCCCGTATCGCCCATGAATATCTTCGCGGGATGCCTGTTGAATAAGAGGAAGCCGAGGCACGCGCCCGCTATCGCCGCGAAAAATCCCGCCTGCGGCTGCACCCCTATGCCGGCTTCGCCGAGTATGAGCGTATTGCCCTGCGGATTCAGGAGATAGTCGCTTGATAGCTCGGACCCCATGCGGGAGAACTGGCGCCCTATGAACGAATATCCCGCGCCTACGAGCAACGCGGGATAGAACATAGACACGGTCGCCGACGAGCCGGCGCACAGCCCGTCGAGCCCGTCCGTCAGGTTCACGGCGTTCGTCATCGCGACGAGTATGAACACGATGTACGGTATCGCGAGCCAGCCGATGTCCACGTCTATCCATACGAACGGTACGATGATGTCCGATCCGAAATCCCCGCCTTCGCCCATCGTCAGGAGGTAGAACGCGAAGGCGAGCGACAGGGCTATCTGCAACGCGAGCTTCTGCCTCGCGGTCAGCCCCTTGTTTCTGCGCTTGGCTATTTTCGTGTAATCGTCTATGAAGCCTATGAGTCCGAAGCCCGCAGCGACGAGCATGCAAGCGAGCAGATCGGGATCAAATCCCGAAACCGCGAGCATATATATCCCCGACGCGAGTATGCCGCAGATGATCGCGACCCCTCCCATCGTCGGCGTGCCCTGTTTCTTCTGGTGCGACTCGGGCGCGTCCTCGTAGATGTTCTGCACCGTCTGGACTTTTTTCAGTTCGGGTATGAGCCGCCACGTGATGACCGCTGTCACGGCAAATGCTATGAGCAGCGGCAGGAGCGTGTCGAGCATGAGTCCCATGCTGTACGTCATCGCACGGGCCGCCTTTCCGAAAGAGCCTCCGCTATCTCGTCTGTCCGGTATGCGTGCGAGCCCTTCACGAGCACCGTGTCGCCGTCCTTCGCGAACGCGCGCAGATCCTTGATCGCTTCGCCGTTGTCCGCGTACGTCCTCACCGCGCCCTTGCCTCTATGCTCGGACGAATACCCGTCCGCTATGGCGCACGCCTTTTCGCCTACGGAGGCGACGACGTCCACGCCGGCTGCGGCCGCGTACGCCCCGACTTCGCGGTGCAGCTCCTCGCTCCTGTCGCCGAGCTCGTTCATACCGGCCAATACGGCTATCCTCCGCCCGCCTGAAAATGAGACTAAGTAATCTATGGCGCTCTTCATGGAGTCGGGGTTCGCGTTGTATGTGTCGTCTATGACGCGGAAGCCTTCGCCCGTTATGAGCCTGAGGCGATGCTCCGTGCGTTTGAGCCCTTTCAAGCTCTCCGCGACTTCGGCGGCCGTTATCCCGAGAGGCGAAAGGGCCGCTACCGTGAGGGCCGCGCCGACGCCGTTGTACAGGCCGGCCGCCGGTATCCTGAACTGGACGGAGGCTTCCCTGCCGTACTGCAGGCTGAAGCCTATCTCCTCCTCGCCCGTGTACCTGGGGCGCGTTATGCGGTAATGGCAGCCCTCGCTCTCACCCGCCGTGACCACGTCGTACGCGAGGTCGTCTCTCTCAGCGTGCGCGCGCAGGGTCGGGTCGTCGCCGTTCACAAACAGCGCGTTCTCTATCCCGAAGAACGAGGCGATTTCGAGCTTGGCGCGCCCTATGGCGTCGTCCGAATCGAAGTTTTCCCTGTGCGACGCGCCTATGTTCGTTATGATGGCGGCGTCGGGCCGCGCTATATCCGTCAGCAGCCTGATCTCGCCCGCGTGGCTCATGCCCATCTCGAGTATGAGCAGCTCCGTATCCTCGTCCATGCGGAATATCGTCTTTGGCGCGCCCACATGGTTGTTGTAATTTTTTTCCGTGGCGATAGTCCTGTAGCTGCCGGAGGCTGCGGCGAGTAGCATGTCCTTCTGCGTCGTCTTGCCGAGGCTGCCCGTCACGGCTATCACGACGGGGCTCACGGATTGCCGATACATAGCGGCGAGGCCTTGGTAGGCGGCGAGCGCGTCGGGAACGAGCAGCACCGCGCCGCCAAAGCCTATGGGAACGGCGTCGCCCCTTTCGACGATGAGCGCGGCCGCGCCCGACGCCGCGGCGGCGCCGAGAAAATCGTGGGCGTCAAAGCGCTCGCCCGATAGCGCGAAAAACGCGTCGCCCGCGCCAAGCTCCCGCGTATCCGTCGAAACGCCGGACACCTTCGCGTCCGGCGCCCCTTTCAAGATACGCCCCTCCGTGCTTTCGGCTATTTCTCCTATGCTTATCTTTCTCATACTCATCACTCGCCACTCGTTACATTACCTGATCGTTATCGGTCATACAGGTAAACGAACCCGCCCGGCTCTATGTATTCCCCGCTCTTCGGGTATTGCTCGGCCACCTTGAAGTTTTGCAGGCTCGAGACGCTCTGCAGCGAATATTTGAGCCCGGCGGCCTTGAGGGCTTCCTTCGCTTCGGCCGTCGTCATGCCTTTCACGTTCGGGACGGCGGTCTTTGCGGCCTGATCCTCCGCCGCCTGCCCGTCCTCGAGCGTGGGCCTGATGTTCAGGTATCTGAGCAGCTCCTCCGTGATCTCCCTGACGATGGGCGCCGCTATCGTGCTGCCAAACCCACCGCCCTCGGGGTCGTCCACGACGACGAGGACGATGAATTTCGGATCCTCCATCGGCGCCGCGGCCACCATGGAGCAGACAACGTGATCGTTTGAGTATGTTCCGTCCACTATCTTCTGGGACGTGCCCGTCTTTGTGCCGATGCGGTATCCGGGTATGCTCAGCGCGTAGCCGCCGCCCTCGCTCGTGACGAACTCCATCATATGCTTTACTTCCTCGGCCGTCTGCTTCGATATGACCTGACGCACTATCGTCGGCTCGAATTCCTTGACGATATTTCCGTCGTCGTCAGCGAGCGCCTTGACGATACGCGGCCTGATGTATTCGCCGCCGTTCACGATGGAGTTGATAGCCGTAATGCTCTCTATGGGCGTTATGTTGAACCCCATGCCAAACGACATGGTCGCGAGCCCTACGGCGCCGGAAATGTCCGCCTGCGACTGCGTCAGCGAGTAGGCCTCGGCGGGCAGGTCTATGCCCGTCTGTTGCGTGACGCCGAACAGATCGAGGTATTTGCTGTACTTGTCATAGCCCATCTTCTGCATGATCTGAATGAGCCCGGGGTTGCACGAGTTCCCGACGGCCTCCTCCACGGTCTGCCAGCCGTGGGACGCGGGGTAGACATGGCAGTGTATCGTGCGGTCGTTCACCTGATAGGCGCCGTTGCAGACGACGCCTGTCCCGGGGGTCACGGCGCCCTCCTCGAGCGCGGCCGACACGGTGATGAGCTTGAAAACGGAGCCCGGCTCGTACAGGTCGCTCACCATCGGGTTTCGCCACATCTCGCTGAGGTACGCGCTCTGTTCCTCGGCGGTGAGCTTATCGAACTTTTTTATTTTCGAGCTGCCTATGGGCGTGTACGGCTCGTTCGGGTCGTACTCGGGGTATTTGGCCATGGCGAGCACGTCGCCCGTTTCGGGCTGCATGACTATCGCCTCTACGCGCTTTGGCTTCGTGTCGTCGTAGCCCTTTTTTATCGCGTCCTCCACGTGGTACTGTATGGTCTCGTCGAGCGTCGTGACGACGTTGAGGCCGTCCTTCTTGTCGTATACCGTGCCGCTCCCCGCGTATATGGGGTTGCCCCTCGCGTCGGCGTTTATGATGTTGCGCCCGGACTGCCCGCTCAGATAGCTGTCGTAGCTCTGCTCTATGCCGGCCTGGCCGTGCCCGTCGTTGTTCACGGAGCCGAGCACGTGCGCCGCGAACGCGCCGAGCGGATAGCCGCGCGACGACTTCTCTTCCACTTCTATGACATTCAGCCCCTGTTCCTCTATGGCTGTCGCGAGGACGTTCATCCTGTTCTTGTCCACGTCGCGCGCTACGCGGATGCGGCTCGAATCCGTGCGCATATCGCTCTCGATCTTAGCCTTGTCCACGCCGAGCGTGTCTGATAGCAGTACCACAGCGGCGTCGATCTGCTTTTTTCTCTCTTCCGGGTCGGTCTTGTCGCCCGAGTAGGGCTTGAGGCGCAGATATATCGTGTAGCTTTCCGAGCTGACGGCGAGCTCTTTCATGTTGCGGTCGAGTATGCCGCCCCTGCGCGCGGGTATCACCTCGTCTTTGATCTGGTTCTCGGCGGCGCGCGACGCGTATTGGTCCGTCGCCACGACCTGTATGTATCCGATGCGAAAGGCCAAGACGGAGAACAGCATGGCGACGATGGCGAAGGAGAGTATGATCCTGCGCCTTATAGTCGGCAATCCTACGGCGGCGGCCCTGCGCGTCCTATTTGCCATAGGCTTTGCTCCGTATGTTTTCTATGATATTGGCGTCTTTGTCCTTCACCTTGATGTCCTTCTCGTACTTCAGTTGCTCCGACGACGGATAGCGCATTTCGAGCTTTTTCTTCGCGCTGTCCTCTATGGCCGCTATATTGTTGCCCTGCTCTATCGAGACGTACAGTTCGTCGATCTCCTTCTGTATGCTTGCGGTCTCGGCGCCTATCTTGTTGACCTCATGCTGGATGGAAACGCTGTACGCCTCAAGCGCGATCACGCCGATGAATAGAGCGGAAATAAACACGGCGACAAATATCATGATGCTCTTCTCGGCGGAGCTGATATGAGGGAAGGCCGGACGCGAGTACCGGCCGATGCGTACGCCGTGGTCGGCCGCGGTTTTGCGGCGCCTCTCGTGGCGTCTCTCCGGCGCCGGCAGCGGCGCGTCGTCAAGCAGGCCGCCGTACACGGACGAGCCCGCGCGGTAGTTTGAAAAAAGCCCGCCGTAGTATGTCATAGCGTCGCTGCGGTCGAGGGCGGCCCGCGAACGCGGAAATGAGCTTTCCCGCCCGGGATCCGCGTACTCGCCGTAATACGCTTCGCTATTCGCCTGTAGTCCGTATCTCGCCATGATTCGCCTTTCTATAATTTTTCGAGGACGCGCAGCTTCGCGCTTCGCGACCTCGGATTTTCACTGACCTCGTCTTCGCCCGGCGTGAGGGGCTTTCTGTTCACGCGCTTCGCGTCGGCGACCTTTCCGCAAACGCAGGCGGGCGCGTCTTTCGGGCACACGCACGGCTGCTCCCTGCGCTTGAACGCCTCCTTCACGATCCGGTCCTCGAGCGAGTGGAACGTGATGACGGCCAAGCGGCCTCCCGGTTTCAGGACGTCCGCATAGGCGTCCACGGCCTTTTCTATCTGCCCCAATTCGTCGTTGACCTCGATCCTGATGGCCTGAAACGTGCGCTTCGCGGGGTGGGGGCCCTCCCTGCGGGCGGAAGCCGGTATCGCCGCCTTTATCAGCCTCACGAGATCACCAGTGTTCTCGATCGGACGCCTTTCCCTCTCTTTCCCTATGAAGGCGGCGATTCTACCGGCCCATTTTTCCTCGCCGTACCTGCTTATGATACGGGTGAGTTCCTTGATCGGGTATCCGTTCACGACGTCGCGCGCCGTCAGCCTACTGTCCGCGTCCATCCTCATATCCAACGGAGCGCAGGCCATGTACGAAAACCCTCGTTCCGGGGCGTCGAGCTGCCTCGAGCTCACCCCGAGGTCGAGTACGGCGCCGTCGAGCCCGCCTACGCGGTGCTCCGCGAGTACAGGCTTGATCTCCGAGAACTCCGTGTGCGCGAATATCTTCCCGCAAGCGTATCCCGACAGCCTCAGCTTCGACGCCTCTATCGCTTCCCTGTCCCGGTCGATGCCTATGAATAAAGCATTCGGCGCGAGCTTTTCGCATATGAGAGAGGCGTGCCCGCCGCCGCCGAGCGTTCCGTCCGCGTACGCGCCCCCTTCCTTTATGTTGAGGCGCTCTACGGTCTCGCGGGCCAATACGGGGACATGCTCGTAGTCCATAGGGCTCCCTCTGCGGCGGCTACTTTGTAGTCACGTACTTCAACATATCGTCGAAGAGCGCGCCGGCGTCCACGGTCAGCGGATTTCTCTCCGCGTCATATTTCTCCTTGCTCCATATCGAGATATGGTCTGCGTTGCCGACGGTCACGGTATCCTTGCTTATGCCTGCGTATTCTATAAAATACTGCGGCAGATTGACGCGCCCCTGCTTGTCTATGGTGCAACTGTGAGTGTTCGACGTATAAAAATCCTGCAAGACGCGCGCGCTCCGGTCTTCCATAGGGCGATTCAGTATGTGCTCGTTCAAAAAGCGCGTGTAATCGTCTTCCGTATATATGAGTATGTTTTTGTCGGGGCCGAGCGTGACCATGCACTCGTCGCCAAGCCCGTGCCTGAGCTTGGCCGGGATCATGCACCTGCCTTTGTCGTCTATGGAGTTCGGGAACGTTCCGAAAAACATCTCTGTCTCAATGCCTCTTACAATAATAATGCTACTTTATTACAAATATACCCCACTTCCCACCATTATTCAATGAAATAAACGTGAAAATTGGGTATTTCACACCACTATGCATGAAAAAACGCTCGCGAGACCATTCAATCGAGTGACTTGGCCGATATATGGTAAGGTACCTATGTTCACTCCCAACATATCGTAAAGAATAGGTAAAAACGGATAAATGAGAAGACCCGGTCGAATCCGAATGGACCGACCGGGCAAAACGCCGCCATTATTCTTACCTTGCCATGAGGGGAGTCTGCAAGTTGCGGCGAAAAACGCATATTATTCAAGTGCTAAGAGATCCTGCACTTAATTATCACACGAAATTACCCCAATGTCAATGACCTATTTTCCAAGCGCATGTTTTTTTGGCCAATAATCCTCGCGCAGAGAGGCAAGCCTCACCATTTCAGCCGCAAGCCGCTCCGTGCAATGGCCGTCGTAGGTCTCGACATACTTCGCGGCGAACCCGCGCTCATACGCGTAGTCGTAGTCGTTTGCCTCTATGAGGCGGGCGAGCGCGGCCGCGTCCCGCGCCGCGTATTTTCCGTATTCCTCCTCCGGGTCGATGTTCAGCCCGGGCGAGCCCCGGTATTC
>JAISAI010000078.1 GCA_031266795.1 Eubacteriales Family XIII. Incertae Sedis bacterium
GCCCTCGTCTCAGATCGGACAGAGAGCCGGGCCCGCAGGCCCGGCTCTCTGCACCATTTTGATCTCCTTTGGTGATTGGCTCAATTTCGATTTACGTGGGATAGGGAGTGAACAGTAACATTTTTTCGCGATTTTCATGAAAGTTTTTGTAAACAATCCCCATTCATGAAGCGGTTCATGAACAGGGCTACCTTATTTTTCTGTTTAATGGTGCATTCATCAAGGAGCACCAAATATTTTGACTCATCAAGATACGGGAAAATGGACAGGATACTATCTTTGTCTTTCTCTCGTTTCTCGCCTTTGCCTCTTTCATCGTTGATTATAATCTTATGAAGCACGTACGCTTCTGGAATTGGTACGGTTATCTTAATATCAAACCAAGTGACCGTGACAGTGTGAGACGATAGCAATCCTAATCCCCGAAGTCCCTGCGCGGTCACTCCAAGAGAAGTTCTGTATACCGGTTCGATGCCTGCCCCTCGTTGTGCTATCAGAAATTCGATTTCCAGACGTGAGGCAGTCCGTATCTTGGTCGTGCCTAACAGCGCATCCCTGTCCACTGCATATCCTTGTTCACGAGCGAGTGCTTCCATATTGACTGGCGGGTTTGGTTTTCTGAGATTGCGGATTAGAAAATCAATATCGAGAGTGCGGAGAGCTGTCGTCCCCTGTGGAATAAGTCCTGTTTGTTGATAAAGAAATTCCGTCCACGAACCGATCAAGACTACATGTTCCAAGCAATCGTTATCGTGAAAGAGCTTTATGGCTTTTAGAAACTCGGCTTGCTGTTCGTTTTCCAGCGATGGATCCACGGATTTATAACCTCTTTCCTATAACACGGTCAAATTCCTTTTTTGAGGAATAAAGTGAACGTATCAGTTTCTCGTATTCCCTGCGGCGATTGACTTGATCTTTGAGGTGCAAAAGATCGCCGGCTTTGATGAACCGTGATTTGACCTGTTTGCCTTCGCGCCATTGGAGGTAAGGATATTCGCGCCCACCGATCCGCTTTATAACGACAGACCCCTTCGGCAAGCCGGCTGCTTCCTTTTCGTAGGATGTAATCGTCGCTTTGAGTCGATCATATTCCTCTTGTAGTATTTCCGATAATACTGACATGCTTTATTTCCTATGTTCTTGTAGATGCGAACCTGCATGAATAGTATAACCTACACTGAGGCATAAATCAATTGAGTGTAGGTTATCATCATACAAAACAATTAAATTCGCCCGTCTGTACAAAAGGGATGATTCCTTTTGTACCCCTCGCCAATCATAAGACGTCATTCTGAAAGCCTGAGCCGGGATCTATATTATTGCGTCCGCATGGCTATGTACGCTTGGCCGAGGGCTATCCCTCCGTCGTTTGGCGGGACGGATATATTGTAATAGGGCGTGAAGCCGTCCGAGCGCAATAGGCGCAAGGTTCGCTCCATGAGTATCTTGTTCTGGAACACGCCGCCCGAGAGGCATACTGTGTCTATCCCGCGCTCTGCTCGCGCCTTGCGGCATTCGCCGAGTATGGCGTGGGCTACGTCCATATGGAAGCGCAGCGCGAGCGCGTCCGCTGTGTCCGCGACGCCGGGCGAGCGTTGCGCTCGGTCGGCCGCGTTTTCGAGCGTGACGGCGCACTCGCCCTCGTACCTGTTCACGTGGCATATGCCGAGCAGGGAGGCGACGGCGTCGAAGAGGCGTCCCATGCTCGAGGTCCTCACGGTGTTCACGCCCTGCGCCACGGCCGCTTCGATAGTCTTTCGTTCTGCTTCGTATTCGCGTAGCGTGTCGTTTTCCTCAGCGTATTTCAAGGCGTAGGATATGTCGATGTCGAAACAGCCGGACGCTCCATTGCGGGTCACGGGGGCGACAATACTTTCCACTATGAGATTGCGGCTCGGAGGCCGCAATGACGATTTGGCCGCGCGGCATACCGCCGACTTCCAGCCGTCGCGCATGGACTCGTCGCCGCCTGTCATGGGGATGTCGCGCAGATGCGAGAAGCGCCCTGCGCCGACGCCCTCGCAGATGAGTATCTCGCCGCCCCATATCGTGCCGTCTGCGCCGTAGCCTGTGCCGTCGAAGGCTACGCCGACGACGGGGCCTTCGAGTCCGTGCTCGGCCATGACTGACGCGATGTGCGCGTGGTGGTGCTGCACGGGCAGTAGCTCGGCGCCTCGCGCGTATTCTTTCGCGAGTTCCACCGTCCGGTAGAGCGGGTGCGTGTCACAGGCTATCAGGCGCGGGTTAATTCTGAAAAACTTGCGCATGCTCTCGAGGTTATCCTCGTATACTTGCTCCGTTTCGATGTTGTCCATGTCGCCTATGTACTGGCTCATATAGACGAAGCTGCCCTTCGTCAACGCGAAGGCGCTTTTCAGATCCGCGCCGACCGCAAGCATCTGGTCGTTTTTCGTGAGCCTGTCCGTGCCGCGAACGTAGATAGGCACGGGCGTCCAACCCTTCGAGCGCCGTATCAGCTGGGCCGTCCCGTCTATCACGCGAACGACTGAGTCGTCAAGCCGGCGCACGATGCGCCGCTCGTTGTAAAGTACACCGGAACACAAAGGGGACGGTTCTTTTTGTGCCGTCTGTCCTGATTGAACACAAAAAGAACCGTCAGACTGTGTGAAAACACTGCCGTCATCCCGGACTTGATCCGGGATCTCTTGAAAATCAATGCTTTTGCGATGAGATTGCGGCTCGGAGGCCGCAATGACAGACTTTTCACACAGTCTGCCGTCCCTTTTGTGCTCTCTGTGTTCGTTGCGCGTGAGAGCCGCGAACATCTCGTCGTCGTCCTTTATGATCGGCAGATCGGATATATTCGCGCTTGTCATGATGAGCGGCCCGAGCACCTCGATCAACATATATTGCAGAGCCATGGACGGCAGGAAAGCTCCGATAAACCGGCTCGTGGACGACATACCGGGAGCGAACGGCACGGGCAAACCACCCTCATCTATCCCTCCCGCGAGAGATGGCAACGGTATATCCCACGGCGACATCGAACACGCCGTCCGTATGCCGGAGCGTTTCGCCGGTAGATCAAAGGGGCTGCCGCCGGTGCGCTCCCGTCGCTGCTCCAATAGGACTATCGGGCGTTTTGGGGAGGTCAGCATTGCTTCCTCCTCCGGGCTTATTTCACAGTATTCGCGCGCCTGCTCCACGGAGGCGAACATCACGGCGAATGGCTTGTACTCGCGCACCTTGATCTCGCGCAGCTTGCGGACGGCGCTTTCGTCAAACGGGCTGCACACGAAGTAATACCCACCCACGCCTTTCAGAGCAATCACGCCGCCGCCCTTGATTGCGTCGATCGCCGCGGAAATAGCCGACTCCGACTCCGAGCACAAAGGGGACGGTTCTTTTTGTGCTCCATCGCGATGAATTACACAAAAAGAACCGTCAGACTGTGTGAAAACACTGCCGTCATCCCGGACTTGATCCGGGATCTCTTGAAAATCAATGCTTTTGGGATGAGATTGCGGCTCGGAGGCCGCAATGACAGGCTTTTCACACAGTCTGACGTCCCCTTTGTGTTCCCTGTGCTCCTCCCTGCTGCGCCAGATTGCTACTGGGCCGCAGCTATTGCATGATACCGTCTGGGCGTGGTAGCGGCGGCTTGCGGGATCGGTGTATTCGCCTTCGCAAAACCCGCACATCGGGAAGTCGTTCATCGTCGTCGTGTCGCGGTCGTAGGGTAGGCGCTCCATGATCGTGTAGCGCGGCCCGCAGTTCACGCAGCTGATGAACGGATGCCGGTAGCGGGGATCGGCGGTGTTTCTGAACTCCGCGAGGCACTCGTCGCATACCGCGATGTCGGCGGGGACGGCTACGATTTCGTCTTCGGCCGCCGCGCTCGACACGATGCGAAAGTCGTCGAAGTGGGCCGTGTCTATGATCTCCCTGCCTATGCTCATGATCTCGGCCATGCGCGGCTTGCCCGCCCGCACGGCTCCTATGAACGCGTCGATCCGCTCCGGCTCGTCCGTCACGATGAGCTGCACGAACGCGCCCATATTCCGTACTTGGCCGCGCATACGGTATTTTGCCGCTATTCTTGAAAGCGTCGGCCTGAAGCCGACGCCTTGTACGATTCCCCAAAAGGTGACGACCTCCGTAATCATCTTGTATTCCGCGGCGGGGTCGGTCGCAGGCTGTCCGAGCGCGGATTATCCGGGCGCGGGTTATCCGGTCGCAAGCTGTCTGGGCGCAGGTTGTCCGGGCGCGGGCTGTCCGGGCGCAGGCTATCCGAGCGCGGATTGTCCGGTCGCAGATTGTCCGGGCGCAAGTTGTCCGGGCGCAAGTCAGCCGAGCGCAAGTTATCCGTGCGCGAAGCATCCGGGCGCGGATTGTCCGGGCGTCTGTTCGAACGGGCGGCGTACTCCTTGTAGTCCGCGTATCCATACGGGGACGACACCTCGTGCTTTTTCAGTTCCTCGACATCGGGGATCACCCTTCCGCCGAGATGGGCCGACCGCGCGGCCGGCGCACGTTGGGCCATTGCCGCCGCCTCGTCCTCCTCACGCTCCGCCTCCATAGCGAGCGCTTCGAGCACGTCCCAACGCTCCTCCCTTTTTATTGTACAATACGTCATTAGAACGGAAATCATAAAGAAGTACGACACGACGTCGAGCGCGAACGCCAAAAGATAGGTATAGAATTCGCTCTCGCCGAAGCCGCCGTCGAGGATCGTCATCGTGTGGTTGTAGACGATAAAGACGACCGAGGCTAAATAGGACAGGATGGCCACGACGGACGCCACCCAGCCAAACACCTGCGTGACGCGGTACGCGGGCAGCGCTATCACGAAGGCGAGGTACAGCGCGGTCGCGGCGGCGATGGCCGCGTAGGGGACGAAGATAGCGTATTCGAGCGACTCGTACAGATCCTGAAATTTCTCCTTGACCGGTGAGATCTTGTCGTACTCCACATACATCGAAAACAGATAGACGGACAGGGGCGCCACGAGGACGAGGCGCCACCAGATGCTCGTGCGCCTCGGCGAAGTGATGAAGGCCAGCAGCGCCACCATCCCGAACATGAGCACATAGATGATCATGCCCTGCGAAGAATCGCCGGGCTCGGGCACGCCGGAGATCGTGAGTTCAACTCCCGATAATTCGGCCTGTAACGCGTTCCAGTAATAACCGAGCGGGCGGCTTATCGCGATATGAAGCGCCGCGAGCGCGATCATTACAAGCGCGGTACTCTTGATTTTTCTGTAACAATAATCATCCATCCCCGGATCACATCACTCGATTTTCAGGCTTTTTTTCGGACATCCTTCTATGCAAAGCCCACACCTCGTGCATTTGTCGTCGTCAACCTCCCATTTTTTCTCGGCTCTATCCACCTCGATCGCGCCCTGCGGGCATTTCTTCGCGCAGATGCCGCAGAATACGCAGGTGTCGTCACACTTCAAACTGCCCTCGTTCGCCGCCGCGCCCTGTTCCTCGGGCTTCTCGTAGGTGTCCACGATCTTGTAGACGGCGGGCGTCGTATACGTGGCCTCGTTGACAAGGCACTTCTTCGGGCAGACGTCGACGCAGCAGCTGCACTGTATGCACTGCATGCGCCCTATCGACCACGTCTTCGCGCCGCGGTCGACGGTGATCGCGTCCGTGGGGCACTTCTTGCCGCAGATGCCGCAGAGGATGCAGGCGTCCATGTCTATGGCGATATGCCCGCGCGTCCTCTCCTTCCACTCGCGCGGAACGACAGGGTACATAAGCGTAGCCGGCTTCCTGCCAAGACTGCGCATAATCATCTTACCAATTTTCAATCCAGCCATGCTCTCACCTTTCAGTACAGCTAATGCAGGGGTCTATCGTCAGCACCATTACCGGCACGTCCGCGAGGTCGCAGCCTTGAAGCATCTTTACGAGCGCGGGGATGTTCGCGTTGGTGGGCGTGCGCACCCTGATGCGCTCGAGGAATTTGCTCCCGTTACCCTTACTGTAATAATAGGCCTCGCCGCGCGGCTGCTCCATGCGGCCGACGAACTCGCCCTCCGGATTGCCCTTGACCTTGACGTCGATGTCGCCGCCCGGCATCTGCTCCGCCGCTTTCGCGATGAGCCCTATGGACTGGAATATTTCCCTCACCCTGACCTTGCAGCGCGCCATGCAGTCGCCGGCCTCTTCAACGCAGGGTTCGAATCCGAGCTCCGGATACGCGCCGTGCCCATCGAGCCTGACGTCCGAAGCTATCCCGGAAGCCCTGGCCACGGGGCCGACGGCGCACAGCTCTTTGATCTCGTCCGCTGACAGTGTACCCACGCCTTCGAGCCTGTTCTTGACGGACATATCTTCGAGGAATACGTTCGTGAGCTCCGTGAGCTCGGGGATCATGCCCTTCAGCACGCCGGATATTTCGGCGAGCTGCTCGTCCGTCACGTCCTTGCGCACGCCGCCGACCTTGCAGACGGAGAATATGACCCGGCCGCCCGTCGTCTCCTCGAATAGGTCGAGCACGGTTTCGCGCAGCCTCCAGCTGTGCATGAAAAGGCTCTCGAAGCCGAAGCTGTCGGCGAGAAGCCCGAGCCAGAGCAGATGGCTGTGTATACGGCCGAGCTCGTGCCATATCGTGCGCAGGTATTCGGCGCGCGGCGGCACGGACAGGCCGAGGTTGCCCTCGACGGACTTGCAATAGCCCCAACCGTGTCCAAAGCTGCATATACCGCAGACGCGCTCTATTACATACACCATCTCCGGCCATTCGTTTTTCTCGACGAGTTTTTCGAGGCCGCGGTGTATGAACCCGATGGACGGTATCGCCTCGACCACGGTTTCGTCCTCTATGACGAGGTCGAGATGTATGGGTTCGGGCAGGACGGGATGCTGAGGCCCGAAAGGTATCACTGTGCGTTTCGCCATTATGCCTCGCCTCCTTTCTCTGTATCCGCGCCGCTTTTCGCCGCGGGGTTCCACGGGGTTTCGGACGCTATCTTGAAGAAGTGCCCGCCGTAATCGAGCGCGAGATTTTTGAACGTGACGCCGAACAGGTCGTGCATCTCGTTCTCGTAGATGAAGGCCGCCCAGTATATGCCCGAAATGCTCTGCAGCTCGGGCGCCTTGTCCTCAAGGCTTATCTTAAAGTTTTTCAGCGTCTCGTCTTTCTCGAATGTGTACAGTATGTCTACGCCGCCCTCCGTCTTCGTGGCGCAGGCCTGCCCGAGGCGGTATCCGTCCGACTTGATGTCCATGACAGTGGAGAGCAAATCGGCGGCTTCTATGGCCTTTATGTCCTGTATCAGGTCTTTTCTCTCGCCCATCACGCCTCCTCCTTTTCTTCTTTATTACCGGCGGTATCTTCCGTGGATTCGTCCTTATCGGCGACGTCCGAGACTTTCGCACCGGCTTCATCCGAGACTTTCGCGGCAGCTTCGTCCGAGGCTCCCGCGGCGGTCTCCGCTTCTTCTCCCTCCGGCGCGACGCCGAAGTATTTCACCTCTACGTCGTCGCCCGGGAGCACGGGCTCCTCCGGAGGCTCGGGCGGCGCGCCGTCCGCGAGAACGATCTCGTCGGCCGCGCCCGGGCCGTCAGCCGCGCCCATCGCGAGAGGCGCTTCGTACGGATGCTTCTCCATTTCCTTTTTCTTCTCGTCAAGCGCCCCGAGCGCCTGCACGACGCCGTCGATGATGGCCTCCGGCCTCGCGGCGCAGCCGGGCACGTACACGTCGACGGGGATGACCGTATCGACGCCGCCCATCACGTTGTAGCATTCCCTGAACACGCCGCCCGACGTCGCGCAGATACCGATGGCCGCCACGACCTTGGGCTCGGGCATCTGCTCGTATATCTGCTTGACGACGCTGACGTTCTGCTCGTTGATCGACCCCGTGATGAGGAAGATGTCGGCGTGCTTCGGGTTGCCGGTGTTGATGATGCCGAAGCGCTCGACGTCGTACATCGGCGTCAGGCACGCGAGCACCTCAATATCGCAACCGTTGCAGCTCGACCCGTCGTAATGTATGATCCATGGACTTTTCGTAATATATGACATGCCCAGTGCCTCCCTCACATAAGACCTTTAAGGTAGTACAGCAGTATGAGATTCACCGCGCCGAATGTGATCGTTACAATCCAACTCGACTTGAGCGCAAACTGCCACTTCATCCTCGCGAAAGCGTTGTCGATGAATATTTCAAGGAAATAGGCAAGCAGCGCGACGACGATCCCGACTACGGCCATGTACCACGTCCCGTTTTGGAAGAACAGGAATATGAAGCCGAGCAGGAATACGTTCTCATACCAGTGGGCCACCTCGATGAGTGCGAGCGTCCGCCCCGAAAATTCCGTCGTCACGCCCTTGACGAGCTCTTGGTGCGCGTGGTGCGACAGCGACAGGTCAAAAGGCGACTTGCGGAATTTGATCGTGAGGATGAATATATAACCGATGAAGATGCCGACGAGATACTGGAGCGGTATGCCTCCGTTTTCGAGCCCGCCGCCCGCGACTATATCGCCTATGCGGAAGCTGCCCGTGGTCATATACAGGCCGACCGCCGTCAGCAGTACCATCGGTTCATACGCCATCATCTGCAACAGTTCCCGTTCCGCCCCTATCTGTGAATAGGGCGAGTTCGAGGAATAGGCCGCTACCACGAGGAAGAGGTTCGCCGTGGTGAGCGCAAATATGACGAGCAGCAGGTTCTCCCCGAAGAAGAACAGGCCGCCCGTGATGATGACGAATACGAGGAAGCACATCACGTAGAAATCCTGGCCGCTGTTGACGGTCACGGGCTCCTTCTCAATGAGCTTGCGCACATCGTAGAACGGCTGCATGATCGGCGGGCCGAACCTGCCTTGCATGCGCGCGGTGATCCTCCGGTCCACGCCCGCAAGGAAGCCCCCGACGAACGGGCCGGCTATAAGGTAGCAGACGAGACCGATCACGGCATAGATACTGACTGTCATCAGAGCGCACCTCCTCCCTGCAAATACCGGAACACCGATAGAGCCAACGACGCCACGAACGAGAATGAGACCGCGAAGATGAAGCAGGTCGCTATGACGCCTATGCGGTTCATGAGCTTCTCACTGAAGACGCCCTCCATGTACCAGTTGCGCAGGCGGACGGGGACGTCTTTCCCCATCGCGCCGGCGAAGGTGAGGTTGTCGCCCTCGTTCGCGCCGGCCATGTAGAGCGGGACGATGCGCTTTCGCGTACGCCCGTAGAACAGCAGCGGCAGCACGAGTATGACGGCAACGAGCACGACCATGATGATCATGTTGTCGCTCGAAAGCGCGACCGCGGAGGCGTCCGAGAGCCCCGAGAAAGCGTCCGTTATAAACGGCACTACGACGTTGCCCGAGAACAGCGGGAACGAAAGCGATATGATGATGACGAGTACGATGTGGCCCATGAGCACAAACCATTCCTCGCCGTGGACCTTGTCCTGTATGTTCTGCCTGTTCGCCACTATCGCCGTGAGCTTGCCAAGCCATTTGCCCCAGTAGAACACGGTGACGGCGGAGCCGAAGACCACCATGAGCACGACCCATATGCCGCCCGCGTCGACAAAGGACTGCAGCGCGGCCCACTTGGATACGAGCATACCGAACGGCGCGAGGAACATCGCCGCTATGCCTATGATCATGAACACCGCGAGCCTCGGCATCCTGCCGAAAAGCCCGTCCATGTCCTCTATGTCGCGGCTGCCGATGTTGTGCTCGGCTGTGCCGACGCTGAGGAAGAGCAGCGACTTCGTGACCGCGTGGAATATGATGAGCATGATCGCGGCCCATACGCCCTCGGGCGTGCCGAGGCCCGCGCACGCGACGATGAGCCCGAGGTTGGCGATCGTCGAATACGCGAGGACGCGCTTGGCGTTGCTCTGCGTGACGGCCGCGAACGACGCGAGGACGAATGTGACGCCGCCGACCATCATGACCATGAACCCCGGGCTGCCGAGATCCATGATGCCCTGCACGCCGAGCAGCGGCGCGAGCTTCACGATGAGGAACACGCCCGCCTTGACCATCGTCGACGAGTGGAGCAGCGCCGACGTCGGCGTAGGCGCGACCATCGCCCCGAGCAACCAGCTGTTGAACGGCATCTGCGCCGCCTTCGTGATACCCGCGAAGCAGAGCAGCATGACGACCGCGTTGATGATGTAATCAGGCTGCCCGAGCGCTTTAGCAGCGACCCCCGTCTGTATGAGCTGGTCTATTTCAAGCGTCCCGTACGTGCCGCCGAGCATGACGATGGCGAGCACGAACGCGAGCCCGCCGAGCAGATTCATGATGAGCGCCCGGAACGAATTTTTTACCGCCTCGTCCGTCTTCGTGTACCCGATGAGGAAGAACGAGCAGAGCGTCGTGATCTCCCAGAAGAAGTACATATATATCAGGTTGTTCGAGAGCACGATGCCGAACATCGCCGACAGGAAGAGGAACATGAGAAAGAAGAACCACCATCTCCGGTCCGGCTGATCCGCGTGGTGGCTCTGAAAGTCCTTCATATATCCGACAGCGTAGACGCATATCAGCGTGCCTATTATTCCAATAATGAGAACCATGATCAGTGAGAACTGATCTATGTTGATATTGTTCGCCACCTCGATGCTGTGGCCCTTCGTCAGCTCGAACCATATGAGGATCGGGCACTGTATCGCCACAAGGACAGACGCCAACACCTTTTTGTACTTGATCCCAAGGATGAAGATGACTACGGCGAGCGCCGCCTCTACCACCATCATCACATTTCCCGTGATCTCCGCTGACTCAGTCGCACCGGACCATAATAGGTTTGGGCCGGCGTCGGACCATATCTCCTGCTGTATCGCCAGAACAACCGAAAAGGCGGCTGTAGCCGCGGCGCCTATGAAGACTATAGGGCCCCTTGCGGCGTCGTGGCGAATGAAGAGCAGAGCCAGGGCAATCACGAGAGGGATAAGGACGAGAAAAATTATCGTTTCCAATGTCACACTTCCCTTTCCGTGTACCTTACCTGTCTATTGCCCCGATGAAAAACCATCGGGGCAATACATTGAACCAAACTACCTCCACTATTATAACACTTCGGCGTCGGTATTATTCACACCAGATGTTCTTTCACCGAGCTTGCGCACCCCGAAGAAGAGAATCGCGTACGTGGCGATCTCGACGAGGATCAGCACCCACACCTTGCTCATGGCGGGATCGGTGAAGATATTGTAGCCCTCGGCGATCTCGGCGGGGTTCGTGATGATCGTGACGAACGACAGCACGATGGATACGACGCACACGATGCTGAGAAGGAGTATCCACGGGGCGCCGCCGCCCGTGATGAGCTTCCGCGCGGCTTTCTCCGCGTCCTTTTTCTCGCCCACCGAGCCGGGCTTGGACGGGAACTTCATGTCGAACGTGACCTCGTCCGCGCCTATGACGATGGACTGCCTTATCCTGCCCCTGTACTTCTGTATCGCGAATATTACGATAGGCGCGATGATGATGTCCATGGAGAGCAGGAAGATCGGGATGCCGTCGCCCACTTCGAACACGAGCAACACCATGGCCGAGACCTGTAGGATGATAGCGAACCATTCGAGCACGGGGAACATCGCCGCCTTGACCGTGAGATCTTTCTTCGGATTGTAGCCGCGCTCTTTCAGGCGCTTGCGCATGAGGATCTGCGAGTAGAGTATGCCGACCCAGCACAGCGTCCCCGTGAATCCCGCGATACCGACGAGCGCCGTGTACAGCATGTTGTCCTCGCCGCCCATCAGGCCAAGCTCGCTGACTAAGAAGCTGATGAGGAACACGACCCATATGAACAGCAAGGTGAACAGCGTCGCGTTCTGCGGCGTGCTGAAACGGTTGAGCTTCGAGAGGAATTTCGGCGCGAGGCCCTCGACGGAAAGCCCGTACAGGGAGCGCACCGTGCCGTAAAATCCCGAGTTGGCGCAGCTGAACGCCGCCACGAGCGTGACGACCGTGAACACGCTGCTGCCCCAGCTAAACCCGTACGCCGCGAGCGCTTGGGCGAACACCGAGCTGTCGAGCGTCGCCACCGTGTAGGGCATGATGAGCGACAGGATGAATATCGGCACAAGGTAGATCAGGATGATGCGGTAGGCTACCTTCTTACAGGCGGCCGGCACGTTGACCTCGGGGTTTTGCGTCTCCGCGGCCGAGAGGCCCACGATCTCCGAGCCTTGGAAGTTGACAAGCGTCCATATCATGAGCGTGATCATCACGACCCCGCCCCTCGGGAAGAGTTGGTGCATGATGTCCTCTCCCATGTTCGGGAGTATGGCCTGCGTGCCGACGAAGCCCGGAGCGATGTCCGCGACCATGTCGTTGCCCTCGTAGTGCGCGCCCCCGTTGGCTATGCCGAAGAATATCAGTATGCCGAATATAATGAAGAGAATGATAGCGAATATCTTGATGATAGCGAGAATGGATTCCAAATGGCCGAACCATTTGACGTGGAATATGTTGATGAGCGTGAGCAGCACGAGCGCGAGGATGCCCCACAGGAACGTGAGCATCGGCGTGCTTTCGTATGCCGGATTGATGTTCTTTATCAGCGCGTTGACGAATATTGCCGTCGCCAAGGCCTCCGACGGGATGTAGCACACCCAGTTCGCCCAAAACGCCCAGCCGATGCCGGCCGACGCCGTGTCGCCCATGAACTCGCGCGTGTAGGACACGAACGAGCCTCGGCGCGGGATGTTGACGAGAAGCTCCGCGAACGACTGCATGACGCCGTAGATGGTGATGCCCGCGACGGCGTACGTGATGAGAATAGCGCCCGGGCCCATCTCGTTGAACGTGTAGCCCAACTCCAAGAAATAGCAAGAACCGATAATGCCGCCGAGTGCGATGAGCGAAACGTGCCACGGCATGATGCCGCGGGCAAGTGTCCGCTCGCTTCGCTCGACAAGTCTTTCCTGAGCCATAACAAACCTCCTTTACATTTCATGTAGAAAATAAAATAAAAATAGCGGTTGCGGCGGCGCGCCGATAAAGCGCGCCGCTGTTTAACAGTGGGGAATGGCCGTCAGGCCGCGGACTCGATCCTGTCGTCGTCGATCTTTTGCCATAGCAAGTAGAAGACAACGGAGAACACAAGCACGATGATCGTCGCGATGCGTATGCCCATCCACATGGCATCCTGCGATCCGAACAAGGTCATATCGTAGTTTTCGGCAAAGGCTTCCTTATAAGACATACCCTCATCCACGAGACTGCTCACCCAGTCGGCTTCGTACCACGGCAGGAAAAAGCTGCCGCCGACGCCGACAAGGCCGAGTATGAGGAAGAGGAACGACATCCGTTTCACATCGCCTTTCGCAAGGCGCGTTTTGGGATTGGCGGGATTGCCCTCCGGGTCTTTCTTCGAAAGGCCGCCGTAAAATCTTCTCCATATCACGTAGAGCACCGGCCCTGTGATGATACCGAGCATGCCGCCGATGAAGTAGTCCGTCCCGTTCACGAGGAAAGAGAAGAACGCGATGCAGATAGGTATGGTGCAGATCACACAGAAGAATTTGTTTCCTCCCGGCGTCCTGAATTTGTAATCTTCCCGCGGTATGCGTTTCCTGAGTATCATCGCCGAGATGTAGACGAGGATGTAGGACGCCACGAGCAGGAACACGTCGACGACCACGAGGGTCTTGAATCCTACCATGCACAGCAAGACGTTGACGACCGCGACGGATATGACCGCCACATACGGGACGCCGTGTTTCTTGTCCACCTTCACCATGAACTTCGGCGCGAGGTTGTCGTCCGCGAGCGCGAAGAAACCGCGCGAGCCCGAGGCTATGTACGTATTGTATATCGAGCACTGCGCAATGATCGCGACAACGCTGAAGAATACGCCGAGCACCGGAGCGACGAAGTGTTCCGGCAACGTGGCGTATCCTATGATACCCTCACCGGCTTCGGAGCCCCAGTTGAGAAAACTGAACGCCTCCCCCTCCGTCTTGAACGCCGATATGGCCGCCATGGTCGGAAAGATGTACGTCGCCATGATGAGCGGCACGGATATGATCGTCGCGCGCGATATGACCTGTGGGTCCTCGAGCTCCCCGGCTACCGTGGACATCGACTCGTAGCCCGAGTACATCCACATGCCGAGCGACAGGCCGCCCCCGATATAGAAGAACCAGTCGGAGCCCGCCTCTATCGGATAGGCCGTGACCGGATCGAACGGGTTGCCGCCCCAGTTCATAAACCCGATGACGGCCACCATCGCGAACGCCGCAAGCACGAAGATGGAAAGAGCGTTCGTGACTATGCCGACATCGCGGACGCCCCTGATGTTGATATACATGAATACGAGTATCATCGCGATCTTGAACGCGAACTCCGCGCCCCAGCCCATCTTGAAAATGCCCGCGAGGTATCCACCCGCGAGCACCACATAGAGCGTGTTGTCGATGTAGATCGAGATAGTGCGCCACCAGCCCGCCTGGAAACCCCAGAACTCGCCGAGCGCTTCCTGCACCCACTTGTAGTAGCCGCCTTCCTGCGGCCGGGCCGAGCCGAGCTCGGACGCGACAAGCCCGAACGGCAGGCCCCACACGAAGGGCAGCACGATAAGAAGTATGAGCGTGAGCCCGGGCCCCGCCTCGGGGATCATGTCCTCTATGCCGTAGCATCCGGCCGCGACGAGGGAGAAGATCATGAACACCACGGTGAAGGTGCTCATCTTATGCTTTTTGAGCCCCCTGCTTGCGGTATCCATGGCTACGACGGAGTCCGCGCCGCCGTGCGCAGACACGTTTTGATCGCTTGCCATCATTAACCTCCTTACGAGTTTTAGGAAATACTTATTCCAAAACTCTTCCGGTCATTGCGGAACGCCGCCAAGCCACGCCTCAAGCTGAACGCATGCGCCGCGCCCGTAAAACCAGAAATACACCGAAAAAGAAAAATAAGTGCTTTGGGAAAGACTGATTGATTCAATATTTCCCATGCGGGAATCCCCGCATAAGAGAATTATATGTTAGCTCGGCAACACTGTCAATTACATGATGATTGCATTCGCAAATATGCGAAATAATCGGAGTTTTCTGACGGGGAATGCGACGCGGAAAAATCCGGGGTGAATCCGGGGACTTACGGGCCGACGTGGCTTCCCCTACGCTCACAGGTCGCGGCGGCCTGTCATGGCGCGCGAGAGTGTCTCGTCGTCCGTGTAGTCGAGGTCGCCGCCCACGGGTACGCCGTGCGCGATGCGGCTGACCTTGATGCCCGACGGGCGTATGAGGTTCGCCGCGTACATGGCCGTCGCCTCGCCCTCGATGTTCGGGTTCGTCGCGACGATGATCTCCACGACCTCGTTTTCTCCCTGCAGCCTCACGATGAGCGAGCGCAGATTGATGTCGTCCGGCCCTATGCCGTCCATCGGCGATATGGCGCCGTGCAGCACGTGGTACAGCCCTTTGTACTCTTTCATGCGCTCGATGGCCGCGACGTCCCTCGGCGTTTCCACGACGCAGACGACCGTGCGGTCGCGCGAGGGGTCGGAGCAGATCGCACAGGGGTCGCGGTCCGTGAGGTTGCCGCAGACGGTGCAGTACGACAGCTCGGTCTTGGCGGCCTTTATCGCGTCCGCCATGGAAAAAGCGTCGTCGTCGTTCATGGATATGATATGGAACGCGAGCCGCTGCGCCGTCTTGCCCCCTATGCCGGGCAGACGCGACAGTTCCGCGATGAGCTTTGATAATGGTTTGGGATAATCAGGCATCAGAACGGCAGATTCAGCCCTCCCGTCACCTTTTCCATCTCGGATTGCGATATTTCCTCTATCTGGCGCATCGCTTCGTTGACGGCCACGATGATGAGATCCTGAAGCATTTCCGGATCGTCCTTGTCCATGACGTCGGGATCTATATTGACGGAAACGAGCTCTTTCTTCCCGTTGACCTTGACAGCCACGGCGCCGCCGCCCGCCGTCGTCTCGACTTCCTTCTTTTCAAGATCTTCCTGCACGGCGTCCATCTGCGCCTGCATGGCCGCAAACTGTTGCATCTGCTGCGCCTGCTGCATCTGCTGCGCTTTGCGCCCGCCGCCGCCGCTTCCGCCGCCCGGCGGTTTCCTGCGGCCGGCCTTCATGCCTTTACCCATTAGAGTTCTCCTTCAATTCAAACATTTCTTTTCTGACATCTCCACTATTGTTATTTCTAACAGTATACGTACGTGGGGCGACCAACGGCTGTCGTTCAGCAGCTTCGACAGGCGGTATATGCTGTCGTTGACAAACGCCACGTCGTAGCCCGCCGCCGCGCGGCCGATCTCCGCTATGCTCTCCGCCGAGCGCCCTATGATGCGCTCCGGGTTTTTCACGAACTTGACGAGCAGGGCGCTGTGGAGCCAGTCGATCCACTCCTCCATGACGCGCCTCTCCTCCTTGCCCCCGGCGAGCATTTCGTTCACCCTGACGAGGGCTTCCGCCGTCCTGCCCGCGTGGACGTCGTCCGTCAGCGCGGCTATAGCGTCGTCGCCGGGGCTGCCGAGAACGTCGAGGACGAGCTCGCGCGTCAGCTTCGTCTCGCCCGAGGTCACGCACTGCTCGAGCAGGCTGAGTCCGTCGCGCACGGAGCCGTCCGCGCTCTGGGCGAGCAGGGCGAGCGCGTCGTCGGACGCCTCGATGCCGAGCTTGCGCGCTATGCCCGCCATGCCGTCCGCGATTTCGGACGCGGCGACGCGGCGAAAATCGAAGCGCTGGCACCGCGACAGTATCGTCTGCGGCAGCTTGTTCGGTTCCGTCGTGCAGAGGATGAAGAGGATATTTTCGGGCGGCTCTTCAAGAGTCTTGAGCAGAGCGTTAAAGGCCTGCTTTGAAAACTCGTGAACCTCGTCGAAGATAAAAACGCGTTTGCGGCCGAGCTGCGGAGGGTAGACGAGCATCTCCCGCAGGTCGCGCACGTCGTCCACGCTGTTGTTCGACGCGGCGTCTATCTCGGCGACGTCGATGAACGCCCCGTTTTTTATCTCGACGCAGTGCTCGCACACCCCGCAGGGCCGCGTCGCGCCGCCGTCTGCGATCTCTCCCGCGCCGCCGTTCAGGCAGTTCACGCCCTTGGCGAGCAGGCGGGCTATCGTCGTCTTGCCCGTGCCGCGCGTGCCGCTGAACAGGTAGGCGTGAGCAACATTCCCCGTCTGTATCTGGTTTTTCAGGACCCTGACGACGTGACTCTGCCCGAGCACCTCGTCGAAAGTTTCCGGCCGGAATCTTCTATATATAGCGATGTATTTGTTCTGACTATCCACTCTGCTCCCGCCGTCTTTTGTAGTTTCCCACCGTAGCGCATGTCGTCGCGCAACGCCACATCGCCGCCATTCGCGGCGCATCCCGCCGTGCGACGCCACATCGCCGTCCTGCGCGCCGTGCACGGGTTTCGATATGTCACGGGCGAGACCGGATTTGACCGCGGCACACTCCGCTATCCGCTTATCGCTGCTCCCTTCCGGGCCTGACGAGGTTCGCGGGGCGCCGTTGCGCGGGACCCGGCCTCGCTCGTGACACATCATCGCTCATACGATATCTTCGTGATAATAGTCCGTACGCAACCATGCACGCGGTACGCATGTAGGAACCCTCTAATTTTAACACATTTCAAGCCGCCGAACCCGTAAAGATGATTTTTTGCCTGAAAGACGCGTTGACGAGTTGATTGCCAGAGCTAAGGCAACACTGACATTCAAAAAGCAATACAATCGGTCTCGGATTATTCCATAAGCGGAATCGGGATTATTTCATAAATGATTGTGGTACAATAGGATAAATAGATGATGTGCCCGGATGTTAGGAGGCTACTGTCGTGCCCAAACATACAAAATATTTGCCGCGGTTTGCGGATAGAATTATCAGAGAGAAACTTGCGTCATCCGGCGCCGTATTGATTCGCGGGCCGAAGAGCTGCGGAAAAACTTTTACGGCGGAACAGATTGCAGGCAGCGAATTATTGGTGGATACGGATTCGCGCGTCAAGGAATACATGGATGTCGATCCGTCTTTAGCGTTACGCGGCGCGACGCCCCGGCTGTTGGATGAATGGCAGGTGTATCCGCAACTGTGGAACTATGTTCGCAGGGAGATAGACAGTCGCCAAGCTAAGGGGCAGTTTTTGCTCACCGGTTCGGCGACGCCGGAAGACAGCGCCAATATCCACTCCGGCGCGGGACGTTTTTCGATATATAGGATGCGCACGCTTTCACGGAGTGAACTGGGGTGGTCATTGGCGCAGGTGTCGCTCGCGGATCTTCTTGAGCCCGGCGCCGCCCCTGATTTTGGTTCGGCGGAGGAGTGCGTCTATACGATAGACGAGGTTGTTCGTCAGATAGTAACGGGCGGCTGGCCGAACCTTTTAAAAGCGAGCCTTGAGGAATCCGTGCATTTTGCTCGGGATTATATTGAAATCACCTCTGAAACGGACATTGCGCGTGTGGGAGAAGTCAAAAGAGATCCCGTGAAAGTGAAGCGGTTTCTTCGTTCTTTCGCGCGAAACATCGCTACTCAGGCAGCCGTGACGTCTATGGTCGAGGATACAAAAGGTGACGACGCTTCGTTTTCCGACGTGACGGCATACTCGTATATCGAGGCGCTCGAGAGACTGATGATCATCGAAAATCTACCGGCATGGGACACGCATATACGTTCGAGGATTGCGCTTCGAACCACTCCAAAACGTCATTTTGTCGATCCGTCGCTGGCTGTCGGCGCGCTGGAGCTCACGGCTGATGATTTGCTCAACGATTTGGAGTATACAGGTTTTCTGTTCGAATCTTCGGTCATACGCGATCTACGCGTATATTCTGATATGTCGGGAGCTGACGTCAGCTTTTTTAGGGACGCAAAGGGCCGTGAGGTTGACGCCATCGTACAGAGGGGGGACGGTCGTTGGGCGGGGTTTGAAATAAAACTCGGAGACGCGCGTATCGACGAGGGCGCCAACGCTCTGTTGACTTTGGAAAATATCCTCGATCATGGTAGGACGCCGCCTGCCTCATCGCTGAACGTGATTACGAGCAGCGGATTCCCGTACAGGCGAAACGACGGCGTGAACGTGATACCGATATGCCTGCTCACAGCGTAAATTCAAGGCGGCGCCATCCTCTAAAGCAGAATGTAGGGACTACGTTGACAGTTAACCGGGAAATCAACTGTATACGCGGCTTCGATGGGCGAAGCGTCTTTCAAGAAAGTAACAGACGTAGCCAAGCCCGAGGAAAAACGCCGTCAGCGCGAGGATGAACAGGAACACCATGCCTCCGTATGCGTCAAAATCCATGAACGGGTAGATGTAGTACGACTCTATGTGGAGCGGCGCGAAATATACCGCGTGATTCAGCCCGAGCGCGAACGACTGCCCTATATAGATGTACGGAAAGATGACTATGGCAAGCGGGTCGCGCCTCCTCATCACCCCCTTTTTATAAAACAAGAGGTAATCGCCGATCATGAGCAACGGGCAGAGCAGATGGACCCCCAGATTGGAGAACACCATCAGATTTATCTTCCCCCACTGCAACGGCACGAGTATCGCCCAAAAGATCATCATCGTTATGAGGATGGCGAAGGACACGGCGAACGCCGCCACCGGATGGAAACCGTAGTTTTTGTCCGGCGGCTCTTCCCCGTAGGCGATCATAGCCGCGGTCTTGACGACAAGCATGATGAAAAAGCCCAGAACGAGGATATTCGACTGCGTCGTGTAAGCGAAAAACACATAGTAGTTGATCTCGCCCCTGAACACCCCCAAGGTAGCCAGCAACCCGAACACGATGACGACGACGGCGGCGACGCGGTATCCCAAAATAAAATACTTGCTATTGATAAACACTCCCGTAATCCTTTTAGTCTATTTCCGCTCCAACAACTTGCTTTCGATATTTCATTTCATAGAACACAGAGGGAATAAAAGTGAGATATTCCGCTTAGAGTTGCGAATATATTTTGCTTCGATGCCCAATCTTAATAATGGTAATTACAACTTCGTCGTCGACGATTTCCGCAATCAGCCGATAGTCGCCAACACGATAGCGCCAAAGCCCGGTAAGGTTTTCTTCGAGCGGTTTTCCGTGTTGCCTTGGATTTGATGTACCGACAAGATTCTTACTTATCCATGCAATAATAATTTTGCGTTGATAAGCATCTAATTTCCCAAGTTGTTTATTGGCCTTATCCGAGTATATGACCTTATGCCTCGAGGCCATACTCTTTTAGTATTTCGTCATGCGTATAGAACTTTACTTTATCAGCCGCCTTATCCTTCAGATATTGTTTATAGTCGCGAATATCCATTTCGTCTTCAAGCCGCTCAAAAAAACTATCGCGCATTATTGCCGAGATAGATTTGCCGTGGGCTTGGGCATATTGGGTTATCATATTTTTTTCTTCGGGAGTAACCCGCATTGTAACATACATAGACGCGTCCCTTCTTTATTTGTGTAACATTGTTGCACAAATAAGTATATGACTCCTTTTTTCCCTTGTCAAGACGAGCATGACTTCTGCT
>JAISAI010000082.1 GCA_031266795.1 Eubacteriales Family XIII. Incertae Sedis bacterium
AATCACGTTCAACGCGAACGGCGGCAAGGTGTCCGGCAAGTCAAAGCTCGTGAAGAGCATGAAGAAAGGGTCAAAGCTCGGCAAGCTCAAGACCCCCACGCGCAAAGGCTACAAGTTCAGGGGCTGGTACACGAAAAAGACAAACGGTAAGAAGATCAGCGCGGGGACAAGGGCGGCAAGGGACGCCACCTATTACGCGTATTGGAAAAAGCGATAGCGGATACGTCAAGCGCCATAGAAATATGCTATATTATTAGAAGACGCCTAAATAGTATTCTATTTAAGGAGGTAAATGATATGGCAATCACTGGTGTATTGAGGGCTGCTATGATGCAGTTGAGGGTCCTGGATCTCGAAACGTCGGTAGACTTCTATACTAAGGTCGTCGGCCTGTTTGAGGTCGGCAGGACTTCCGACGGCAGGGTGCTGCTCAAGGGCTACGACGAGTTCGATCACCACTCCCTCGCGCTGCGGGGGGCCGAGGCGGCGGGCATGGACTTCATGGGGTTCAAGGTGGCGTCCGACGCGTACCTCGACTACCTCACGGGCAGGACGAAGGAATTTGGATTTCCGACCGAAGATATACCCGCAAATTCCGATCAGCCCGGCGTGGGCCGCCGCGTATCCGTCAGGACGTCTACGGGGCATCGCATCGACTTCTTCGCGGACATCGAGGGATCCGATCCGAAGCCCAGTATATTGAATCCTGAAATCTGGACGGTGGAGCCCCGGGGAATCGGCGCGGCCGCGTTTGACCACGCGCTGCTCTTCGGCCCCGGCGCCGCCGAGACCGTGCGCTACTTCATGGAAGTATGTGGCTTCGCGCCGGTCGAGAAGGGCCTGCTGCCCGACGGCAACGCTTTCGTCACATGGCTCTCCTGCGCGAGCAGGACGCATGACGTCGCCATCCTCGAGTTCGAGCATCCCGGCAAGCTGCACCATGTGGCCTACAAGCTCGACAACTGGAACGACATCGGCCACGCAGCGGACATCATGACGATGAACGAGGTCACGGTCGACGCCGGCCCGATGCGTCAAGGCGCTACAAGGGGACAGATGATATACTTCTTCGACCCCTCGGGGAACCGGCTCGAAGCATGCGCAGGCGGCTACGCGTACTATCCGGACATGCCGGTCCGCGTCTGGGACTTCGATCATATCGGCAAAGGCGCCTTTTATTACTCAAGGCGGCTCAACGACAATTTCCTCAAAATCGTGTCGTAGGGTTACTACTAAACGGCCGCGATCGTTTAGTAGTTTCGATTTATAATCAAGGAGATATGGGCACATGGCGAAGAAGAGGCCGGAGATCGCGAATTCTATCAGGACTGGCGGCTACAATACGAACTATCATGACGTCGGCAAGGGCAAGGGCGGGGACTGCCCGCTCGTGATGCTGCACGGCTCGGGCCCCGGCGCCAGCGCCTACGGGGTCTGGGGCAGGAGCTTCCCGCTGCTCGGCAAGACGCGCAGGATCGTCGCGCCGGACGTAGTGGGCTTCGGCTACACGGACAGGCCCGAGGGGATCAAGTACGGGATGGACGTGTGGGTGGAGCAGGTGATCAATCTGCTCGACGCGCTGAAGATAAAGCAGGCCGATCTCATCGGCAATTCGTTCGGTGGCGCGCTCGTGCTCGCGATGGCGGTCAGATACCCCAAACGCGTGCACAGGATCGTCCTCATGTGCTCAATGGGCACGAATTTTCCGATAACCTACGGGCTGGACCGGGTGTGGGGCTATGAGCCCTCCGTCGAGAACATGAGGGAACTGCTCGGCATATTCAGCTACGATCACGGCTTCATCAACGACGACGTCGCGCGGGCGCGCTACGAGGCGAGCATACAGCCGGGGTTTCAGGAGAGCTTTCGCTCGATGTTCCCGGCGCCGCGCCAAGACAGCGTGGCCGCGATTGCGGGCGACGAGGCCTATCTCAACACGGTCAAACAACCGGCGCTCATATTGCACGGGCGCGAGGACAGGGTCGTCCCTCTGCAGAGCGCGCTGGACTTGGCGCGGGTCCTCGAAAACCCGGAGCTCCACGTGTTCGGCAAGTGCGGCCACTGGGTACAGGCCGAGCGCACGGAGGATTTCTGCCTGCTGGCCGAGCGATTCCTGTCGAAAAAATGAGGGCGGAGAGCCTCTTGGAAATACGGGACAGGCCAGAGCGCGCCACGGCGCTTACAGCGTCGCGTCCTGGCTGAATATTATAAAGTTGACGGAGCTTCGCCATTCGCCGCCGCCCGGATCCACGACGCAAGCCTCTATCACGTACGAACCCTCACGGCCTTGCCCGGCAAGCTTGGCCATCGGCTCTTCTATCACCGCGCCCGTACCCGAGAAGAGTATGTCGTTCTTGTCCTCCTCCATGACGCGCCACGATACGTCGCCTTCGCTGTGTTCGCCCCCGATGACGGCTGAGTCCGGATTGACGTGCCCGCATGGGCAATCGCCGCCTGTGAACACTATCGGCAGATCGGGGTCCATGATGGCCGCCGGGGCTTCTATGGAGGGCGCTGCAATCTCCGCGGCGGATCCGTCCGCCGGCGGATAGGTAACGGCTGGCTGGACAGCGCCCGCAGCGGGAGCGGGGGACGTGGAAGGCAGAGCGGTATGGGGGGAGGAAGGATAGGGCTGGGTATCCGTAGCCACGGCGGAACCGGTTTTCGCAGGCCTGTCACCACCATCCGAATCCTGGGCTACAGGAGTGTCACCCCCAACAGGCGGGGCTTCGCTCCCCCCGGGTTTATCAGAGCCATACGTTCCGCCTACGGCCCCATCCCCCGGCGCCGCGACATCCGCGACATACGCCGCGGGCGGGTATTCCCCGGCAGCGGGCTGAATCCGCGCCGGCGCCGGCCCGATCACGGGTATGGCCGCCAGCGAGGCGGCGGCCGATATACACGTCGCCACAACGAGCATCTTCGTAGCTGCTGCTGCGGAAGCGGGCAGAGAGGCGGACGACGCCGGATTCACCGCCCCGGCGGCGTCCACAACATTGCCGTGGCCCGCGCCTATGCCCGCCGCCGCTTTCATACTCGACAGCAGGGGCTTTACCGAGTTCATCAAAAGCTCCACATCCGACTTTGCGACGAGGTGGTGCGCCTCACCTTGAAGCACTCCCGGAAGCAGCGCAAGTACGCCCGATTCCATCCCTGGCGCATATCTCATGTCCCCAACACGCATCTTCCCGACATCCCTTTCCTCTCTTTTCTCAGTATACCTTTCATACGCTTTCTTTATAGTCTTCTTCGCCCTCAGAATATTTGTTGATACCGTACTCACCGACACGTCCATAGCTTCCGCGATCTCAGCGTAGCTCATTTCGTCGTAGTAGAACATCAGTATCGCGTCCCTGCGCTTTTCGGGCAGGCCCGACACAATGCGAAGCAGCGTTTCCCTGTCGTCCGCGTCCTCCGCGTGGGCGTGCGGTATGGCGTCAAAATAGCCGCCAAGACGCGCAACATTTAGTAGGCGGAGCAATAATATGAGTGTAAGTCTGTGCCTAAGGCCGCCTGGCCTGTCCGGCGCTATCCCCGCGCGAGGCGGAATATCTCGCGGACGCCATCGGCGCCTATGTCCATGAAGCCCGGGATCAGACCGTCTTCGACGCAGCGCTCGGCTACGGCGCCATATTCGCCTTCGGGAATCCCGAGCTCTGCGAGCGTCACGGGCAGGCCGAGCGAGCGCAGCCACGACGTGAAGCGCTCTATGCCGTCCGCCGCCACCGCTTCCGCCTCGCCCATCTCCGGCTCGGCGTCGAACACGCGGACGCCGAAGTCGGCCACGCGCGCCACCTGATCCGGCGTGCCGCGCCGCACCATGTATTTAAGATACGCGGGCATCATGACGGCGAGGCCCTCCCCGTGCGGGCAGTCGTAGTACGCGCTGAGTTGGCGCTCGAGCGCATGCTCGCCGCCCTTTCCGTCGCCTGCCCTGCCTATGCCCGTCAGGTCGTTGTGCGAGAACGTGGCCGTGAGCATGAGCTCGGCGCGGGCTTCGTAGTCGTCCGGGCGCGCTATCGCGACGGGCGCGTACCTCCTGACCGTCCGCATCGTGGCGACGCAGTACGCATCCCCGAGGTAGCTCGCGTAGTTCGTGAAGTATCTCATATATGTGTGCGAAAATATGTCGGACGCCCCCGCGGCGGTCTGCTTCGCGGGCAGCGTGTACGTGAGCTCGGGATCCATCACCGCGAAAACGGGACGGCATACTTCCGGCCACATGAGGCCGGACTTTTTCCCTGTTCCAATGTCGTCGAGGAGTACGGTCGAGCCGCTCGTTTCGCTGCCCGCCGCCGCTATGGTGTTGACCGCGCCGACGGGGGCCATGCGCTGCGGTTCCGTTCCATTATAATAGGCCCAGTATTCGCCGTCGTTCGCCATCGCGAGGGCTATCGCCTTGGCCGTGTCTATCGCGCTGCCGCCTCCGACGCCGAGATAAAAATCCGTCCCCTCCGCGCGGGCGAGCTCTATGCCCTTCTCCACGAGCGAGCGCCGCGGGTTTGCCTTCACCCCGCCGAGCTCGGCGAAGGCTATGCCCCCGTCGTTCAGCGCTTTCACGATGCGGCCATGCAGGCCGCTCCTCTTGATGCTGCCCGAGCCATAGACAAAGAGCGCCTTCGTACCGCCGTACTTTCGTATCAAGCCGGCGAGCCCGCCGAGCGCGCCCTTGCCGAAGGCTATCTCCGTGTACATATGAAAATTGAAATTCGAAAAATTCTTCATGATCCCTCCTTTTGCCTATGTTTATTTTATCACAGACGTAGGCATCACGCTGAAACGCTCAGTTGACAGCGGTGGTATCTACCGATATACTGAACCTGAGCAGGGTTGCGGCATTGTAGACGTTGCCGCTTGCCATGCTCAGCTGCGATATATCGGGAGGGAATCGGATGCAAATCACAACGTCAATCGACGAAAAGCTTACGACCTTATCAATCAGTGGCCGTATTGACACGAATACCAGCTCTACGCTGGAGGCTGAAATCACAAAGGCGCTCCAATCGAGCCGGGACTTGGTTCTGGACTTTGCCGATGTGGACCACGTCAGCAGCGCGGGCTTTCGCGTTCTCCTGATCGGGCAGAAGATGTCCGTGTCGAAACAAAGTTCAATGAAAATCATCAACGTCAGCGACTACGTGCGCGCCCTGTTTGATATGGTCGGGCTTCTGAAGGTTCTTATCATTGAGTAGCCTTGATTATATCGATAATATTCTTTAGTAAATATTTAACGTACGAAATCTATTCTGATGATATTATAATCGAGTATTGAAAAAGTTGTCGGGAACGCTGCCGTGGTTGCAGAGGGGGTGGACAATTTGAACAACAATATTCTATTACCATTTGAACGGAACAGATACTATCCCGGAAAGCTGCTCACGTCGACGGATTTTCTCGCTGAGCAGTCCTATCTCAGGAACAAGCGCACTTTTATAAACAGCTTGGTCTACGGTTCCGGCATCATCTGCGGCATGAGCGTCTACAATCTGGACGATACCTCGATCATGGTCGAGTCCGGCGTCGCTGTGGACGGGCTCGGTCAGGAGATCGTGCTCGAAAATTCCATAGTCAGGAAGCTGTCCGCGATAGACGGCTACAACGACTTGAAAAGCAGCGATATATGTCTGTGTCTGCGCTACGGGGAGGAGGACGTCCAGCCCGTCTACGCGGTCGGGTCGCCCGATCGTGAGAGTGATTTCGAGATGAACCGGATTCGGGAGGGATGTACGCTCTTTCTCGTCGACGCGGACGCGTTGCCCGGCGAGCAGCGCATAGAGTCGGAATTTTTCAGCAGCGACGACATCTACGCGGACGGCAATTTTTCGGCGACGCTGAGGATGCCGTCCTCCGTCCCTCGCGGCCGCCGCGTACGGGTCGAGCTTCAGGTGGAAAAGCTTTCGGATGAGGATCAGGCTTTCGCGCTCGCGGGCGTCTTTGGCGCTCCCGCCTTTACGGGTGAGGGAGGCGAGCATGAATTTCACGTGGATATTCCGGATATATATTTAAAAAAAGGGGAAGTGCGGAGCTTCAATTATTATATAGACGCCAAACAGGAGCCCTCCCCCGAGACTATGATTATCGCAAAACCGGAGGACGTGAATATCACGGTCGGCGGCGAAACGCGGCACATGCAGAACAATGTGATGATTCGCCTCTCCATCGTGGATGAGGACACGGTGGACATCGTAGAGCGCGAGCTTGCGAAGGTGAGCTTGGACGCGCGCTCGTTCGGCGCGGCGCTGGACTACATCCGCTTGGCGGACATCACGATCGAACGCAGCAGCCATACGGTGATCATCAGCGGCCTGCGGGAGTCCGGTGTGAAATATTACATTCCTGTGATGGCGAACGCGGAGCTCAGACGAGCCTATGCCGCATGGTTTTCGGACGCGCCGGCGGACCGCTTCGTCGGCGACCGGGGAGGCGGCAAGGCGTCCGCGTACCAGAATGTCCCCTACGAGCCGGTCTACTCGACGGGGGTCTGTGAGATTCCTCTCGGCATAGAGGACAAGAAGGGGCGCATCTACTATTCGGGGGAAATCGTCCACGGGCTCGGCGCCGGCGATGTGCACGTCAGCGTCGGCATAGAATACTTGGCGCCCGACGAAAAGCTCGGCAAGCCCGCGCGCAACACGATATACGGCGATCCGAACATGTTTGACGACGGCGGCCTGCCCGTGCCGAGGGCGGATCTGGCCGTGCGCGTCATGAGCGAGCGCGGCAGCTTCATCGTGGCCGCCAAGCTCGCAAAGGCGACAAACCTCGTCGTGCTGCTCGTGCGCTGGACGGCTACGAGGCTACCGAGCATGGAGGCGCATACGCTGATGACGCAGATCGCGAGCGACGCGGCCATCTCCCCGCTACAGCCTACGGTGGTGGTCGCGCCGAACGAAAGCCGCTTTATCGACGTGCGGTTCAAGAACATGGCGCCGTGCGCGCTCGAATACGAGTTGACGGAAAAGAAATCCGGCACGATCACACCCGACGGCATATACACGGCCTCAAACCGGGAGGGCGTTCATGAGATCCATATATTCAGCCCTGAAAACCCGTTCATATCGACCTATGCCTATGTGGTGGTGAAACAGAAAGACCGCACGGACGGGGAGTCGTGTGATGTGCGCGGAAGCGGCTGCGGATGTTTATCCCGACGTCTACTACACGACGGAAAGCATGACGTTGAAATGCGTCTCGTTGCTGTCGCACAGCGGAGTCAATTCCGTGTGGGCCTGCCGCGACATAGGCGCCGCGTCACAGCCGTGGTACACGTTGCTGTCGGTCTTCGATCGCGAAACGGCAAAAAAGATTCTCACCGCATTTCAGGACTCCGATAAAAATACGGACAAGCCGCCTTACATCCGCTCGTTCCTGCAAGGCGAGGAACTCTGCTTCCTGTTCCCCTATCACGCCGAGCGGCCCTTGGCGGAATTTGCGGAGGGGCAGATCACGACGCCGGCCGTGCGCGAGGCGATCTGCGTCAACCTCATCTTGGCCTGTTTGGAATCGCCCCTGCCGTGGCCCCTGCTCTTTCTCGCGTTCGATCAGGATAAGATCAACGTCGAAAAGGACAACGGCGTATTTCTCAGTACCACATTCGATCTGACGCAGCTGAATGCGTCGGTATCGGAGGCGGACTGCGTCGGGCGCTGCGCGGAGGTCATGCTGCGCATACTGCGCCTCAACCAGAAAAAGCGGCTGAAAAGCTATGAGCTTCTGAACCGAAAGGTGGAGCACGGCGCCTATACGCAGTTTTCCGAGGTCTATCACGACTTCAGGCTCACGGGCCTCAGGCGCAAAAAGCGTTTCAGGCTCTCGCTCATCAGCGCGTTTGTCGTCGCGCGCAAGGACATATTTTTCAGGATACTGCTCGTATTCAGCGTCGTATGCGCCGTGGTTGCGGCAGTAATGCTCATCAGTTATTTGGCCGTCGGCAGCTTCCCTCTGTTCAAACTGTTCGGGCAGAGCATGGACATGATCGGAACGGAACAGTTGAACGTGAAATGAGGGTAAAATGAAGGTGTTGAGAAGGGTAGGATTTATAGCGATCATTCTTTTCGTTTCGATTGTGTCCCTCTACATACTGTCGCCTTTCATTACGCCCACGATCCAAAACTCGTCTTCGCTGATCGCGTCGGACGGAAAGGGTGGCGTATATATGTCCGAGGCCGATCGCTATTATTCGTTCGTGTATCACATGGATGAGAACGGCACGGTGGACGCATGCCTGAAGATACCCGACTATGTGACGCAGGCAATCCGGTTCGATGACTCTCTCTACTTCATCGGAGAGTCGGAATATTTCGGCGAGGAGCCCGCCAAGTGGACGCTATACGAGGCGAACGCTTCGCTTGACGAGTATAAGGTGGCCGCAAGCGGCGGATACGGCTTGATCCAGACTATCTACAAGCTCTCGTCCGACGCTGAAAACATCTATCTGACGGCAATGTCCGACGAAAATTCATATGTCTGCGTCCTGTCGTGGACGCCGGGGAAGAAGGCGGAAGACAGTGGTGATATGTCCACGGCGCAAAAGGCGTTGGAATATCAGACGGGCGGCCTGGATATATTCGCACAGATCCCCCTGAAAAAAGGCGACGTGGCGATAGACGCGGTGTGCGACGGTGAATCCGTCTATGCATGGCTCGAAAACGGCGCCATCGCGCGCATGCAAGAAATCGAAACGACCTATATGAGCGAGATATATTTGGACATAGTGTTGTCGTGTGAAGACGGCATAGTGTCTTTCGCGGACAACGTCGAACACAAGCTGTGGCTACAGCGCGAGTTTCTCGATTTCGACCTCGCGCGCGCCTATGACGGCAGGGATGCGAGGGCGCTGACAATCTGGGACGGCCACGTCGCGCTTTTGGCGATCGGCGCGGCCGACCGGGCTGAGATCTCGTTCTCCGCGTTCGGAACCGGCGCGGTGTGGAGTGATGTCACGGACATAAAGCTTTTGAGTGCTATGGACCTCGTTTTTGTGAGCCCCAAAGCTGATGAAATCAATATCATTGTAATCTTCATCGCCTCGATCATCATTCTCGCCGCCGCATTCTCTATATTTAGCGGGCGACCCGTAATACGAGTGAGCGCAACTTTCATCGTTCTCGGCGCCTTTATGCTTGCCGTGATGTGTTTCGCGGTCTGGTATGCGGTGGAACTCGCTATATCCACAGAGGCGAATACCTTCGCCGATCCGTTGAATAGAGCCGATATAATCGCTGACGAAAAGAACTTGCAAATCGAGGCTATGTTCGACGCTTTCATACCCGGAGTCATCGGCTTAGCCGTCGCCACGGTCGCCGCGATCATCTCCATTCGCTGGTCGCTGCGCCCGCTGCGCGCGTTGGCGCGCCAGATCGACCGCTTTACCCAAGGGGACTTCGAAGTGGACGGGACGGTCAGGGCAAAGGGGGAACTGGGGAACATCCACAGGGCGGTGTCGGAGATGGGCGTATCGCTCGCGATCAAGCAGTATGAGACAGACCGTATGATCAACTCGTTCCACCGCTTCGCGCCGCGCGGCGTCAGCAAGCTGCTCGGGCGGGCGGGGATCATGGAGATAAGCAGCGGCGACGTGACGACGATCGACGACTGCGTCGCCATCGTATCCGTCGAAAACCGCGAGAAGGTGTTGCGCGGGACGGACAACAGCCGCTTCATGACCTTTGTGAACCTCTGCTTCTCAAAGATTTACGAATGCGTGAACAATCACAACGGGTTGCTGCTTTCCGGTGATTTTGACCTCTCGTCCCTGCCCGTGCTGTTCTCCCTGCGCGGGGGGTCGAGCCGCGGCGACGCGCTGCGCTTCGGCTTGGATCTCATCGACCATATGGGCGACGGCCAGGTCGGCGCGCACGACGAGGAGAGCGGCTTGCCGTCGCCGGCCTTCTTCCTCATGCTACATAAGACGGAATTTATCTACGGCATTGCCGGCACGGAGCAAAAGGCCTTTCCTTTCGTTTCGTCCGCGGAGCTGAACTTCTTGGGAACGTACAACAAGAGGCTCTGGTCCCTCGGCATCCGCATGGTCGCCACGGAACAGTTCATCGAAGAGCTCTCAAAATATGGCGTCGCGATCGAAAGCCTGACGCCGTGGCGCTACATCGGCCTCTTCTCGACGGAGGACGGCGCGAAGAATTACAAGCTGTACGAGATGTTGGGCTGCTTTTCCGACAAGGAGCGCGACCTGCGCCTGAACTACAACGAGCGCTTGCAAAGCGCCATACGCCTCTTTTACAAAAATGATTTTTATCCGGCCATGGTGGAGTTTTCCTCCCTATTGAAGCTCAACCCAAAGGACGGCCTCGTGAGATGGTATGTGTTCGCGTGTGAGAAATATTTCAACGAAGGCGATGTGACGAAGGTGCGTTACAACCTCTTCGGCGCGGAGGAGGAGTGAGAAGAGACGAGAGATAATGGGTAAGATTTTCAGTACAATCTTCGTCGCATTCAGGAGCCGGTTGGTTCGGGTCTTTTCGCTCCTGCAATTCATCACAAACCCGTCGTGGTGGAAGACGCAGGGCATCGTGCGCCTGCGCATGTTCTTCACGAAGCTGTTCGACATCCGGCCGCGCCACAAGGACGACTACTACGGCATGACCCGCTGGTTGGTCAGCAAGCGCTTGGCTTTCGCCATCGTGATCGTCGTCGGCGTGGCGAGCCTGTTCTACATCCTCGCGTTTTCGCCCGTCGCCGTGATCGGCAAGGTCGCGAACGCGGCGCTGCCCGTGTTCAAATACAATTCCCTGCCCCTGCGCTTCTACGAGGGCTCCGCGCGCATCGCGGCGCGCGACGGGCACATCGCGTACGAGGGCGCGGTCAAGCGCGGCGTCGTGTCGGGCAAGGGGCAGCTCTTCGGCAAGGGCGGCGAGGCGATATACGAGGGCGCGTTTGAAAACAACATGTACAACGGCGCGGGCCTCCTGTACTTCACGAACGGCGGGATCAGGTACGAGGGCGAGTTCCTGAACAACAGCATGAACGGGCAAGGCAAGCTGTTCTCAAGCTCGGGCTCCCTTCTGTACGAGGGCGAATTCCTGAGGGATAGGAAGAACGGCGCCGGCACGCTGTACAATGCGGCCGCCACGAAGATATATAACGGTAATTTCGCGTTAGACCGGATTCAGTATGAGGAGTTTGCGGGCAAGAACGTGTCGGAAATGGCGGAGATATATCTCGGGGAGGAAGAGATCTACACGTCGGGCGACGAGTTCGTCGTGTTCATGAAGGAGATCGGCGCGGTCTGCGCTGTCGAGAGCGCCGAGACTGACCTCGAGGGCGAGGGCAAGATCAGCAGCGTCACCGTCCTCGACGACAAGATAACTATCGGGGGCGAAGAGTTCGACTCCCTATCGGATCTGACCGCCCACTTCGTCAAGGCCGACTACGAGGGCTACACGTGGGCCATGCTCCCCGACGCCGTCGCCGTGAACGCGCTCGGCGAGGATTCGCCGTTCGGGGCCATCAAAATCACGTCCGAAAAGCTGTTCGAAAGCGTGAGCAGCGTGAGCGACTACGACGGCAACGTGGAGCTCTATGTGCACGCCTACAAGTCCGACGGCATACTCTATACGTTCTACTGCCCGGACATCGCGGTTAAAAATTTTGTAATGTATTCGGTAGAGGTAGTGTAATGGTGGGCGGGCGCGTTTTGAGAAAATTGATTGCGGGTGTGCTCGCGCTTGTGGCTGTGACGTCGTATCCCGCCTTTACGGACGATGTGGCGGATGTTTCCGCCGCGGCCCTGACGCCGTTCACCCTGACGCAGGCCGAGAGCATGGCGCTGTCCGCCAGCCCCGAAATCAAGAAGGTGTACAGCCAGATATTATTGAAGAAAATCAATTACACGGACTCGGTCACGGCCACGCAGGTCAAGCTGAAGGACAAGCAGACGCTGCGATGGACGCCTCTTCTCTCGTTCAAATTCCCGGAGAAGCTGAACATGACGGACGAGATGGAAATGAACGTGAAGCCGCTGTCCTTGACGTCCGAGATCGTGACCTTGCAGCACCAGATGAACGACGAGCGCTACGCCGTGTTGGCGAAGGTCAGGAAAGCGTACTTCGACACGTATATCCTGCATGAACGCTCCAACTATACGCAGCAGATGCTCACGGGCGCGCAGGAAAATCTCGCGCGCAACAAGTCGCGGCTCTTGGTCGGCAGGGCGAACCAGAGCGATGTGGACACGATACAAAGCTCCGTCACAAAGCTGAACAGCGACCTTTCGCAGCAGCTCAGGGAGTACCAGAGCGCGAAATCAAACCTGTCGGACATCGTGAAGCTCAACGTCACGACGGGCTATCGCTTCCTGAATCCTCTGAGGGACGCGGACTTCTCGCGCGACCAGCTCCTCGGCGTCGTGAACCATACGCTGAACGAGGATCAGGGCGTCTACGCCGCGCGCGCCGCCGAGACGCTCGCCCTGCTCACGCTGAACACGACGGAGCGGCTCATGCGGAGCAAGTACGGCGGCAATATGGATCGGCTCAACTCGTTCATCTCGCTCGCCAGACAGGGTGGGGATGTGGACTACGCGGCCTTCCAGATCCAGTATAGGCAGATGCTGACGGCCGTCGACTCGCGTTGGGCGGGCTCGATAAGGATCATCTTCTTCCGCTTTTCAAGGGAATTCCTCAAGGGGCAGATCGACGGCACGCGCTATATAGAGGATGAGCCCTACGCGCTGTACACCGCGTGCATGGAGTACGCGTCGGCGCGCTCGGACAGGATCCAAGCCGAATCCGACCTGAGAAAGCAGGTGAACACCGACTACGAGGCGCTCGTCACGGCGCGAAACGCGTCAAACGGCCTTGCGGACAGCGTGGCGGAGGCAAAGACGTCCTTGGATAGGCTGCTCACGCTGAACCGTATCGGCAAAGCGGAGTTCTCCGAAGTGCAAGGGCAGCTCGACGACTACCAGTCCCTGCAGCTCGACGCCTTGGACGCGCTGTCCGCGTACAACGACCTGCTCACCTCATTCGACAGGCTGACCTGCGGCGCTGTTTCGATGTATTTCACGGGGAAGAATTTCGCGGCTGACGTCGGCGGCGGGGCGCTCAGCTATCCGACGGAGGACGGGCAGATATGGTACTACCTCTACAACGACGTGGCGGATCTGACCTTCGTATTCGGCCTCGACGTGCCTGACGACTTTTCGCCTGAGGTCACGGAGTACGAGCTCTGGTATGAAACCGTGAATCTCAGCGGGCGCGTCGAGGCTTCGGAACTATTCAGGCATCTGACGCTCGACTACGGCGACACGAGCAGACTGATCGTAAAGCTCTTCGGCGACGACGGCTATGTCGGGGAATGTGAGATAGACACGACCATACCGCGCGCGCCGCTGCCCTTGGCAAACGAGGCGAACGCGCCGCCTGTGGCTGCGGAGCAGACCATCGGAAGCTACCGCGTCGAAACGAAGATCGTCGGCACGGTGGGCGCGTCCATGCTGACGCCGGAGTTTGACGCCCGCGTAAAGGCCCGGTACTACAAGCTACAGTACGGCGGCGACGATGTGGTGAACAGCGACCTCGTCCCCGTCGGCGAGGGCTTCAACTATCTGTCGCTGCTCGTCAAAGACCTGTCCAACGTGGATATTTTCGTGTTCGACAGCAACGAAACCCAGATATGCAAGGCATCCTTCAACGTCGTCGACGAAACCATCAGGACGACGGACAAATTGCCGGACGGGGGGAATTGATATGAGAAGAACCACTTGGAACGAGGAAAAGACGCCGAAGCGTATGCGGAAGATCGTCCTTGCCGGCGTCGCGCTCGCCGCGCTCCTGTTCGTGCTGTCCCCGCCGTTCGCTGATTTTGTCGGCGCGCTGTGGAACGAGGAGGAAGCCGTCCACGTCGATCCGCCTACGATCGAAAACGGCACGCTCGCGATCGGGGCGCATCTCGTGCATATCAAAGCGCTGACGGAAGACCTCTACAATATCGCGACGGAATCCGCAGGGGAATCAGGGCAAAACAGGATATATTACAAGTCGGAACTGAACGGCGGCGCGTGGTGCGACATTACGGAAGCGGACTCGCTCGCGGCCATATCGACCGCATACGCGGACCCGAACGGCAACTCCCCTATTACCGTGGTGAACGATTCCGTGATCGAGGCGCTGTTCTTCCTGTACCACACGAAGTCGGACGGCATCACCTACGACCTGCGCGACGGCAATGCCGTCAATCTGTTCGGCCTGACCGACCCTTACGACCTGCAGCTCATGCCGGAGCTCGAGCCGTTGAAGCTCCAATATGACCTCTATACGCAGATGCAGGCGGGCACGGAGGACGGCGACGCGAGGATCGAGCGCATAGACCTGTTCTGGGGCACGGACGTGCATACGGAAAATTCGAACCAATACGATCTCGACCTCGAAGCGCTGCAATCGTACTACACGCTCGTCGGGCAGGATGAGGACGCGAACGACAAACTTGCGGCTATACAGGGCGTCATGTCCTCCGTGGACGCCGCGCGCAGGGCCGAGACGCTCGGGATCGTCGAAACGACGCTGACGGGCTTCGTCGAGGAAGTCCAGTCGACGACGACAGCGGCGTTCACGGACGCCGACCTGAGGACGGCGCTCAACGACAGCCTGCTCAATGTGCAGACCTCCCTGACGGAGCAGGAGGGCAGGATGCTGTCGCAGGGCGTCACGGAGCTGTCGAACGTGCGCTATACCGCGTCGATGTCCCTCATACAGCACGCGAAAGACGGGGATAATGCGGCCTGTGGCGTCGATGTGGCAAAGCTGATCGACCTGACGAATATAGAGAGCGGCAGCATCGTCAATCAGGAATCCGAGGCGTCGCTGCTTTCGGGTGAGTTGATCCCGGGCGCGACGCAGCGCCTGACCGCCCTGCTCTACGCGGGCGAAAACGCCGAATACGCCGCCGCCGGGAGCGCGGGCGCCGTGGACGCCGTACTGCGCGCCGTTGCGACGGAAGCCCTTGCCGGCATGAACATGGCGCGCGGTGAGCTCGAATCGTTCATCTCCGGCTACGCGAGGCGCGTCAACGCGGAGGACAGCGTCACATTCGTCGACGCGCGTATCACGCTGACGACGGATTGGTTTGACGGCATACCGAACGACGCTTTCTTCGAAAACTCGTCCTCCTGCGTGAACGACCATATCGAATTCCTCACGAACCTGAAAAGGCAGCTCGAAATAGCCTTGGGCGGCTCCGAGCTCGATCAACTCATGGAGCAAAAAGCCGCCGCCCAGACCGAATACATGGATGCGCTCGACAGGAACGATCTGGCGGGCGCCAAGGCAGCCGAGGATAAGATCGCGGGCATCGACGCGCAGATCGCGGCTATCGAAAACGAGACAAACGCGCAAATATCAAATCTGGAACGCGAGATAAACGGCCTTGAGGCGTCGATGAACGACGCGGGCAGCGACGAGGCGAAAGCAAACCTCAGCCGCAGGCTTGATATGACGAACGCGGAGCTGAGGGCATTGACCGCGAGCCTGTCGCCCGACTCCGTAGGCAACCTCGTCTCTTCAACGCGCGGCGACGCCTTGGACATCATCAGCAACGGCGGCAACACGGCGGAGCTGAGCTCCATCATAGATTCGCTCGGCGGCATGCTCGACATGAACTTCAAGACCGTATTCCCCGCGTTGAAAGACCTGCACGACGCCATGCAGAAGCGCCACGCGCTCGAGGGGACAAACCAGTTTGCGGATCAACTCGAAGCGGCCGGACAGCTGATTGCGGACAATCAGGCGGATTATGACGCCGCGATTTCCGGGGAAAAGAGCGCGGAAGACCTGCAGGCGCTCATGGACGGATTGGACGGCGCGGGCGGTCTGGGCGACGATACGGGGATGGGCGCCGACGGAAGGGCCGTCGCCTACATCAACGCGTTGAAGGAATACGGCGAAGCGACCGGCGGGGAGAACATACCGAACCTCATGCGCGCCGAGGCGCAGCGCCAGATGAACCTCGGCAACCCGCTCGTATACAAAAAGGCCGAAGACCCGGCCACGCGCTATTTACCCGTGACGGCGATACGGTCGTACCGCGGCATGCGCTACGTGTGGAACCGCAATCAGAACAAGGCGACGCTCGCCCGCGGCGCGGACTATTACGCGTTCACCGCCTGGTCGGTCGACGTGCTGCGCGGCAGGAACGAAGCGGATGTGGAGGCCATGGAGAGCCCGACGAGTTTTCTCGGCGTCGTCTACGTGCCCGAGAGCTACACGGAGGCGCAGTTTGAGTGCCATCCCGTGTACCTGCCCGATTCGGATCTCGGTATTTTGATGGGCGCGGATATACAGGAACTGTCGGATGAGTTGCTTGAGTTGTTCCTGTCGTAGGCAGGTGAGAGGTAAGGATGGCTGATTATTCTATCGTATCGGATGTAAGCGCGTATATCGTGCGGACGCTCAGGGAGAGGATGTGCCCGGAGCCTATCCCGTCGCCGAACAATATCGAGGTGTCCTCGCCCGCGGAGCAGGATGTGGACTATATCCTCGGCCTGTACCTCTACGACATCGCCGAGGAGCTCGAGGTGGCCATGCCGCCTCTGCCCAATCCCTCGAGGACGCAGCTGAAGCCGCCGCCCAAGCCCTACGCGCTCTATTACATGCTCTTCATCAACGGCTCGTCGCAGATGGGGCTCAAGGCGCACGATATACAGAAGATCATAGGCCGCGCGGCGCAGGTCGTGAACGACGGGAGCATTTTGGCGCCGCGGCAGATGCAGCCGTGGCTTGAGGCGGACGAAGCGCCCATATTCATCAGGCCGGCGCGCATCGCGCTCGACGAGAAAGTGCGCGTCTGGTCGGCGATCAACAAACCGTATCAGGTGAGCCTGTTTTACAAGGCCGCGCCCATCCTGCTGTCGAGCGAGATCACCATCGACACGCCGCGCGTCACAGATGCGGAATTTAACATAGAGATCGGGTAAGGGGGAAACGAATGGCGCCGGCAGCGACAATCAGGCATAGGGTAGACCTCGCGATGACCTTCGTCGACACGGCGAAGGGCGGCCCCGCGAGCGGCCTCCTCAAGCTGTTCCGGGATGGGGACACGCTGCCCTTCCGCCAGGATTCCGGCGGGACCGCGCTGCTTTTGGACGCGGGGCGCGAGGACTTCACGCTGCGCGTCGTCATGTCGGGCTATGAGCCTGAGGAGATGCGGGTCGCGTACGCCGACCTTGACGAACACATGCCCCACGTCGAAGCCGAGTTGATCCCTTTGGATCTCATAGGCGCGGAGCTGTTCACATTCGCGGGGGATATGCCGGGACTGACCGAGGTGGACGCGGTAAGAATCGGGCCGACGGCGTGGACGGTGCAGGAAACCGACGAGCGCAAGCGTCTGTTGACGGTGCACAGCCTGTACAACAATGACATCACGGCTAAGCGCTGCGCCCTCATCGCGGTGGACGAAAGCGCGTATGAGCCGATCGACATAGTGAAGCGCCTGTCCAAAGGCGTCTACAAATTGAGGGAAGCGCCCGGAGCGGATATATCCGGGCTGTACGTGGCCCGCAGGGTGATGGGCAAGGCGCGGGACGGGCGCTACCTGTTGCGCCTGCCCGGCGACCTCACGGGGGCGCGGTGGCTTTTGCGCACCGTGACGGCGGACGGCGCGGTGTTCCGGGCCTTTGACTCCGCCGGCGCGGGCAGGCCCCCGGACGGCGGGCGCATCCCGATAGACGCGGCAATGAAAGGAGGGTAGCATTGCATCAAATATTATGAAAGATTTTAATGTAGGGAATATTGTTTGCGGAGAACATGAAAGGAGGAGGTCCTTGGATGTAACATCCGGACTGAATGAACATGGCAGAATATTTATCACCTGGCATCTATGTTGAGGAATACGATTCTTCCCCACGCGCCATCGAGGGCGTAGGAACGAGTACGGCGGGATTTGTCGGTATCGCGGAAAAGGGGCCGACGGGCGGAGCGCCTGTGCTGGTCACGAACTTCGCGGAATACCTGAGGCAGTTCGGCGGCTATTTGAGCGTGCACACGCATGGCGATTTTCGTTTCCTGCCCTACAGCGTGGAGCAGTTTTTCATCAATGGGGGCACGCGCTGCTATATCAGCCGCGTCATACCCGAGGACGCCGCGTCCGCTGTCGGCAAGGCGGGAGTCCTGACATTTACCGCAGCCAACGAGGGCAAGTGGGGCAACAAGATCACGGTGTCCTTCGTGGCGTCAAACCGCCGCAAAATGCAGCTGCTCTCTGCCGAGGGCGAGAACGCGTACAAGGCGAAGACGGTCGTCGGCTTCAAGGAGGGCGATATCGTGACCTTCGACGGCGAAGTCAATCGCGTGGCGTCCGTCTTCGACGACGTCATCACCTTCGAGAACGCCTTTAGCGCGGATCCCGTGGACGACTCGCTCGTCCCGAAAAAGCTCGTCTACTCTTCCGAGATGGACGTGATCGTCCGCAGCGACGGCGTCGCGGAAGTCTACAACAGCGTCGACCTGAACCCGCCGTCCCTCGACTACATCGAACGGCGCTTCGCACAGAGCGCGATCGTGCAGGTGTCCGCCGACACGACAAATGAGATCGCGTCGCCCGTCGCCGTGATATTCGGCGAGGGCGAAACGAAAGGCACGATCTCCTTTGAGGGCGGCAAGGACGGCACGATCGAGTCCGTGGACGCGGGCGTATTCATCGGCGTAGACAAGGGGCCCGGCAACCGCACGGGCATCGAGTCGTTCAAGGAAAACAACATCGTCAGCATCATAGCCGTGCCCGGAGTGACGATCCCCGAAGTCATCGTGTCATTGGTCGCCCACTGCGAGAACGAAAAAAACCGTTTTGCCGTAATAGACGCGCCCATCGACTTGGTGAAGACGGGCGATCTCGTCGAATACCGGGAGATCGTCGATTCGTCCTTCGCGGCGTTCTACCATCCGTGGCTGCAGGTGTATGACCGCCTCGCGCAAAAACCGGCGTTTGTGCCGCCGAGCGGCGCCGTGCTTGGCGTCTATTCGCGCTCGGACATCGAACGCGGCGTACACAAGGCGCCCGCAAACGAGCCGGTCAGGTGCACGGGGCTCTCGACAAACTACACGGCGAAAGAGCAGGATATACTCAACCCGGCCGCCGTCAACCTCATCCGCGCCTTGCCCGGCCAAGGCATCCGCATTTGGGGCGCGCGTACGGCGAGTTCGGATTCGAACTTCAAGTACGTCAACGTGCGCAGGCTGTTCATCTACGTGGAGGAGTCCATCCGCTATTCGACGAACTGGGTCGTGTTCGAGCCGAACAACACCGACCTGTGGGGACGCGTCCAGATGACTATCTCGTCGTTCCTCGGCGGGCTTTTCTCGTCGGGTATGTTGGCGGGGGAATCCGCGGCGCAGGCCTACTTTGTGGAGATCGGCCCCACGACCATGAGCCGCGACGACATCGCGAACGGGCGCTTGATCTGCAACATAGGGATCGCGCCTGTCAGGCCGGCCGAGTTTGTGATCTTCCGCGTGACGCAGTTCACGGCGGAAGCCGGCGGCGAGGAATAGGCCGCAAGGCCGGGTACTGAAGTCGCGGGCGCCTTTTCGCAAAGGCCAAGCGACGGAGAAGGACGCGCCCCATGGCGCGCCCTGAAGTGAAAGGAGATACAAAATGGCATTTGGAACAACATCCGCGGCATACCAGCAGTCTACAGGCGCGGCATATCCGTTTACAAAGATGAATTTCGTCGTGTCCATCGGCGATTCGGGAAGCGGCGCCGCGTTCACGGAGATCACGGGTTTGGACGCGAACGTGGACGTGGTCGAGTTCAGGCAGGGCAATTCGAGCAGCTTGGCGCCCGTCAAGATACCCGGCCTCGTCAAGCACGGGAACATCACCATGAAGTATGGCGTCACGACGGCGAGCGACTTCCGCAACTGGATCGCGGCCTGCATCGACTCGCAGCGCGGGCCCATACCGCGCACGGACATCCTGATAGAGCTCATCGATACGGTCAGCGCGGCGCCAAAGCAGATGGTGGACTCCGTAAGCGCGTCCGCGGAGGGCGGCATGATGTGGACGCTGACGGGCGCTTGGGTCACAAAGTATTCCGGCGTAGACCTGAACTCCATGCAGAGCGAGGTCGCGATAGAAACGATCGAGATCGCCTACGAGGAACTGACGACGATCCCGATGCCGACCGCGGCGGCGGCCGCAGCCGAATGATCCTAAGCCGCATCCGTAAGGAGAGCGGTGGGATAGTCTGTTTCTTGTTGAGCCCGGGCGGGCGTTCTCGCCCACCCGGGTGAAAGGAGAATTGAAGAGAGGCCAACGATGCAAACTGTATTTGATTTTGAATTACCGAAGGGTTTTGTCGACGAGAACGGCGGACTGCACAAGCTCGGCAAGATGCGCCTCGCCACGGCGGGGGACGAGATCGGCGCTATGCGCGACCCGCGCGTCATCTCGAACCCCTCATACCTTTCGATCGTGGTGCTCGCGAGCGTCATCACGGAGATCGAGGGTATCCCGGCTGTGCCGGCAACGTTGATCGAGCGGCTGTATACGGCTGATCTCGCGTATCTTCAGGACATGTATCAACGCATCAACGATATAGACCCTCCGACAATCACGGTCGTGTGCCCGGAGTGCAGCCATACGTTTGAGGCGCCGGTAAATTTTACACGAGAGGGATAGCGCTGTACCCGGAAGATGAGATGTACAAGGAGATGTCGTTCATCTCATACTACTTCCACTGGGGGCGCGACGAGGTCATGGCGCTCGACCATGCCGCCCGCAGGCGATGGTGCGAGGAAATCTCCGCCATCAACGCGGATCTCACTCCCTCCGAAGGCAAAGGCGGCAAAGAAGTGAGCATTACCGATATGCGCTTTAGCTAAAGAGCAGTAACAGATAAAGGGAACGACGGTCATATGGCATATAATTTTACGTATAGAGACGCCACTACGGGCAATTTTCTGGCGTTGAACAAGGGTATGAACCCGCTCGTGAACTACAATTTCATCCTTCGCGTGGAGGCCTTGTTCGATCTGCCGTGTAAGAGTGTGAAGAGCTTTACGCGCGAAAATGAATATGAACTGATTCAGGAGGGCGGGCGCAACGACTATGTCCACATGCGCCGCAAGCCGATCAGCAGGCCGTTCACGCTCGAGGTCGAGCGCTATGTCGGCGTGGACTATCTCGACCCCCTGCCGAACGGCGCGGAGCCGGTACTGCCCATCATCCTGATCGTGTCGCGGCATCCGGACAATTTTGCCGATGTGAGCGCCTGGGCGCGCAACTACGCGTTCATGGGCTGCGTCGTCATGAAGAAGACTTACGGGGAACTGAACGCGGAACAATCCGGGCTGCTCGTCGACACGACGACGATCGCTTATCGCGAGATGGTATGCCTCGATATTCCGTTCGGCGGATAGGCTTGGAATGATATGATTACGGCGGGACGGCCTCTCAAACTGAATATAACGCGAGGGATGACCTTATTCACGCCGCCCTCCGCCGCGTGGTCCGACCTGTTCTACGAGCGGATCGCGGGGGGCTACGCGCTCATGGCGATGAACTTCACGCCGGAAAACATGCTCCTGCTCATGTACGCGCCGGCGACGGCGCCGATATACGGCGGCGGCATGACGAACCTCACGAACATCGAGCACACGGAGTATGCACGAAACTACCTCCTGAATATCGTCAACAACGTCGTGAACAGGGTGTTGTTCATGGACGAGAGCCGCGCTACGTGGCGCGACGAGGTCTATGTGTCGAACGTCCTGAGAAAGCTCGGGGTCACGGACGTAGACTTCTTCATGAGGGAAGCGCGTTCCGTCATGAACGATGGCAGGCAGACGTGGCGGCTCCTGAAGCTCTACCGCGAAAACGAGGGGCTGCTGCGTGAGGCCATGGAGCGCGAACGCGTGCGGGACGCCGCGCCCGCCACGGCGACGAAGGAGAAAGATGGAGCCCGTGCGGCGGAAGGGAGGAGCGCCATGCCCGCGGCGCTTCACAGCGAGATCATACGCCGGCTCCGGACATCCGAGATACTGTCGAGCATGAAGGCCTACGCCACGCGTACGCAGGATGCGCGCGTATCGAACTCTTTTGACCTGTCGGCGGCGGAGTTCGCCTTTATGCTGAACGCGGAAAACCTGTTTGAACACAGAAGTCGCGTGCTCGGCGGCGATGTGACGCTCGTGCACCGGCACACGAACGCGTACGAGACGGCGGACGCGCCGCCCGCGCCCGCGCGTGAGGACGACGCCGTGGGCCGCGCCGTCTGCGCCGCCATCATCAACATCGCGGAACACGCGGCCTTGACGCGCCTCAGCATGGCGCGGACGGAGGTAAACGTGCGCGTCGACCTCTCGCGGGCCTTGCCCGATGCCGCGCGGATCACGCTCGAACGCCTGAAATCGCACTACGCGGAGCGCGGCTACGCGACGTCCACGGAGCGGCTGTTTGAGAGCAGATTGGCGGAGCTTGACGCGTATGAATCGAGCGTGATCCGGCAGCTCGTTTCCGAAACGGAGCGCTTCATGCCCGCGGAACGGCTGCTTCTGGCGGAAGCGGAAAAGGGGCGCGTCGACGCGCGCGGGACGAAAGCCGGCTCGAAGGAGTACACGAAAGCCGTACGGGCATTCCACGAGGCGCAGTCGGAAATACAGCGTGAACGCGAGCGTATCGAGCGCATCGTCCGGCAGTCCGCGGCGCCCGGCGGCGGCGAAATGTTGCGCATATTCACGGAACGGGCGCAGGGCGCCCCGGCGCGTGAGCGTCCCTACGGCGATGTCCCGGATATGATAGAGAGCGTCACGGGATTCATACCGGGCGGCGCGGATCTGTCCCCGGAAGAGATGATCCACCCGCGTGAGGCGACGGCGCTTCGCGAGGAAGAGGGGACGGCCGGCGAAGCCGTTTCCGGCGGCGGCGCGGCGGCCGCGGGCGGTCTCGCGCGCGGCCTGAAAGAGGAGATGGACGCCTACGACAGGCGCAACAAGGAGGCGGCGCGGGCCTTGGAGGAACGCATACGTTCGTTGCGCGCGAACGCCGCTACGCCGGGAGAAGACGAGCGCAGACGGTCGGCGCGGGAAGCCCTTGAGGCCTTGGACGAACCGGAAAAGCTCATGAACGCCCTGCTCGAAGGACGGCCGGACGCCGCGCGCGGCGGCGCGGGCGCGCGGCCGCCGGCGCTTATGCTGCTGCTCGAGGCGGCGTCCCCCGGGGAACGGGCGCTCTACGAGCGCGTGATCAACTATGTGCAGGGCGCGGGCGCTCTGGCAGGCGGCGCCGTGCGGCCTGTCAGCCCGCCTGCGTTCAACGCGGAAATCACCGAAATCCGCGAGCGGGACGCCGCAGAGATGAGACACATCGAACGTGAATACGCGGAACGCGGGGAGTTTGTCCGGGAGCGTCTCGAACGCGTAGCGGAGCGCGAGCGCACGGCGCCGCCGCGCGGGGAGAGAGCCTATGCCGGGCATCCGCGCCGCGGCGCGCCTATGGTTCACCGGCAACAGGAGCAGACGGGGCTGTCCGATGAGGACAGAGCGCGCATCGCCGCAGAGATCGGGGGGCATACGCGCAGCGAGGTGACGACGCGGGAGACTATCCTGCGTGAACAGATGAACGAGACCGAAATCAACCGGGCCGTCAGGGAGGCGGAGGCCAAGAAAGCGGACGACATCGGCGAGATGATAAATCGCGCATTGGCGGTTCAGATGAACACGATCGCCGGGCGCGTATACCATCAGGTGGAACGGCGTTTGACGATGGAACGCGCCAGAAGAGGAAAGTAGGGAATCAGCCATGGATTTTATGAGCGGCCTCGCCAGCGCCGCAGGAATGATCGAAGTCGCTAAGATCGTCGCGTTTGACCGGCGCGCTTCCGATAAGGACAAACCTCAATATTCCCCCGCAGCGATTGCGGGCGACATGCTGTCAGGCAAGCCCCCGGCGCCGACGCCGACCGACGCTAAGCGGCGTGAATATACTATCCAGTTCAATCCGAGCGAGCTGTCGATCGACGCGAACCGCGAGATAAAAAATATCACGGATACGCAGGCCGGGCCGGGCGCCCCTGTGACGGAAGGCACGCAGACGACCTCCCAAAATTCGTATGACCCGCCCACCATCACACTATCGACGCGCCTTGTGTTTGACGAGGTCAACCTGAGCGACGCCTTTGTCCAAGAGAATATCACTTCCCTGGCGTCCGCTTCCGCTGTCAAAGCGGGCGTTTCAAATGTCATGGCGGCGTTCGGCAAGGAATGGACCGTGCAACCCATCGTGGAAGGCTTCATCGGCGCGCTGCGCAATGACAAGACGCGCCTCATACGCTTTGAGTGGGCGGAATTTTACTTCACGGGTTGGCTCAATCACCTAAGCTGTGAATACGTGATGTTCTCGCCGTCGGGCAAGCCCATCCGGGCTTTCGTGAATCTGCGGCTCAAGTGCGATCTGGATTCCGACAGGAACGGTTGGTTGGCGGACTACAAGAATATGTTCGGGCCTGACGCCGAAAAGATGCTTCCGGGAGTTTCGGGCGCGTTGCCCAATCTGGGTAGCTTAGGATTTTGAAGGGAGACGAGGATGGGTTTTTTTGATAAAATCGGAAGCGCGGCGGGGATGCTCGCCGGTAAAATCGAAAAGGCTGTGTTGATCGTTGACAGCACGGCGGAGAAAACGGATCCGGGCGGCGGCGCGGCGGGAGCTTCCCGCTTGGGCGCTGCGGCTTCGCTGCTCAGCTCAGCCGCTTCCGCCGGCGCTTCCGGAGGCGGCACGACTACGATCGAGGTTCAATTCAATCCGAATACGATCAGGATCGACGCAAACGCTGAGAGCATGAGGGCGAAGTACATGCTCAGCCACGTGGAGGGCCTGCCGAACACGACAAATCGCGCGGCGTCCATCGTCCTCAACATAGATCTCATCTTCGACGCCGTCCAAAACAGCGACGCTTTTCACGCTGACGGCCTGCGTCTTTCCGCTTCGGACATCGTTTCCCACGGGGGCGCTTTTATTGCCGGAAAAAAATACAGCGTGATGAAGCAGACGAACGGCATGGTTTCCCTGCTCATAGGCATCCAATCCCCCGTCGAATTCAAATGGGGCGCGTTCTCGTTTTCAGGCATCGTTTCGGAGGTGCAGGCCAGATACCTCATGTTTTCGCCGTCAGGGCATCCGATACGCAGCAAAGTTTCCGTGCGCATCGTACAGTCCTTGACTAAGGAAAAAGAGTTCCTGTATTGGGATAACGCCTATAACAATTTTTTCGGCAGCGAAGATGTGCTCGCCGCGCACGCGAGGGACGCGTTACAGACGCAGCAGTCGTTTTTTAATCTGTAATAGGGAGCGTTAGGATGTCAGTAATGAAAGGGATTTTTGAAAAGTGGCGTTGATGTCGGGCTTGCCGGGAGTGCTACCCGGAAGCGGCTCCGTTAAGTACGAGGAGCTGCACAAAAAATACGGAGGTTTCGACCACCCGCAGGCGAAGATCGAGATAGACGGGGAGGTCTTTGCCGAGAAGCATACGACGATGATGATCAACGACATCTCCATTGAGCTGTCGAGCGGCTTTGAAGCGTCGATAGCGCGTTTTCGCATCTACAAGGTGTACAACCTGAAAACGTCCTCCTTTCAGTTTGAGGAAGTGAAAAGGCACGCCATCCTCGGCGTGTCTGTAAATGTATCGTTGGGCTATATGGGCGCCTTGGAGCCTGTGTTTACGGGCTTTATTGCATCGGTGGACTTCTGCTACGATCCGGATTCGCTGCCCTATATCGAAATCACGGGTATGGACGCGAAGGGCGTCATGATGGCCTCCTCCCATGCCGCCCGGCTCAGGGCCAAATCGTACGGTGAGGGTGTGAAAGAGATCCTGAGTCGAACGGCCTACAAAAAGATGCAGACGGCAAAAATCATCAGCGCCATTGACGTGTCAAATACGCCGGACATGAAGGCGGGCGGCGACACGGCCAGCGCAGAGACAATAGAGATGGTGTCGGAGAGCGATTACGAATTCATCATAAAGGCGGCGAAAAAATTCAACTTTGAATTTTTCATCGAGCAGGGCAAGGTCATCTTTCGCAAGGCGCGCAGCGTCACAGCGCCGCTCATGGATCTGTCGCCGGGCAAGGGTATCATTTCCTTTCGCCTCGGCTACAGCCTGACCGGCATGGTGGAAGAGATCGAGGTGCGCGCGATGAATCCGGGCACGGGGAAAAAAGTGTCCGCCAAGGGCAAGTACAACCAAAACTTGTCGACAGCGGGCAAGGCAAAGGCGCTGATCGGGGGCAGCAAACGCATCTACATCGATCCGACGGTCTTCACGCAGGAACAGGCGAACGCACGCCTCGATTCACTCATGACGCAGATGTCCTATCGGCTCGGCACGATCGAGAGCGAGTGTATCGGTATTCCGGATCTCGTGCCGGGGCGTTTCGTCAACGTCAAGGTCGGCTCCCCCGGCGACAACAGCTTTTACCTTACGAATGTGACGCATGATTTTCAGAGTACGGGCGCATATAGGACGCGTATCACGGGTTCCGCGCCTTCGGTAAAGAAATAGGAGAAGGATACTATGGCGCTTTACGACATCATAGACGAAATCGCGGGCAAGCAGATTACAAAGAGCGATACGGGGGATCCACGCGTCTACGGCGCGATGATCGGCCTCGTCGCCGAGAACTACGACAAGGATATGCCGGGCCGCATATGTGTGACGCTTCCGGCGCGCGAAGACGATGCGAACAAGCTGCAGTGGGCGCGCGTCGCCCATCCGTCCGGCGGCAGCCTTTGGGGGCATTACTTCCTGCCCGAGGTCGGCGACCAGGTGCTCGTCGTGTTCGAGGGGGGCAACATTGAAAAGCCTTACGTCGTGGGCTGCTTGTCGAAGGACAAGGACGAATTTCTCAGTAAGTCGGTCGACAAGGACAATACGATAAAACACATCGTCACGAGGCACGGGAGTGAACTGAAATTTGAGGATAAGGCCAAAGGAGAAGGAGATAAGGATAGTATCACGCTCACGACGGCCAAAACTCAGCATACGCTGAAATTGGACAACGAAAACGGGCTCATCGAGCTGACGGACAAGGACGGAAAAAATTCGATCCGCATGAAGACGGTGGACGGCACGATGAACATCAAGGCTAAGAGCCGCGTCACGATAGAGGTGGGCAACGGGATCAAGCTCGTCATGAACGGTGAAACGGGCGCGGTCAGCCTCGACTGCAAGGAGCTGAACATCAAAGCGACGCGGAAGCTGAGCGCGAAGACTGACGGTATGATGAAGGTGGACGCGTCGCAGATCGGGACGAACGCTTCGTCGATGTACAAGATAGAAAGCGGCGGCATCGTAATGATCGGGGGCAGCCCGGTGAAGATAGGTTAGGAGAGGAGCAGGGATGATGGCGAGAGCTGAGGATAACTCTTTTCTGGGCAGCGGCATGAAATTCCCGCCGCAAGCGAACAAGGCGACGGGCAGGTTTGCCGTGTCCTCCGGCGCGCAGAGCGTGAAGGAATCGGTCTACCTGATACTCATGACGTCGGTCGGGGAACGGCGCCTCTTGCCGGAGTTCGGGAGCAGCCTCGCGCGCTACGCCTTTATGGATATGACGCTCACGAACCTGAGCATGCTGCGCAACGATGTCATGGATATCATCCTGTCGCAGGAATCGAGGATATCCGATGTCGAGGTCGCGGCCGACGCGGAGAGCAGGGACGACTGCGTCGTCATCAGCATCGCCTACAGGATCGCCGAGACAAACGCCGTAGACAATCTCGTGTTCCCGTTTTATCTGAAGTCCACTTCTGAGGAGGCTGACGTATGAGCGGACGGGATGGGTACAAATTGGAGAGATACCTCATTGACCCGAGGCGCGCGGACGACCTGCTGGCCGAGATCGCGGCGCGGGCCGCTTCCTATACGCCGGAGTGGGTTTTTGACCCGAAAAATCCGGACATCGGCTCCGTGCTCACTATCCTGTTCGCCGGGCAGATGTCGGGCAGCATCGACCGCCTGAACCAATTGGTGAACAAGTACCGCATGGAATTCGTCAACATGCTGAATGTCGGGCTGCTGCCGGCTTCCCCCGCTACGGGCGTCTGCGTGTTCGATCTCGTGCAGAATGTCGTGCCGGGCGTGGATATGCCGAGCGGGGTCAGGCTTCTTGGCTATGATGAGGAGGCGACGTCCGCCGTCGTGTTTGAGACCCTGTCGCATCTGCATGTGACGAACGCGTCCGTCTCCGATGTCGCCATGTCCTCATCCCATTTCGGAAAGATCATCCCCCTGCGCGGGACGGCTACGGCGGCGCGGCCCGCGTGGATACCGGCGCCGGCCTCCGGGGAGGACAGCGAACAAGCGAACGACGCCATACGCCTGTTTGATTTCAGCGAAGAGGGCGTCGGGCAAAACGCGCTGCTCCTGTATCATGAAAACGCGTTTGACGTACCGCCGCGCTCAAACGTGTTCGTCGAGGTTTTCGCGCCCGACGGCAAGCCGCTCGCAGATACCCTCGCTGATTCGTCGGCTTATCGCTGGAGCTATTTTGACGGCGCGGGATTCACGCCGTTCACGGAGGCGGTGGATGTGGATGGCGTCCTCTCCCTGCGCAGGGACGGCGCGATGGAGAAGACGCCTATCCGCGGTGACGTGGCATGCGACGTCGTGCGCGTCGACGCGGTCGGCCCGGTGAACGGCAGCCTCGATCTGGGGAACATCCTCATCCATTCGAGCGCCGTGGATACGCCTCCCGACTTCGCGAACAACAACGAAGCCGATCTACCTGTGGGCGAGTTCATGCCTTTCGGGAATACGGCGTCCCTCTTTGACGACTGCTATATCGGCAGCGACAGCGTCTTTTCACACGATGGCGCTGAGATAACGCTCCGCTTTTCCCTGAGTTACCGGGACAAGCTCGTGACATTCACGCCGGAGCAAGAGGCGGCGGACCTTAAGATCATCAAGCCGAAACCGAGGCAGATCGTCTTTACGACCGCACACACGCGCGCGGACAGGGTATCGGCTGAGTATTTCAACGGCACGGGGTGGTGCAGGCTGACGGGGGATGAGCAGTGGGCCACGATATTTGACGGCAGCGTGTCGGGGCCGGTGGAGCTGACGTTTACCTGCCCTCAGGGATGGGAGCCGATCAGCATCGGCGCGAACACGGGCCGCTGCGTCAGGCTCCGCATTGAGAGCGCCGACAACTGTTACCTCCAGCCCTGCGTGCACCATATGCCGCTCGTTCACGGGTTTTCGATTTCCTATGAGTATACGGAGAGCAAGAAGCAGCCCACCTATATGGAAAGGCTCAGCGGCGTTGAAACCGTCGACCTCACGCGCGCGATCGCCGGCGGCGTCCCCTTCACCGCTTTTGAGGCCTTCCCCTCCGTGGGCAACAATCTGTATATCGGCTTGGATAGCAAGCCCGGCGGCCGGCCGCTCAGCCTGTACTTCGCGTTGCAGGGCTCCGCGCGGCGCGCGGGCGTGCCCCTGCGTTTCGAATACTCGACGGGCAGGGGATTCACTCACATGCGCGTGGAGGATGGGACGGACGGTTTTTCCAAGAGCGGCGTCGTCACATTCAACCCGGGCGACGACTTCACTTTTTTGGAACAGATGGGGCTGTCGCGCTGCTGGATACGAATCGTGGACGCGGAGGGCTTCTTTGACGAGGCGGGCAGATACCATCCCATAATCACGGACATCATTCCGAACGCCGTGGCGATCCACAATGTCCAGACGCTTGATGAGGACGTCTTTTACGTGGACGAGGCCGCGCCGAATATGTCGTTCAGGCTGTCGTCCGACAATATCCTGTCAGCGGACGTCTATGTCAACGAGCGCAACCTCCCGAAGCCCGTCATAGAAAAGATGATCGCGGAGGAACCGGAACGCGTGCGCGTGGAGTACGACGAGCGCGGGGAGGTGAGCGGATTTCATGTCCTTTGGAACGAAGTCGACAATTTTGACGGCTCGGCGCCGGGCGACAGGCATTACGTGATAGACCGTCTTCACAACACTATACGGTTTGGGGACGGTATCGGCGTACGCATACCCGCCGCCTCCTCCGAGCCGGCATTCACCGTCCGCGTCAGGCGCTGCGACGGCGCGACGGGCAATCTTCCGGCCGGCTCCCTGACGGATCTGATGGATCGGGTGCTCTACGTCGGCGACGTATTCAACCCCCTCGCGACGAGCGGCGGCAGCGACATGGAGAGCGTAGCGCTTGCCATGGAGCGCGTTTCGGGCGTCGTCAACTCCGGCGGCCGCTTGGTGAGCGAAAGGGACTACGAGCGCGAGACGCTGAACTTTTCCGAAATGATCGGGAGCGCGCGCTGCATCGTAGAGAGCCCGCTCACGCACGGGGAGTTTTCGCTGAACATCGCGCTGCTCATGCGCGACTACTTGGACGGCTCCTATTCGTTTGAAAACGTGCGCGACGGCCTTGTGGATAGAATCCGGCGGAAGTGCGAAGCGACGTTGACCGCCGACTGCATCCGGGTGACGGAGCCGACCTTTGTCCGCATAGATGTCGACGTATGGGTTTTCGAGCCGAACAAGAAGGCTCGATACGACACGGCGGCGTTGATCCGCGAGCGCGTCGCGGAGCGTCTCGATCCCTTGCCCCGCGAGGATGCGCGGGGTACGATGTACGGGGGATGGCGTATCGGGGAAATGCCCGCGCCCGAGCAGATCGAGATCATGCTGTACGGCATATCCGGGGACGCGGTGATAAAGCGGTTTACGGCCACGGCGAATTACATCGACAAGAACGGTGAAAGGCGTTCGTGCGAGCTCAGCCGCCTGAAGCGCGAGCCGTTCATGGTAGGTGTGAACGGAAAACACAAGGTGCATTTCCTGTGAAAATTATTATCTTATATAATAGTAACGGAAGGGGTTGGCATTGCTTGATACTATAAATCTTTCAGACAAGACCTATGAGGAGATTCTCGGCGAATCCATCGAGAAGATCCCTATGCTTACGGACGAGTGGACGAATTTCAACTATTCGGATCCCGGCATTACTATGCTGCAAAACCTCTCGGCCTTCACCGTCTTGCAGCGCGATACCATCAACACGGTGACGGACGCCGTGCGTCTGAAACTTCTCGCGATGCTCGGGTTTGAGTCGAATGAATACAGGGCGGCCGGGGTCTACCTGAGCGCGAACGGCGGCCTGTCGCTCATGGAGGGCGAGAAGCTCATGGCGGAGGACATCTGCTTCGAACCGGCGGGGCCGGTCGAACTCAGCGATTGGGGGGTGAACGGGCTCTACTGCGAATATGGCGGCGAGGTTCGGGATATTACCTACGTCCAAGCGGGGGCTTCCGGGACGAGCGCGGCGGTGTTCGGGACGCCCGCGCGGTCAGGCGCTGCATTCTATGTGCTATTAGGCGACGTGCCCGATGAGAGGGAAAGCCTCACGCTCGCGGTGCGCATCATGAACGACGAGGCGCGAAATCCGCTCGGCGACTCAAACCTGTCGCTCGCTACGCTGCGCTGGCAGTTTTTCACGCGGAGGGGATGGGAGGACGCCTATGCCGACGACGGCACGCGCGGATTTCTCAAGAGCGGCTTCGTGCACCTCTCCGTCAAGGGCGCCGACAAAGCGCGGTATACCGTGAACGGCAACGACGGCTACGCCCTGCGCTGCATCCTGACGGACGAGGCTTACGACCTGCCGCCGAGGCTGCACTCCGTTACGGCAAACCTGTTCAAGGCCGTCCAAAAGGACAGCAAGGTGTCGACGATGCCCTATCCCGGGAGACGTACGGTGGTTCTGAAAAACCGCCTGTGGATCAACGGCTACTATACGGTGTACTGCGATGAGGAGAACGACGGGGTATACCGCCGCTACGAGCCGTCCACGGGGAAGGACAAGCAGGGCCGTTACTATACGACGAAGCTAATCCCCGATGGCGTACAGATACGCTTTAGCCCCAAGCGTTTCGGCTACAGCCCTTGTACGAAGAAAAACGCCGTGCGCGTCGTGTGCTGCGACGCTATGAGCGCGGAGCACTTGACGCTTGGCAGGCTCATGGGGTATGAGGGGCAGACGTTCGAGACGAAAGGCTTTTCGCAAATCCTGCCGGAGGGCTTTTGCCTGCTTGCCGAGCGGCAGCCGGTGAACGGCGCGTCCGAATTCTCATTCGTGTATCCGGACAGCACGGACAGCGGCATGTTCCGCTATGAGGCGCCTTCGAGCACGGGGCATATCCGGGTCAAGGACCCCGGCGGTATGGAGGGCTGCGTCATACATCTCGCCGGCTGCGCCGTGACGGAGGGCGCGCGCGGAAACATCCGGGCCGGGAACGTGTTCACGCCCACGCTCATGCCAAGGGAGGAAAAGCAAGCCGCGCCGCAGATCGTCAACGCGCTGGCCGCTTCAGGCGGGAGTACGCGCGAGGACGCCGAGCGGCTTCGGCTGCGCTTTCTCGCGGATCTGCGTACGCCCTCCGTGGCCGTCACCTTGGACGATTACGAGTACATCGTGCGGACTACGCCGGGCTTGTGCATCCACAAGGTGAGGGCCGTGGCGGATTCCGAAAAAAATCTCGTGCGCATCGCCGTGAAGCCTTACGGGGAGGACAAGCTGCCGACCTTGTCGCCGCTCTACGCAGAATACATCGGCAGGCATATAGACAAGCGGCGCATGATCGGTACAAGCATCGAGCTGGCGCCGCCCGTCTATATTCCCATCAACATCCACGCGGTGGTCTACTCCGCCGGCTACTATGAAGACGTCCGGGGAACGATCGAGGCCTTCCTTCGCGGGAAGCTCGACGGCGTGAACGGGGATATGCGTTTTGGGGCCACCATCTCGTACAACAGCCTGCACAGGAGAATAGAGGCGCTCGACGCCGTGAAGTCGCTGTACGACTTCGACATAGCGCCGGCCGATTGGAGACACGCCCATCTCGAAGGCCCGGACATCATACTCGGGGACGACGAGCTGTGCTGCCCGGGGCATTTTGAAATTGAAATAAGATAGACGCTACCCGCGAGTGATGGAAAGGAACGGTATATGGCTTCGGCAATCAAGAAATATCTCATAGGCGCCGCCCGTATGGAGCGGGCCTGTAAGGATGGCTTCGAGCTGACGCGGGACGAAGCGCTCGTCTCGGCGGGCCGGGACAGGAAAGCCGAAATATTCTTCGGCAAGATCGACGGCGTCCTCGAGGGCTGCCCGTGGGGCCGCTTTGCCTTTGACGTGGACGCCGAGGAAGATACGGTGTTCACCGTGCGCGTGATGGCTTCGGACGACCCGCAGCTCATACGGAACGGCGAGGCCGTGGACAGGGACGACGTCATGCTCGATCCGTCCGTGAGCGCGCGTGAGAAGCTGGCCGAGTTCAAGGCGTCGTCGTGGCGCGCGGAGGACGCGTCCGTTTACCGCGATATACTGCTGTACGGCCACTATGGCCGCTACCTGTGGATATACCTGAGCGCGCAGGGCGGCAAGGCGACGTTCTCCCACTTCAGGGCCTACGCGCCCGGCGACAATTTTCTTGGGACATTCCCCGAGGTATACCGCGAAGAGGGCTCGTTCTTTCACCGCTACCTGTCGATTTTCTCTTCTCTGTATAACGATCTGCAGGAGAAGATCGACTCCGTGGACGCCCTGCTCGATCCCGATACGGCGCCGGCGCCCTTGCTTCCGGTCTACGCCTCATGGTTCGGCATATCGTTAGACGGGGATTTGGTCGATGAGGCCCGATTGCGCGCGCTTCTGAAAAAGGTCCCGTCGCTCATCCGGAAAAAGGGTACGCGCGAGTCCATAGAGGAGCTCGTGGGCGTCTTCGTCGACGCGCCATTCTATATCGTGGAGCGCCAGACCGCGCTCAAGCACGCAAACGCGGAGAACCGCCGCATATTGGAACGACTGTACGGAGACGACCCGTTCAGCTTTACCTTGCTCATCGATCAGCTCCCGGATGAAAAGCTCCAACTGCGCCTCACGCGTCTCATAGAGCAGTTCAAGCCCATACGGATGAACATGCGCATCCTGTTCATGAGGGATAGCTCGACGCTTGACGGCGGCGCCAATTTGGATTTGAACGCCGTCCTCGCTGATCCGTCGGAAGGCATGTTGGACAATGGCGCGGCGCTGAACGGTACGGAGTATTTGACATGAGCGCGCCGGAAAGATCAGGTATTGTTTGCGGAGCGGGGCGACGCGGGGTGGCGCGGGGCGGCGCGAATGAAGAATCGAGGGAATGGACATGGCTGACGCCAATACCGGATTGAAGAACGGCAGGGGCCCCTCCGGCGCGGATCGCGACGACGACTTCGAGATCGAGATACGTATCGAGAAACCGGTCATCGATCCGATAGACCGGGCCGGCAACATGTTCGACCGGGAGGCGCGGCGATATTCCGGCGGCATCAATACGGCGCAGTCCGTATTTTCCGGCCAAACGCTGTTCAACGCCACGCCTGAGAACGCAGGCTTGGATACGCGAAAAAAACAAGCAACGCCAAAGGAGCCTTATGGGACACATTCTGATAGTTGAAGACGACAAGGATCTGTCGGACATCACGACTATCCATCTGACGGGCGCGGGCCATACGGTGCGCCAGGCCTTTCTGTGCGGGGAGGCTCTGGCTTTTATCGATACGGACTACTTCGATTGCGTGCTGCTCGACATCATGATACCGGACGGGACGGGTCAGGAGGTCTGCGACTATCTGCGCGACAGAAGCGCCTGCCCCATCATATTCGTGAGCTGCCTCGAGGACAGCGCAACCATCGTTTCGTCGCTGGGCCGGGGTGGCGACGACTACGTGACGAAGCCCGTAAACTATGAGGAACTGATCGCCCGCGTCGAAGCCAACATACGCAGGTACCGCGAGTCGCCCGGCAGCCACAGACGCGCCGAAAAGATTCGCCGCTTCGAGAGCTTTACGATAGACACGCTGCACAGGCGCGTGGTTTCCGGGGAACACGAGCTCGATCTGACGCAGATCGAGTATGCGCTGTTGGAATATCTGTCAGCGCACGCGGACGACCTGATCCTGTACGACGATCTGTATAAAAACGTGTGGCAAAGCGACAGCCTCGGCAACTACAGCGCGCTGTTTGTACACGTTTCAAATTTGAAGAAGAAAATCGATCCCGACCACCTCGGTGTGATCGAAAACGTCCGGGGCGTCGGCTACCTGTTCACGGACGTGCGGAAAGAAGATACGGGGAAGATGCGGATATATGAGAGGAGAGGCAGGGTATGAGTTTTTTTTCGGAAGATTTCAAAGGGAAACCGTTTCCCGGCTATGAGGCGTATACGTCCGCGCTGTTCGCCTGTGTGGACAGGCAGCTGCATATGTATCTGAACGAGATGGGGGAGCTCTTTGCGTCGGAGCAGGGCGGGTTTAAGAATGTGCTCTATCCCGATATAGAGATCGCCCACGACCTGACGGAAAAGCACCTCATGGATTTTTCCGAAGACGGCGCTCCGGGCGTTCCGGACAGCGAGGGCGCGAGTGGGGGAAATAATGAGGGCGGGCGCGCGGGTGCAGACGCGGAAGCGCATTCCGGCGCAGCGGAAGCTGAGGGCATAGACGACGAACTGGCGTCGCTGTTCGACGACTTTTCGAGCCAAGACGCGCCCGTGCAGCCGTCCGCTCCGTCCTTCGCCGTCGACACGTCCGAGCATATCGACACGCTCATGGACATGCTGCGCGAGCGGGCGGAAAAGACGGATCCGGGCAAGGTGGATATGCCGTTTTACCGGCTGTGCGGCGACAGGGGCTTTTCAAACTTCACGACATTCTGTTTCGCCTGCGCCGTCCTTTCGTCCACGCAGACGAACTACGCGTCCATATTTCAGGTCGTGAACCAGAACGGCAACCTTTCGGCGCCGACGTTCGAGTCCGTGGCGCGCGTGTACTACGGGAAGGGGTTTTCCATCACGAGCGCCTCGTCCGCCATGTCGGAAGCGCTTGAACAGCTCCAGCATCTTTTCAGCCTGAACATCAACAGCGCCATGCCGTTCTCAACGCCGATTTCTCCGGACAAGCGCCTGATCGACTTTTTGTTCGGCCCGAACCCGCGCCGCGTCGATGAAAACTATCGCCGTTTCCTTCGGCTCATCACGGACGATTCCGAGTTGGATCCGCTTATCGCGAACAAAGGCCAGCTCGATGCGATCGGCATCTCTTCGGCGGACGGGACGCGCCTGTTCAATCTGTACGGCGACGAGGGCAGCGGGCGCAAATTCACGATACGGCATTTTTGCGCGGAACGCGATATGGAATGCGTCAGTATCGACGGCGGCAAGTTGTTTGTCTACGACTTTTCGTTCGTTGAAAAAGCGCTTTGGGCAGTCAGCCGCGAGTGCATATTATTGAACGCCTGTTGCTGCTTAGACAATCTCTCGTACCGGGAGGAGGAGAAGGAGAAATTCTTCGGGTACATGGATCTCGCGTTCGGTAAGCTCATGGACAATGAGCACACGGTGTTTGCGTTGAGCCGCGAGAAGATGCCGTTCAAGGAAATGACGTCGGCCGAATACGCCCAGATCGAGCTGCCTACGCCGAACAACAGCGAGCGCGAGCAGCTGTGGCAGCACTACGCTCAGGGCTTCTCGTTTGACGACGACGTGGATCTGATCGAAATGGCCGCGAAGTTCCTGTTTACGGCGGGCAAGATCAAGGGCGCGCTCCATATGAGCAAGGGCCTCGCGGCGATGGCGAAGACGGAGAAGATCGGGCGCGGCAGCCTGTTTGAGGCGTGCTACAATCAGATGAGCCACGAGCTGACGCAAAAGGCGACAAAGATCAAAGCGACGTACACGTGGGACGATATTGTCATGTCGCCCGACCAGCGTCAGGCGCTCGAATACGCCTGCGACCAGATGCGCTTCCGCAAACAGGTCTATGAGCAGTGGGACTACAATCGCAAATACCCGTATGGCCGCGGCTTGTCCGTCCTGCTGTTTGGCGCTCCCGGCACCGGGAAATCCATGTGCGCGCAGGTGCTCGCCAACGCGCTCAATCTCGAGCTCTACCGCGTTGACCTGTCGAAGGTGGTGGACAAATACGTTGGCGAGACGGAAAAGAGCATCTCCATGATCTTCCGCGAGGCGAAGAAGTGCAACGTCGTACTGTTTTTCGACGAGTGCGATACGCTCTTCGCCAAGCGCGCTGACGACGGCGGAAGCAATCAATCGAGTAATAATAACAAGACAGCATTGTTATTACAGGAAGTAGAGGCCTATGACGGGGTGTCCGTGCTCGCCACAAACTACAAACACAACATCGACCCCGCGTTTTTCAGGCGCATGAAGTTCATCGTGGAGTTCCAATTCCCCGATCCGGAGACCCGCTACATCCTCTGGAATACGACGATCCCAAAAGGGACGCCTTTGGCGGAGGACGTCGACATCCGCTTCCTCGCGGACAAATTTGAGTTCGTAGGCGGCAACATCAAGAACTGCATTTTGAACGCGGCCTTCCTCGCGGCCGGCGACCCGGAGGCGAACGGAGAGGTGCATATGAGGCATTACCTCCTCGCGATCCGCTATGAATTTGTGAAAACGGGCAAGGTCTTTACGCGATCCGATTTCGAACCTTACGCTGATCAGGTGCTGTAACGATATGAGAAACGAAGACGATTCACTTAAAAAATATGTCAACGACCTGACGCACAGCCTCCGTATGCCGCTGTCGATCATCATCGGCTACGCGGAGCTCTTGAAGCAGGGCCGCGTACCGGACGAGGCGACGCGCAGGCAGTACATCGGAAAGATCTACGACCGGGCCACGTACATGAATGAGATACTCAGCAATTTCGTGTCCGAGACGGAGTTTGACCTCGGCGCGGATAACGTCGTCCGCGTGGCAGTCGACGTCGTGGGGCTCATACGCGGCATCGCCGAAGACATGAAGCCGGTCGCGGAGGCGGAGGGCGTGCGGATCCGGGTCGAGAGCGAAGAGAAGAAGATCGAAGTCGAGTTGGACACCGTCCAATGGATGAAGATGTTCTACAATCTCGTGGACAACACGCTGAAATACAAGGGACGCAAGACGGACATCTGGATCACGGTGTCTACGGACGGGAACGGCTGGCTGCTCGTCGTCTTTCGCGACGAGGGCATAGGCCTCCCGGAAGCGGAGATAGCACACATCTTCGAACCTGATTACCGGGGCAGCAACAGCAGCGATGGGCACGGCTTCGGGCTGCATCACGCGAAGCATGTAGTGGAATCGCACGGCGGGGAGATTTCCGCAAAGGGCGGCGTCGGCAGGGGTCTCGGCGTCTACATACGCGTACCCGTCTCATCGCCCCGGGCGGAAAGGAGGCCGTAGATGGCGGTCTGCGCATGTACGGGAGCGAGCATGTTCTGCTCATTCGGCCTCGCGCCGTCCACCCTCAACGTGACGTCAAACCTAAAGGTGCTGACGTCCAAGCCCGCGGCGACCATCATGGACTTTCGGCCGATGGTCAACATCCCGCCGTTTGGCATGTGTACGTCGCTCGCAAACCCGATGGTGGCGTCCGCGACGGCGGCGGCCCTCGGCGTGCTGACGCCCATGCCCTGCATCCCCAACACCATGGCCCCGTGGATCCCGGGCAGCCCCATGGTGATCATAGGGAATTATCCCGCCCTGTCAAGCACCTCGCAGCTGATCTGCGCCTATGGCGGCATGATAAAAATCATCTCCCCCGGACAGATGAAGGTGCTTGTGCCGTAGGTGAGGGGGAGAAGCCCGCATTTAACTGCTATGAAACCTCGTCCTCGCGTTGATCGCGCGGACAAAAAATGTGACGCATATCATCGTCGCGGCGGCGATTGCCAAGACGGGTTTCGATGCGTTGTCGCCGCCTGACAGCGAAAACAGATACCACACGCTGTCCTGCGGCACGCTCATCATGTTCATGAAAAAGTAGACGACGGAAACAAAATATCCGGCGATCGTATTGTCAAATATTCCGGCGATAAGGAAGCCGAGCGCACCGATGAAAAACGCGGTGGCGAAAGCGCCGAAGAGGTATTCGCAGACGGGGAAAACGCACCCGCGCGCGGACATGACACATACCAAGACGGCAATGATGAGCAGACAGATCAGCGAAGATAAAACCAATCGTATCACTATGGTTTTGCGGAACGAAAACGCCTTTGCCGCGATTACTTCCCGGACGCGCCTGTCCTGCTCGGGAGCGCACACGGACGTTATGAGGATAATGCCGGTCAATGAAACAAAGCGCTCCAAAAGAATGGCCGAAGCGTACCAATCGAGATGTCCCGTCCCTGCGAACAGTGAAACCGCCGCCGCAAACGCCGTCGCGACAAAGGCGGTTTTATAAAGAACGATCCTGAACTGGATTGCGATCAATCCTAAACACATATCTGATTTTCCCGATAACATCGATTCGGCCTTTTCTCTTTTGGCTGTACAGATAGGCGGATAGCAGCAGCAACGCGACGGCGAGAACAGAGTACATGACGCGATTTACCGCCAAATCCCCCATGGATCCAGCTAAGGCCCCCCTCCCGCCGATGGTGTTGAACCTGACGATCAGCCCTGTTCCGAAAGGTCCGCCGAGCGCGTCCAAAGGCGTCACGATCAGGGTGATATAGCTCCAAACGAACTGGACGATGATAGCCGCCGGCGTGTCGGTCAGTATGGTAATGGCAAATCCGACGCTTGTAACGGTGAGGAGCGTCGGCAAAAGCCACGCCGCCTCGTATTTCAGAAAAGCGAGCGGGTCGACCGGCAACCCGTGCCCCCGGGCGAAAACGATCAATTCTATCGTTGGGATGATAGATATAATAATAATGGGCAGTAATGTCATGACGACACAAGCGAGATACTTTGCCACAATGAGTTTGAGCGATGAAACGCGCCTCGGCATGATCAGTTCGTCGCCGCGCGCCCGCCTGTCACGCGTCATATAGTTCACGACGACAAAGATCGCGAAAAGCGCGATCACTATACCCATGTAATCACAGAAATATCGGGCGTACGCGTTCGTTATCTTATCCTCATAGACGATGCTCCGGTATTCGGCGAGCCTATCTTCGTAGCCTGCCGGCCTTGAGGCAAACAGCATGAGGTTTTTCTCGGCGTAGGGCGAGCCGCCGCCGATCAACTGATCCACCCGCCGCATGTATCGTTCAAACTCCTCATAGCTGATCTTTATCGGTATTTTTGAGCCGTAGTCCTCGTCCGAATTGGTCGCAAAGGGTATCGGCGTATCCAAGCCTTTGATCGACTCGCCAATTTCCGCGGGGGAAAGCCCCGTCATATCGACGAGTATCCCGGCTATCTCATTTTGATCGTCACTCGGCGGCGTCGTGTGTTTCAGGAATCCCAGCGTGGAATAGTGGGTATACCTTCCCGCGCCCGCAGAATACATATACTCGGTCGCGAGCATGGCGCAGGCGTTCGGCATTGTCAGCTCGGGGATGACGACATTCTCTCTGCCGTAACTTTCCGGATCGCCCTGAGACGGAGAAATCAAAGGATTGGTTTCGGGGGCATAATTATAGCTGAATACGGTAAAACCGTCTTTGGCAGGAAAGCTGAACTCAATCTCCTCGCCGGTATCAACTTGTCTGATCTGATTATATAAATCAAACCCAAAATTCATGAAATAAAACACGACCACGATGACGACGAAAAGAAACCACGGGATGGTTTTGCGCACCGCCCTGCATTCCTTGAGGAACAGCCCCATCATCCCTCACCGATAAGTTGCAGATAGGCTTCCTCGAGCGTGGCGCCGCCCTTTGTGAGACCTGTGACGACCCCGTCGAAAACCACGGCGCCCTTGTCGAGAATGGCGAGATGGTCGCAGAGCTTTTCGACGTCCTCGACAATATGGGTGGAGAGAATGACGATGCGGTTTTCGGCCATATCGCCGAGCATGGCGCGAAAGCGTACGCGCTCGACAGGGTCGAGTCCGGAGGTAGGCTCGTCGACAATCAATACGGCGGGGTTGTGAATGATGGCCTGCGCCATGCCGAAGCGGCGCTTCATACCGCCGGACAACGCGCGAATGCGTTTCCTCCTCTCGTCGAACAAATTGACGCGGTTCAGTAGCTCGGGAATTCGCTCTTTTCTGACGTCCCGGCTCACGCCGGAGAGCAGGCCCAAATAGTCCAGCGCTTCATCGACGAACATATTGGGATAAAAAGAAAACTCCTGCGGCAAATACCCGATCAACGGGCGAAGCGTTTTTGTCTCGGAAATATCCGCCCCGCAGACCGTCGCCATGCCGCCGGTTTTGGGCAACAAGGTAGCGAGTATCCGCAGCAAGGTCGTTTTCCCCGCCCCGTTCCGGCCAAGCAAACCGAACACGCCCGGCCCGATCTTCAGCGAAACATCGTCGAGGGCAAGGAATTTGCCATACCGCTTGGACAATCCGTCAGTAATTATTTCAATGTTCATTTTGAGATGATTTTCAGTATATCCACCACTTAATGTATCAACCCTTACACCGCGCCGGATTCCGTAAGGAGTCATGGGGCTGAGTTCTTGTTAACTTTTCTTTGGTTAGCACCATCAGTATACCATAGGCAAGGGGGATAATCCGAATCCGCCTTGCCTATCCGTTCAATCCTCTAATGATTTACAGGTTGATGGAGGCGACTGAATACGAAGTGTTGAACTATTTTCTGTTGCCACTTTGTTGCTGCCGTTTTGTAGTTAGTCTCATATCTTCATCATATTACGTTCAATATAATCATCCATACATGACAATTCGAAAGACAAAAATCAGGAGCAAATGTACGGGATAAATAGCGTAGAATATATACTTATTAAGTTTCAGATGAGTGTTGGTATGTACATATATAAACGGCAAGGCGAGAATTGCGAAGAATTGTTTGTCGATTCCAAAGTCTTGAAGCATTATAAAATCGCCGGGGAGTTCCAAACACATCCAGGCGAGAACGAGCACGAAAGAAAGCCATCTTTTGTTACGAGTCAAATAAAAGATTACAAATAAAGCAAGCCCGTTGACACCATAATCCAAACCAATGAACAATTCTACCGCCACTACCGGCAAAATCAACCACCAACGTTTTTTCAGATCTTGTATAGCCAATAAAATCAACAATCCCGCAATCAGTGTGAAAAAGATATTCAGGTTCAGCAAATTATTTGGAAAACTGATTGAGTTCGAACGAAGCGCCCATGGGTAAATCAGTTGTGAAATGACTCCGAACACGAGCAGGCGCATAAGGTATCTTTTTATATTTCGCGTGTACAAAAATCCTACTACAATACAATACGCAAACAGAGGGAAAGCAATACGCCCAACGATTGAAAGGACTACATTGTCCGGAAAGAAAACTTTGCCAACATGATCTAAAACCATGCTTATAACAGCAACTATTTTGAGGAAATCCGTGTCAGTATTTTGTCTGATTTTCGGAGATTGATTCATCGCCATCCTACCACGTCAATCTATTGTGCATACAATTCAGTTATTCTATGCGATAATTCAATGGGAAGCAAGTGGCATTCCGCATTTTGATAAGCAGGAACATCCAATGCCCTTCTTTCAATGTCAACGCAAACTTTTTGAGACCTTCGTGATTGATCATCGGTTGTATAATTTAAAGGTATAATAAATGATAAGAAAAACATCGCATTGAAAGATGATGACACGTGAGGGTATGCCGGATGATTTACAGGTTGATTGAGGCGACTGAATACGAAGCGTTGAACGATTTTCTCTATGAGGCAATCTTTATTCCGGATGGGGCGGAACCGCCGCCGCACGACGTGATTCTTACGCCGTCGCTCAATCATTACATCAAAGACTTCGGGCGAGTGGGCGACTGCTGTTTTGTATGCGAAGACGGCGGGCAAATTGTCGGCGCGGCGTGGTCTCGCATTCTCGATGAACCGGAATGCAGAGGCTACGGCAACATAGGCGGCGGCATTCCGGAACTGGCCATCTCCGTCCTGCCGGAGTACCGTAACTGCGGAATAGGGACAAAACTACTCAACCGCTTGCATAGCTCGCTCAGCGCGGAGGGCTACGAACGAATCTCTTTGTCTGTCCAAAAGGCCAATCCCGCGCTTCGGCTGTACGAGCGTAATGGGTATGAGACAATCAAAGCGCAGGATGAAGAGCTCATCATGGTCAAGCATCTGGGCTTGTGCTCCCGCCTTTCTGCTTGCACTCGAACACTTCAGTGATCGGAACGCCAAACACGCCCGCTATGCGGAACGCCAATTCCAAAGACGGCGTATATTTCCCTGCCTCCAACGCGATAATGGTCTGTCTTGAAGCCCCCGCCTTTTCCGCCAATTCGAGCTGCGTCATCTCGTCAGCGAAGAAACGAAGCCGACGGATATTGTTTGTGATAATCAGTTTCCTACCCATTATGAACGCCCCGCTCATAGAGATAGGCGGCCACCAGACCCTCGGCAACCGAACTCGCAAGGTACGAGCCGAACAGGATATGAAGCGCATATATTACTGGACAACCTGTCGCAATCACGATAAGCGCGGCGATGAATCCAACACCCACGAGGATATATCCAATGTGTGCCGATTTCAAATTGATTAGTTTGTCCATTTCGTCATCGTACATTTCTGAGGAAACAATCCTCTCGATTTCTTTGTCATCAATGCCTGTTTCCCTCACTGCGGTTGAAACGGAGTAGACAATCTGGAGGATAATTTGAATAACGATTTGTAAAACGACGCCGATGCCGATGAATATCAATATTGCGACCGCCCAACTTTTCAGGTCGTTTATTCCGGGCGCCTTGTTTCCCGTCACGTATATCAAGTAGATGACTGCGAGAATCATACTTGCTACTACGCTGACAAGCGTTTTCGTTTTTTTTGTGCTGTAAGCCATGGTGCTCTCCTTGTATAGTAATCATTAAGGCAGAATCATCTGCCTACAGCCGATAACGACCTGACAAGCATCAAGTGAGAGATCTGATCATAGCAAACGATCTGAACCACACTGATCAGTAGCGCCGCATTCGTTCCCGAACCGTCCGGAGTATCGCATCTCCGTATCAAGTACGTCTCGAAGCATAGCGAACAAAGGTGTACCGATGCTGTCTTGCCGGAGCAACGCACCGGGCCGTTATCGGCAACAAGGCATCTTTCGATGCCCACAATTCATTGTCTTGTGCAACCAGTATGAGATAATGAACCTAACAGGTAGAGGGCGCTGTTGGCCTCCTTGAAGCAGCGACTTCGTACGAAAGGGTAGCGCCTCTGCCTTGCGGGTGAATGCGAATGAGCTGGATAGCGCGAGACGTTCAATATCTAACAAGGTTGTATTCCGCAAGCAGCAGAGGGTTTGGCTCTACCGTGTTAAGGAAAGAGGTGGTATCCATGTATTACTGCGGAATCGACATTGCCAAACGCAAACACGAGGTATCGGTCATTGACGAAGCCGGACATCTTCTGTCCAAGAGTTTCCCGATCGACAACTCTGCTGATGGTGCAGCTGTGCTGTTCGGGTTTTTCTCTGAGAACGGGATGGATAAATCCGATGTGCTGATTGGGATGGAGGCGACCGGCCACTACTGGCTGTCGCTTTATTCCTATCTTACGGAATCGGGTTGTGACGTCAAGGTCATCAACCCAATCACGTCTGACGCTTTCAGAAAGATGTATATCCGGCAGACAAAGAATGACTCTAAGGACTCTTTCGTCATTGCCCAGATCATGCGTTTCGGTGAATTCAACACCACCGAACTTTCCGAAGAAAACGTTATTGCTCTCAGGCAGCTCTCGCGATATCGCCTTTGCCTTGTCGAAAGCGTGGGGGATTGCAAGCGCCGCATCATCGCGCTTCTTGACCAAGTGTTCCCGGAGTATGCAAGCCTTTTCTCGGACACGTTCGGCGTGACATCGCTCGAGATCCTCACGAAATACCAGTCGCCCGAGGACTTGGCCAAGGTTCCGACGAAACGCCTTGCGGCATTTCTCTCCAAGGCGAGCAAAGGCCGCTTCAAGGACGAGAAAGCCCGTGAGCTCAAAGCCGTTGCCAAAGGGTCTTTTGGCGTCGCCTTCGCCAAGGATGCGTTCGCATTCCAGATCAAGCAACTGGTAGACCAACTCGTGTTCTTGGAAGGTCAGATTGCGGATTTGGAGAGCGAGGTCAATGTACTGATGAAGTCGATAGGCTCACCAATCACGACGATTACGGGTATTGGCCCCGTTCTTGGCGCCGCCATTCTCGGAGAGATCGGTGACATTAAGCGTTTCGACCATCCGTCGAAGCTCGTGGCGTTCGCGGGGCTTGACGTCAAGGTCGTGCAATCCGGCGAGTTCACAGGTACGCAGGGCAAGATGTCTAAGCGGGGTTCTCCCTATCTGCGGCGCGCTATCTGGCTCGCTGCCAATGTCGCGGCTTTTAGTGACCCGACAATGTCGGAATATTACCAGTCGCTCAGAAAACGAGGTAAACACCATCTCGTCGCCGTCAGCGGCGTCGCCCGGAAGATGTGCAACGTCATCTTTGTCATCCTTTCGGAAAACAAGGTCTATGATCCGCACCACCCGCGCCCAGAGAACCATCCTGGTTCCACACGAACGTAGGGTCATTATCTCAATATTCGGTTGCCAAGGTTCGTTTATTGCATAAGCGGATATGATTTGACATACGCTTTTTGCCGTTATTCATTTCCTACAACTTTTTTTCATTTGCCTCTTGACTTTTCATAGCTGGTCTTCCGTGTAGTGCCATACGAGATAAAGTATACACAAATCAGCGGGAAAGAGTATGGGTTTTCCCTGTACAAATTATTAAGATTTTCATAAGGCTCAATTTACAATTGCGAGTCTGTTATTTCACGCGGGTGTGGGCTATGATCTTCTTGCTATTATCGTCGCCGCTATCTGCGCGGCCAATATTATCGCGAAGTATATTGTGTGGCTGTTTATGAGCGCCCAGGCGCCGTGTATGCCCTCTATGGCTAAGTATAGGATTGCCCCGAGGGCGCCCAGGGCTACCACTACCGGCAGGAGCCATCTTTGGTATCTTCTTCTCCTTGCGTTCAGGGCCATGAATACCGCTATCGCTATGCCGGCTGCCATCAGGAGTATGTTTGCGAAAGACATATCCTCTTGGCTGCCCCTGCCGTTATCGTCCTCGCCCGCCGCTGCGTTGCCTCCATTCGTATGCCACTCGGACTCGTCGCCGCCTATGTTGTCTGCGCCGTTCTCTCCGTATGCGTCTCCATCGCCCGATACGCCGCCTATGCCGCCGTCCGCGATACCGCCCGTTCCGTCGCCTGTGGCTCCGCCCGTGTTCGCCCCGCTGCCTCCGGCGTTGTCGCCGCCGCTTGAACCGCTTCCAGAGTTGTCTTTGCTCTTGCCGCTATCCTTGCCGCTATCGCTATCGTTATCCTTGTCGTTATCCTCATCCTTGTCCTTGTCATCATTACTACCGCTACCGCCACCGATCTTCTCCGTCCACTTCGCGTACAGCGTGAGGTCGCTTAACGGCATTGTGCTTGTGGCGAAGTCCCACTCCGCCCCGGGGCTGCATGCGGCGTCCGTAAACCAGCCCCCGAATGTCCATCCCTTATCCGATGGCTGCGTGGGCGTGGGGATCTTTCCCCCGTATTGCACCGTCATGGCGGCCGGCGCGGGGGCGCCGTGCCCGTTCAGGCTGAAGTACACCTTGTAGGGTATAAACGACCACTTCGCGTACAGCGTCTGGTCGTGGCCGGGCATCGTGTCCGTGTCGAAGTCCCACTCCGCCCCCGGGCTGCACGCGGCGTCCGTATACCAGCCACCGAAGATACAGCCCGTCTCGGACGGCTGCGCGGGCTCGGCTATCCTGGCGCCGAATACCACGCTCTGCGGGGCCGGGGCCGGCGAACCGTGACCTTTCATGTCGAACGAGGCCGTAAACCCGCCTATCGTCCACTTCGCGTACAGCGTCATGTCCTTTGACGGCACGGTGTGCTCCATGAAGTTCCAGCGCCCGCTCTTGCAGAGCTCGTCCGTGTACCAGCCTCCGAAGACGTAGCCGTCCTGATAGGGCTGCGGCGGCGCGGGGATCCTCGCGCCGAAGCCGGCTTTCACTGCGGCCGGGGCGGGTTTGCCGAAGCCGCCCGTGTCGAAGCTGATGTAATACTGGTTCAGCGTCCACTTCGCGTAAAGCGTCATGGGGGCAGTAACGGTATCAGTCTCAAAGACCCACTTTTGCCCCTCGCTACACACCGCGTCCTTGTACCAGCCCCTGAAGGTCCAGCCCTCCTCAGTTACGCTCGGTTCGGGCTCGTCGAGCCACGGCGCGCCCGGCTCTACCCACGCGGTATCCGGCGCCTTGCCGTGCCCGTTCACATCGAACGTCACCTCGTATGCCTTGTCGCTGTGCCATCCCGCATAGAGCGTGACGTTTCTCGCCGGCATCGTATGCGTGGCGAAATCCCACGGCTTTTTCAGTGACATATCACCGTACCAGGCCGTGAATGCCCAGCCTGTATCCGCTGTAGGCGTTGCCTGCGTGAGCAGCGCGCCGTAGGTGACGGCAGTATAGGGCATGTCCGCAGCGGCGTGCCCGTTCAGTTCGTAGCCCACTTCATATATATGCTGGAGCCACTGCGCGTATAGCTTTATGGCGGAGTCCGTGACCTGGTGGTTCGTGAAGTCCCAGCGCGCGTCGGGCGTGCCGATGGCGTCAAGATGCCATGCACTGACGTACTGGCCTTCAGCCGTGGCATTCGGCTCGCTCACCCAGTCGTCCGGCATGAGCCACTGCGTGGCCGGCTTCGTCAGCGCAGACGGGTCCCCTACGAAGCCGCCCTGCGTCGTCGCGTTCAGGTCGAAGCTGGCTTCTATGCTGCCTTCAGCCACCCACAGCGCCGAGAGCATGAGCTGTCTGACAGCCGGGGCCGTATCGGTCGAAAAGTCCCACGGCCCGTATCCGTCCGCCATGTACCAGCCCTTGAAATCCCAGCCCGGCGCGCTCGGCGCGGCTGGCTCCGTGAGCTTGTCGCCGGGATTCACTATGGCGAGATCGATCTCGGCGCTCTTGCTACCCGTGTCGAAATACACCGTGCACGGCGCTACGGCCCACTTCGCGTACAGTGTCATGGGGATGTCCACGCGCGCTCCCGCGAAGTCCCATTTCTGGCCGGGCGTACACTTCGCGTCCCTGTACCAGCCGCCGAAGTCATACCCTGCCGCTTCGGGCGCGGGACTCGGCTCAGGCACGAGCCCATCGGGCAGCACCCATGCGGAGCCTATGACCGCCGGGCCCAGGAGCGTGGCCCCTGCCGGCAGGTTCGGGTCGAACATGACCTTGAGGCTGCTGTCATTGCGCCATCCGGCGTACAGCGTCAGATCGTCCTTCGGCATCGTGTCGTTCGCGAATATCCATCGGCTCTTAGCCGCCTTATCGCGGTACCAGCCGAGGAAGGTATAGCCGAACGCTTTCGGCGCGGTTTCCGGTTCAGTAATGATATAGCCGTAGATGGCGCTGTATGACGCGGGCTGCGGCGCGGGCGTCACTCCATCAGGCCCGTTCAGGTCGAAGCTGACCGTATACGGCACGGCTGTCCACTTCGCGTAGATGGCCGCTCCGCCATCCGGCACGGGCGTCGCTGTACCCTCGCCGTCAAATATCCATTCATTGCCGCCCGTACACGCCTTGTCCTTGTACCAGCCGCCAAAGCCGTAGCCATCGGCGTGGGGCTCTTCGGGCCTTGTCACATATTCTCCCGGCTCAAGCCATTGGTCGTCCGGCACGGGCTCGCCGCGCCTGTTCATGTTGAAGCTCATGCGCACAGCCGTCTTCGAGCGCCAGCCCGCATACAGCGTCAGGTCGCGGCCGGGCATCGTGTCCGAGGCAAAGCTCCACCTCTCCTTCGTCGCGCCTTGGTCTTTGTACCAGCCGAGGAATAGGTAGTCACTATCAGTCGGGGCAGGGTCAGGCCTCGCGACAGGGGTCTTAAATGTCACGTCTTCCTGCTTCACAGGCTGCGGGCTGCCGTGGCTTTTCAGGTCGAAAGCCACATCGTACTTCCCTATGGCCCATTTCGCGTACAGCGTCATATTCTTATTCACCACGTCATTATCGAAATCCCACTCATCCGTACACGGCTTGTCCTTGAACCAGCCTGCGAAGGTGTAGCCTTCTGTCGCCGGATCCTCGGGTCTGTGTACCGTCGCGTTCTGGCCTACGATATTCGTGAATGACTGCGACGGGGACGTCAACTCATCCTCTCTGACGCCGTTCAGGTCGAAGGTCACGGTGTAGCCGTCGAATACCCATTTCGCCCACAGCGTCATATCCCTCGGCGGTACTTTGTCCGTCGTGAAGCTCCACGGATAGACTCCTTCTTTATCCTTGTACCAACTGCCGAAGCTGTACTCCGCTTCGTCCGAGTATGGTTCGGGGATGATGGCGTAGTAGTTTAGCGTCGTGCCGGGCATGGCCCCTATGGCCGCCGGCGTGGCCTCGCCGTGCCCGTTCAGGTTGAAGTCCACGGTGACGGGCGTGGACGCGCGCCAGCCCGCATGCAGCGTCAAGTCATCAGCCGGCATCGTGTCCGCCGCGAAATCCCACTCATCCGTGCACGCCTCATCGCGGTACCAGCCCGTCAGGTCATAGCCCGCGGCGATCGCTGCCGGAGAGGGCTCTGTGATCTTCCCCTCGAAGGCGATCGTCACAGGCTCCGGCGCGGGCTCCGCGTCTTTATGCCCGCTCAGATCGAACGTCACTATGTAGTCGTTCCGCGTCCAGTGCGCGTACGCCTTGACGCCCTCCTCCGTGACTGTCTTATCGTTGTCGGGGGGACCGTATTTCTCGCTCTCCTCGAAGTTTGTGTCTGGGTACCAGCCTTCCACTGTAAAGCCCGCCTCTGTGACGTTCGGCGCGTAGTCAAGGAGGGCGGCGCCGTGCGTCACGCTGACTGTCAGGCTCCGCGGTTCCGGGCCATTGCCCTCCCAGTCGAATGTCACGGGGTAGTGGTTCAGGCTCCACGAAGCGTACAGCTGCACCGCGTTCGTGACGATGCCGCCGCCACTTCCCGTAGCCCACGGGTTCAGTAATTCCGCCTCGAAGTACCAGCCCTCGAATGTGTAGTCGACAGGAAGGCCATCCGGCGTGGTAGCCGGGACGGCCTCACCAAACGGCACGTATATCGCCTCCGGCGATGTGCCGTGACCGTTCGCGTCGAAGGTCACGAGGCTCGCCGCGTAGCCGCCCTGGCTCACGACGAGATGCTCCACCGCGTCCGCGCTCAACACTATATTGTCGTTGTAGAGCATGCCGCCGTCCTCTACGGCGACCTTTCCTTTCCCGTTATCTATGAGTCCCGCGCTCTTCAGCTCGCCTTTGTCCTCTATCTGGAGCGTTAGGCCTGCGGGGATTGTCAGGCTGTCGTCTAGCCCGAGCTCCGCCCTATAGCCCATGGAGCAGTCCGCCCGCAGCGTGATGCCTACGCCCGCCTCTTCCGCTTTTGCGGCCGCGAATGCCTCGTCGAGCCGCCCGTAGTGGACCGTGCTATTGCCCGAGACGACCCAGGCCGCCTCCGCTTCGCCGTCTTCAGTCCATACGGCCTCAAACACCGTCTCTTTCGTGATATGCTCGAAGGCCTCGCCAGGCTCATAGGTCCGCTGGTCGCCGCCGACCTCCTGCCAGCCCGCGAATGTGTGGCCTTCCCACGCGAGCGTACCGCTGCCCTCAAGTGTGGCCGCTCTGCCCGAAAGGTACCGACCCGCGTCTACAGGCGGCAGGCTTCCATCGTCCTCATCGCCGGTCCCCGTATATATTACTGTAAAGTAATCCGCCTTTGCCGTCCGGTTTTCTGAAGAGAATTTGACCGCTTTGCCTATGTCCCCGCCGCCCACGCTCACGGCGTAGCTCTTGGCGTTGTCCATCTGGCCGACCAGCTCGTACAGGCCGACGCCTTTGTTCAGCATGGGCAGCGCGTCGCCGATGCCCGGAGTCAGGGCCACGTCTCCGATGTCCGCTAGGCCGCCGTTCAGATACGTCTCGATCTTGGCAGTGTAGAACTCAATGTCTTTCGGGAGCTCGCCGGACTTGAAGGAGGCCGTCTCGCCTGTGTCGTCCCCTCCCACGAGGATCATGTATACCGTTTCATCCTTGTCCTTAAAGTCCGTCAGCCCGTACACGCCCTCGGACTGCTTCGCCAGCGGGATGTCCTGCTTTCCGGAACCATCCGGCGCTTTGAGCGTCACATCGCCGAGTTTGTCCGACGGCTCGCCATCGAGCGTTGTCTCCACGCGCACGGTATACCGGTTCACTTCCGCCGTGTTCCCGACACCTCCTGATGAGAAAGCCACGGTCTCGCCCGAATCCTCGCCGTCCACTATGATATGCCATTCGGCGGCCTGGTCGCCGTTGATGCCATTCACCTGACGTGTGAGCGTGTAGACGCCCGGGCTGTCCGGCGTGAGCGAAAGCTTATCGTCCCCTTTCTTCAGGACGAGCGTGTCAACGTCCGCCGGCTCGTCGTCCAGGTTTGTCCCTACCTGGACGGAATAGAAGTAGATGGACGACGGGGCGGGATTATCCGAAAACGACACGTCAACGTACGTATCCTTGCCGTCCACATAGACGTCGTAGCCGCCGGGGACCGTGGCGCTGTCCGCAGTGTATGAGTATTCCCCGTCCACTTCTTCGTCCATGAGCGTGAACTTGCGGTCGCCGCCCTGGTACAGCTCTACCCTGTCCATGCTACTTAGCGCGCCGTTCAGGTACGTGTGCACGGACGTCTTCCAGTATGCTTTTTCAATGGTGAACGCGCCCAGGGATATGATGAGCCACTCTGAGTCGGCCATCGAGCCCTGCGGCTCTATCCACTCCGCCGTCAGCGTCACGTTGCCGTAAGTTTTCTGGTCGGCGTCAACAAGGCCTACTACCTCGGCCGACGCATACTCCGTGCCGGCCGCAAAGCCGGGGCCGCTTCCTTCTTTGCCCGTGACTTTCCATCTGTAGAATATGAGGTTGGCGTCATCGCCGGTCGGCACGGGCGCCGCCGCGAGCTTGGTATCCGCTTCCTCTATCGTGTATTTGCCGGTGGGAAGCTGCCCCTCCACTTGCCTGCCGTCGGCGTTGTAGGTGATATCATAGTTGACCAGCTCCCAGATGGCGTAGCGGTTTACCGTGGCGTTGTTAGTCGTCGAGAGGTTGTAGTAGGCCTCCCCGGCGGCGTACCCGCTGCCGGCGTTCCACGTGTCGCCCCAACGCAGGAATTTGTAGCCCGTGCGTGAGGGCGCATTCGCGTATTTGTAGGATGTGGTGTTGCCGTACTCCCTATCCGTGTCTGTGGACAAGACGGTCGTGTCGGACTGTGTGTGGTTTTGGTAGTACCTCACGTTGTATTTGATGGGGATCCAGTGGGCGTAAAGCCTTGTGGTACTGTTTGTATACCCCGTCGTCGATGTGCCGGTTACCATGCGGCCTGTGTTGTTCACGCGCTGTTCGCCGCCCAAAGCGGCCGTCCAGTAGCCGTCGAAGATATATCCCTGCTGCGTAGGCATGGTGATCTGGTTGCCGGAGGAAGCTGAGCCGATTTGCGTCGTCGCCCCGCTGTTCGAGTACCAGCCTGTGTTGTACTTCTGGTAGATGTTGTCCTGGCCGTTCTGGCCGCCGTTTTTGTCCAAGATGAGGGTGTAGGTGATCGCGTTCCAGATGGCGTATATAGTCTGGGGGCCGGTGGCGTTTTTGTATTCGCCGCCCGGGGAGTAGGCTGTGCCGTTGTTGTTTCTGCTCGTGTTCCAGCGATCGAAGTTGTAGCCCTCCAGCGCGGGCTGGGCGCTTGAGACGTACTGGTTTGGGACGCTGCTCGTCTGGTACGTGGGCTGCGTATCAGGGCTCGGCATGCCCGTGACATTCTTGGGGGCGCCGTCCGGCTTGCCATCGTTGTAGGTGAGCGTCCAGGTCGTGAGGGTGCTGCGCGTCGCTATATTGCCGTTGCCTTTCACGAGTTCGCTTATACGGGCGTCCAGGGCTACGTAGACATTGCCGCCTCCTCCGGCCGTGCCGACGGTCGCGCTGCCTTTGCCAGATTCGCCTCCATAGATGAGACCGGAAATATAAGTGCCACCTTGCCCGACTCGCGTACCGACGCCGGATTCTCCCAAGCCGGATATTCCTTTGCCGCCCGTGCCGCCCGCAGCGGTCGGAAACCAATCGGAATGATAACCTCCCGAACCGTAAACAGCACGGCCACCCGCGCCGCCTCCTCCTCCACCCGCGCCACCCGGGCCGCCGGAGCCGATGTTTGCGGCCGAGCCGCCACTGCCGCCGCCTCCGCCGCCCGCTCCGCCTGCGGCATAAAAATTATTCGTAACTTCAAGCTGTGCATTCTTACCATAGACGCCGCCATCGCCGTCGATGTCCGTGGAGCCGCCGGCAGTCGCCGACACTGTTACACTATCCAGTACATACAGTTTTCCAGACGTATTGCTGTTGTTGCCTTTGCTGCCATCCTGACCGTTGCCGCCGTTGGCAGAGGAGCTTGTATTGCCCGGGCCTCGCGTCGCGGGAATGCCCCCCCCGCCGCCGTTGCCACCCGAGCCGCCCGGGGTACCGATGCCGGCGCCCGCGCCGCCGCCGCCCACGCCGCCGGCGCCGCCGACGCCAGCTATCCAATCGTCATACACTCCGGGTTCCCACCTAATGTCTCCCTCGCCTCCATTCCCTCCATTTCCCCCGTTGCCGCCCGCACCGCCCGTGACGTTCAGCGTGCCGCCGCCTCGGATGTAGAGCGTGACGTTGTCCGGCAGGAGTATGCCCGCGCCGCCGCCCATCTGGCCGTTGCTCGCGGCGCCGCTTACGTTCAGCGTCCGGCCCGCCGGTATATAAAGGACGACGGATCCCGAGCCGTTTATCGTGATACCGTTGCCGCCCGCCGTGTTGTTCGAGATCGTCACCGTAGTGGCGTTCACGCGATAGCCGGGGCTGGGGTCGTTGGTGTTGGCCGTCATGGTCGCGCCGGTCGTGGAGCCATTCAGCGGGGTGTAGCCTTCCCAGTATTCCGCGGCCTCCGAGCGCCCCGGCAGGAACATGAATATCCCCGTGAACGCCATGACGAGCGTCAGGGCGCCGACGAGCACGCCTCGGGGGTGCGTGCGGAGAAAAGAGCGAATTGCCCGGCTTTGCATGAATGGACTCCGGGACGTACCCGGAGTGACGGTATTTTTTGTGCCTCTGTCATGGGCTTGCATTTCTTTGTCATTGCGGGCCTGACCCGCAATCTCATGCACTGTTGTTTGGAGATTGCGGCTCGGAGGCCGCAATGACGAAAGTGCCCTTTTTATTCCCATCATTAAAAACTCTTTCACGATAGATTTTATTCCCATTATCATCTTCATCGTATCGCCCTCCCCCTCTTTAGTTCGTGTCGCCGAAGACGGACACCCTCATGCGGTGTTCGGCCTCGGTATCCTTGATCTTTACGATGACGTTCGTCCGCAGGAAACGCTGCACTTCTGCCGTGCCCACGCCGCCGATGCCCGTGAAGACGATGCTGACTGTGCCGTTGCCCGTGTCGGCGTCGATGTTCTTCATGACATTGTAGCCTGACTCCGAGCCCGGCGGAGAGTATGTGATGACCTCGCAGTTCCTCACGGTGAGCGTCAGGGAGCCTATGGGCGTGCCGGTGGCCGGGAAGCCGCGCACGACTAAGTTGGCCATTTTGTAGTAGAGTCCTCCATTCCCGTTCGGCGTGCCGTCGGCATCGCACCTCACGTAGCCGCCTATGATGACCTCCGGCTCGTCGTAGCCCGCGTATAGCTCGAGCTTCCCTTTCACTTCGCTGCCGAAGTCGTACGGCTCATCATTGTCGTCCGGCATCGGCTCGGTATACCAGCCCTTGAACGTGCTGCCGTAGTGGTAGGGGGCGGAGGGCTCGGTGGCCTTCAGGCCATCCCTGACCGTCTGCCTGAGGTACAGGTTTTCCTTGTCCGTATAGGTCACGCTGAAGTAGGCTATCGCAGGGTCAGGCTCAGCTTCCGTCACCTTGACGCCTGTGTCAGCGCCGGAGATCGAGCCGGCTACGCGCACATCATAGCTGTCCGTCGCGTACTTCCGCGCGTAGGGCTCACGGTAGGCGCCGGCGCCGGAGTCGTAGCCCAGCGTGTAGGCGGGCGCGCCGTCCCGCCACAGAGTGACGCCCGTGTCCGCCCAGGGCTGGCCCGCGCCGTCGCGCGTCACGGTCACGGCCGCCGCGTAATACTCGGCCGCAGCCGTCCACGTCGCCGCGCTGTTTTTGATAAGGGTGAGCGTCTCGCCTGTGTCGAGCCCGTTCACGAAGACCTGATAGAGGTCAGCGCCCGTATCGCCGGGCACGGCCTTTTGGTACGTGTTCACTGTGCCGCCGGGCCCCGTATCGCCCGTAGTATATGGCAAGGAATATTTCACGGCGCCGCTCTGCCTCAAGGTAACAACCGCATCGTCCCAGCCGCTGTCGTAGACGAGCCCGAGCGTGGCGTTGTAGTAGGGGATAGCCGCTGCGCGCCGGAGCGTTTGGCTCATATCGAGCGTATAGCCCGTGTCCGCGCCGTCTACGTAGATCTTCCACACATTGTTGGGGCCGGAGGGATGGATCGGGGCTGTGTATTTTTTCAGGCCGTCGTCCCAATTGGCTGTGACCGTGCCGAATGCGTCGCTCCTCAGCGTCGCCTCGCTCCCCACTTGGGCGGGCGTCCCGCCGAGCGTTGTTTCGACCTCAGCTAAGTAGTAGTTGATGGTCATCTGTACGTCCTTGCCGTCGACCGTGAGTTTTTCGTTCGTCGCCACGCCGTCCACGTAGACATCGTAGACGCCGCTCACGACGCCAAAGTCCGCAGCCGCAGCATTGCTCTGATAATGCTCGTAGACGCCGGTCGAGGCGCCCGTCTGCTTGAGCGTATAGCGCAGCGCGCCGTTCTGGTAGAGCCCTACCTCGCGGCCCGTGTAGGCGGAGGCGCCAAGACGCAGCGTCACGGTCGCGCGGTAGGCTACGGACGTCCAGTGGGCGTAGAGCGTCGTATCCTGGGTGAAGAGCTCTTTCCCGGCCGGGACGGCGTTGTCCTTGCCTATGGCCTTCGTTCCCGCGCCATTCGGCGCCGTGAAATAGCCCTCGAAGGTGTAGCCCGTCCGCGTGGGCGGCGTGATGGACGCGATAGGCGATGTCGCGGACAGGTCGCTGAACCAGCCTGTGCCGTATTTCTCGTAGATGGTGGATGTGCCGGCGCTTGTGAAAGATGAGCCGGGCAGCAGCTTGACCGCAAAGACCCTGGACTCCCAGTGCGCGTACAGCGTGGCGTCTTCCGGGAAGCACCACGAGCCGTTCTGCGTCGTGTACGCGCCGCTGCCCGCGCTCTTCACAAAGTAGCCCTGATCGTTGATGACCTGGACGCCGCCGGTCTTTTCGGTATAAAATCCCATGAAGCGGTAGTATGGCAGCGAGGTCGAGAGCATGGACGTGTACGGGACGCCTGCCGTGACCGTGACCGGGGCGGGTACGGCGGGATCCGGCAAGCCCGGTTCAGGCTTGTTGCCGTCGAAGCCCAGGGAGTACTTCGAGTTTTTGTCTAAGACGACGTCATGCAGCTCTGCCGTCTTGCCGTGGATGGCGTGGGTGGAGCCAGTCTGCGAGAAAGCGACGGTAGAGGCCACCGTGACATTGCCGCCCGCAGAGGATCTGCCGGTCTCGCCACCGGCGCCGCCGTAGCCGCCGTAAACTTTTTCTATCGTGTACCAACTGTACAGTCTGAGGCCTACACCGTTCGCGCCGTCAGTAACGCCTTTGCCCCCAGAGCCTCCCCCGCCCTCAGCATACCCCTCAATATAGTTAAAGGGTATGTTCAGGACACCGCCGGCGCCCCCGCCTCCGCCGGCGCCACTACCGCCGCCGCCTGAGCCGACGAGGGCGCCCCTGCCGCTTACCCCGGACCCGCCCGCGCCGCCGCCGCTGCCCGCGTAGGAGGTATACCATGCGGCTTCACTTTCGTATTCGTAAGCAAACGCGTTTGCTCCCCTCGCGCCCGCTCTATAGCTATTCGGGAGGCCGCCGCTGCCTGAAAGCTCGACGCTGTCAAGGACGGACAGATCGCCCGCGGCTACGGAGTCCGTGCCGTTGCCGCCCTTCCGTCCGTCCATTCCGCCAGCACCTTGTGGTGCGACGAAGCCTTGGTTTCTATAGTTCGGGCCGGCAGCGCTTCCGCTCCCCGCGCCGCCCGCGCCACCGTCCGTACCGATACCCGCGCCGCCGCCACCGCCGCCACTCGTGGACGCGCCGCCACCGCCGCCTATACCATGGACGCCATCAATCTCCCAAGTCATATCAACTCCGACGGCCCATCCGTCCCGCCCGTCTACGTTCGCCCAGACGATGCCGCCGTTCCCGCCGCTGACGTTCAGCTTGCCGGCGCCGCGTACGTAGAGGCAGTCGCCGTCTCGCAGCAGGATGGCGGCCTTGCCGCCCGTGTTCTCGGCGCTGTCGGTCTGTCCCACGCTACCGCGCACGGTCAGCGTCGTGCCGCCGGGTATGAAGAGTACGGCCGGGTGGCTCGCGTCCGTATCCGTGCCGACGACGAGGCCGTTCTCGCCCTCGGCGCTTCTGATGGTGGTGTTGCCGTTGATCGTGTAGACCTTGTCTTTCTCGAGTATCTTGCCGTTGCTGCTCGAGGTGAGGAGGGTTGCCGAGCTTGCCGTGGGGTCGTTCGGCCCGAGGATGACGTATTTTGAGAAGTGCGTAGCCTGGAATGTGTAGGCGCGGCCGTCGCCCGTGAGCCGGCCCGGCATCTTTTCGAAGTCGCCGGAGTCCGCGATGTAGTAGACGGACGCGCCGCCTGAGTCCATGCCGCGAGGCACGTCGACCGTCACGGCGACTTCGCCCGAGGGCTGCGTCTCCGCGCCGGAAGCGTCGGACAGGGATATGTCGAGGGGCAGCGCCACGGTAAGCCCGGGGGTCAGCCCCTCGGCTTCGGCGATGTCTGTTAGGGTGGAAAGGGGGATAGCGTCGGGCGCTTCGCGCCCGACGCTATCGGGATTGCTTAAGTCAGGGTCAAGACTGTTATTTGAATCATTAACAAATTTTGCCCCCCCCCATTGCGTTTATAGCCGGGGCGGCGGAGGCAATGTCCGCACTCGCCGTGGCGGCGAGGACCGTCACTTCGTTGTTGTTGCTTGTCAGCATGTCGTACAGGAAGCCGTCGTCCGTACCGCGCACGGGGGCTATGCCGCGCTCGCCGTCGCTGACGGCGGGCGTGGATACCTCGGCGACAGCCCCGTCAGGCAGGGCCGAGGCGGTCACGGGAGCGATAGAAACGTGCACTTTCGGCACGGCATCCGTGTCAAGCGCGCCGCCAAGCAGCAGCGCGAACACGACAGCCAGCGCAGGAAGCGCGACAAGAGCGACGCGAAGCCGCTTCTCCATATTCGACAAAGACGATACAAGCCCATTCATGATTTTCATCGTACTCTCCAGTTCCCTATCCCCTCAGGTTTTTGCATATATTATACGCACCCTCTACGGCATATATAAATATTATACCCAAAAACAAGGCAAGTTAAACACATTCACAAAAATTTTCAGTTACGGTGCTGTGACGATGTTAAACTAAGAAAACACCCGGCAAATTACTCTGTCGGGTGTTTTGTGTACATTGTAGGATACTCCTTTGACGAACCATCCGATCCGCCCGGTCTCCCTACGCTTATAATAATAGCATGATCTCTATTTTATTTCAATAACTTCCCATGCCGCGGTCAGAGGTTTTTGTCGGCTTCTATCAGGGCGTTTAGGAGTACGTTTGCCCCGTGCCATGTCTGCTCGGGTGAGGAATACTCTACTACTGTGTGCGACAGGCCGTCTTTGCTTGGTATGAATATCATTACTGACGGCAGCAGCTCCGATACGTACTGCGCGTCGTGGCCGGCGCCTGAGTACATGCGCTTGTTGCTGTAGCCGAGGCCTTTTGCGGCGCCCTCTACGTAGCCGAGCAGCTTGTCGTTGAACTGTATCGTCTTGCGGCCCCAGTGCTCCTCGTAGCTGAGCTTGCAGCCGTAGACGTCTTTCGGGAGGTTCTCTATCACGTCCACTACCTTGGCTATGACGTTCATGTCCTGATGGCGCGCGTCTAAGGAGAACTTCACGTAGTTTGGCACTACCGTGTGTATGTTGGGCCGGCACGTGATCTCGCCTGTCGTGAACACTAAGTCGCCGGCCAGCGCGCCGAGCTTGTCCCACAAATCGAGTATGGTCTTCGACGCGGCCCTCAGCGCGTCCTTGCGGTAGCTCTGCGGCGTCGTGCCGGCGTGGCTTGAGACGCCCTCGAGGATGATGTCGTAGTTGACCATGCCGACGACGCCGGCTACGACGCCTATGTCGAGGCCCTCCTCCTCGAGCACGGGGCCCTGCTCTATGTGCGGCTCGAAGTACGCGCAGTAATCGCGGCTGTTCAGCCTGTTCGCCTCGCCGCCGACCCATCCGCTCGCGGCGAGCGCCTCGCCGAACGTGACCGTACCGCCCGTCTCCACAACGCCGAGCATGGACTCTTTCGTGAATTTTTCCATGACTATACCGGAGGACATCATGGCGGGCTCGAAGCGCGCGCCCTCCTCGTTCGTCCACACCATGACCGTGATCGGATGGCGGAGCTTGATGCCCTCGGTGATGATCGTCTCGGCTACCTCGAGGCTCGACAGCACGCCGTAGATGCCGTCGTAGTTGCCGCCGCTCCTGACGGAGTCCATATGCGAACCCATGACGATGCGCGGGAGGCCTTCCTCCGAGCCCGGGTAGGTCGCGTACATGTTGGCGATGTCGTCCGACGCTACGGCCATGCCGAGCGCCTCCGCTCTCCTCTTGAACTCGGCTCTTGCCTCGAGCGCGGGCGCGGACAGCGACAGCCTCGTGATACCGCCCCCTTCAAGCGCCCCGAACTTGCTGAACGCCTTGAGCTTCTCGTCCATCCTGTCAAGATTTGTGGTAAGCATGGTGTGCCTCCTTGCCAATCATCATAGGGTCAAGCAGCATTATTATAAAAAAAACGGGCGCGGCGCGCCCGTCATCGTCAGTTGTCCTCGGACACCGCTTCCATGTCCATGAACTTCTCGAATATCTCGACGGCGGCCTCGAACTCCGCTTCGTCCTCTATGTCGATCAGCTCGAACTCGTCTTCGTCGCTGTCCTCTATCTCCTTATACCCGTATATATAGACGTCGTCGCTACCGTCGTCGGGCTGGAGGGCGATGTAGTCCTTGCCTCCCGACTCGAATACTCCGATAACCTCCGTCTCCATCACGACGCCGTCGTCAAATTCGAGCGTGATGGTGTCGAGCTCTTCCTCTTCCGCTTCGATCTCGGCTCTCTTGTCTTTGTCGGCCATGTTCTGTCCTCCCGCGCTGCGGCGCCCAAGGTTGCTTCCGTCCCTATTACTATATCATCGCATATCGCAGATTTCAATGGGGAACGGTATCGCGCCTAAGATAAAGGATAATATGCAATTTAATGGGTTAATATGGTTGACATGAGGTATATAGGATGGTATAGTTTATTTTGAAAGAAGCCCGCGCCTATGATGCGAGCCGCGAGAGCGATGAGCGAAGGCAGCGTGGTGGCGATGTTCCTGCCAACCGTTATCGCACGCAGTTGCGAAGGGAGGTGGGGCCTATGCAGGAGATCATTGAAGTGATCGGAGTCATTCTCCGGGCTGCAGATATCATACTGAAGGTGCTCGTCCTTCTGAAAGGGAAGGCGATAAAACGAAACCACCCGCATAAGTAGGGTGGTTTCATCTCTCCATAACAGGGAATGAAGCCGCCATGCGAGGGCTTCTTCTCTTACACATATGATAACGCGTCAAAACATGGATTGCAATAGAAAAATCAGGATAAACGCATCAAAAATTTCATTAAAATCATGCGGGTATTGACATTTTACTCTGTCATGCCCTTTGTTCGGCGTTTGTGATGATACTCTACCGCGAACCGGTGTACTTCCTCCTGTACGCGGCCTACGAGGTGGAAGAGTTCGGGTTTTCCTTTCAGCGCTATCTCGGCGTATTCGTCTTCGCCCCCCGGCGTATCGCCGTCCGTATCCTCAGGCCCCTCGGACTTCCGCCCCGGCTCCCCTCCCGCCTTAGGTATGATGAGGGCGCGCGTGCGGTGCTTGTCGTCTTTCACCATGCCTGCGACGAGTATGTCCCTTATGGCCCGCGCCGCGCTGCGCGCGTCTTCGCTATCGCCGCTCTTCGCGGCGGCCGATACGCTCAGGGCTTCGAGCACGCGGCGGACGGACGCGACATGGCCTTTCCCTCCGTCTATAAGGAAGAGGCCCGGCAGCGGTAAAAAACTTTTGTCGCCCGCGATCGCCCTCTTCAAACGGCGGTAGAGCACTTCCTGCATGGCGGCGTAGTCGTCGCCCTTGGCGTCGCCGCGTATCTTGAATTTCCGGTAGCCGGCCCTCTCGGGCTCACCGCCCTCGAATACGACCATGGCGCCGACGCTGTCCGCGCCGCCCGTGTGGGATATGTCGTAGGCTTCTATCCTCTGCCGCGCGAGCGGTTCGCCGAACGCCTCCTCGAACTGCGCCGAAAGCCTCTCGCGTCTCTTCTCCTCCGCCTTGGCGCGCTGCTCCTCGCGGCGCACCGCCTCGTCCACGTCATTCTTCGCGAGGCGCAGGAGCGCTTTCTTCGCCCCCCTGAGGGGAGCGTGTATCCGTATTTTGTAGCCGCAGCTTTCGGACAGGGCGTCAGCGATGAACTGCTCGTCGGGGATGCGCCCGTCCGTCAGTATCTCCTTGGGCGGCGAGGATTGGTTCACGTAGTATTGCGAGATGAAGGCCGCGACGGT
>JAISAI010000119.1 GCA_031266795.1 Eubacteriales Family XIII. Incertae Sedis bacterium
CCTCCTTCCGCAACATTCCTTGAATAATCATATATCTTTTATGTCCCTTAGCACATTATCAATTTATATTATTGTACCATAATTTATGGGCTTTTGATCTGTGGGTGCTTCGCCTCTACGACAGTTTTCGCGGTTTTCGCATTGCCTCAAATTGAATTTCTCGCATTGTCTTAAATTAAATTATGTGGGGACAGTTTTTTTGTTATTTCCGCGACGGCTTCGCTGTCGCTCGTGTGCGAGAGGTTTATCACCTGCGCCTCGCCGTAGCGCTTGAACCATGTCATCTGGCGTTTTGCGTAGCGGCGCGTGTGTATCTTTATGAGCTCTATCGCCTCATCGCGGCCGTACTCGCCGCGCAGGTAGCCGATCATCTCCCTGTAGCCTATGCCGAGGCCGGCTATGCGCCCTATCGGCAGGTCGAGCTTCATGAGCCGTTCGGCTTCTTGCGCTAGGCCGCCTTTGACCATGCCGTCAACGCGCTCGTCTATGCGCCTCACGAGCTCGGGGCGGTCGCGCGTCAGGAGGAATATCGCGGGGTCGATGAGGCCGCCCCGCCGCAGATCGAATCCAAACGGGCGATAGACGCCGCTCCCCTCCGCGCCGCCGTCAGCGGACACGCGCTCCAGCGCCCTGATTACCCTGTGCAGATTGTTCGGGTGTATGCGTTTTGCGGCGTCGGGCGACCGCTCCTCGAGCAGGGCGTATACGTACTCCTTGCCGCGCTCCTCCGCGGCGCGTTCCCACTCCGCACGGGCGGGCGCGTCACCCTTCGCGCTCCCGAAGTCCATGTCGAAGAGCAGGGAATGGAGGTACAGCCCCGTCCCGCCGGCTATGACGGGCGTCCGGCCACGCGACATGACGCCCCGCACGGCGGCGCCGGCCTCTCTTCTATACTTCGCTACGGAGTATCCGCCCTCGGGATCCGCGACGTCTATCATGTGGTGCGGTATCCTCGCGAGCAGTTCCGCGGGCGGCTTGGCCGTGCCGATGTCGAGCCCCCGGTATATCTGCATACTGTCGGCCGAGACTATTTCACCGTTCAGCTTTTCGGCTACGTCCACCGCTATCCCGGACTTGCCCACGGCCGTGGGCCCCATGATTATTACTGAATCGCTCATACGGCATCCCTCGCCACGGGTAAAGGGATGAAGCCTGTGGGATAAATATTCATCCGCGCCTCACACCCTCTTGAACAGTTTTTCGAGCTGCCGCCTTGAATACTTGATGAACACCGGCCTCCCGTGCGGGCAGGTGTAGGGATTTTCGCAGAGCGCGAGGTCCCTGATGAGCGCGTTCGCCTCATCGGTCTTTATGGCGGAGTTCGCCTTTACCGAACTGCGGCACGCCCTCGATATGATGCGCGCTACGGCTTTGTCGTCGTCGGGGGGCGTTTTCCCTCCCGCCTCGATCATGTCGCCCGCGTAGCGCAGGGCCTCGTCCATGCCGAGGAAGGCGGGCGCGGATTTGATGATGAGCGAGCCATCCCCGAATATCTCGGCCGTGAATCCCGCGCCGGCAAGCCACGCGGCCCACTCCGTAGCGCGGGCTTTCGCTACGGCCGGCAGGCGCAGTATCTGCGGCGTCAGCAACTCTTGGCTCAGCTTCTCGCGCGAGCGGTACGCGGCCATGAAGCGTTCGAAGTTCACGCGCTCGTGCGCGGCGTGCCAGTCGATGATATAGAGGTTGTCGTCGTCTGTGGCTACTATGTAGGAGCCGAAGACGGCGCCGAGGACGCCCAGGCTGTCTATGCGCACTTCCTGCTGGACGGAGTACGCCCTGCCTTCGCCGGCCGGCTCGCGCACCTCCCCCGTCGGCGCGGCGTCCGATTCATAGGATTCAGGGCCGTACGCCGCGAGGCCGCCCACGGCGCCCGCTCCGCCTTCGCTGCCCCACAGTCCGGAAATTTTCACGATGCCCGCGCGGTCTTCCTCCGCGGCGTCGGCGCCCGGCCCGGCTTCCGGCCCTTCGGCGTCATGCGGCGCGCCGTCGTCACCCGGCCGCTCGCCGTCGCCGGACGCCAAAGGACGGCCCGTATCCGACTCGGGAGCGTAGCGGTAAAACTCGCGCTCCGCGCGGCGCGACGCCGCAAACTGCTTCGCGGTATGGGCGCGCGGCACGCCCGCTTCCGACATGAGCGCCGAGAGTATCGCTTCCTTTATGAACGCGCGCACGGCCGCGCCGTCCGCAAATTTTATCTCGCTCTTCGTCGGGTGCACGTTCACGTCGACGAGGGAGGGATGCACGTCAAGAAATATATACGCGATGGGATAACGCCCCTCAAACATGAACTCCCTGTAGGCCTCGGCGACCGCCCCCGCTATGATTTCATCCTTTACATACCTGCCGTTGACAAAGAACATCTGCGCCTTGCGCGTCTTGGCGCTGTGGTTGGGGTCGCCGATCCATGCCGCAAGCCCCATACCCCCGCGCCCGCCCTGCCCGGGCGATTCGGAGTGCAGCTCTATCAGGTCCTCCCCGGCCGACGTGCCGAAGACCGTCAGTATGGCCTTTCGTATATCGCCCTTGCCGGGAGTCGAAAACAGCGCTGTCCCGTTCGTGATGAGGCGCATTGCCTTGCCTGGGTACGCGACGGCCATGCGGGACATGAAATCCGTGACCTTTGTCGTTTCGCCCCTGTCCGTCTTCATGAATTTCAGGCGGGCGGGCGTATTGTAGAAAAGATGCCTGACCGTGACGGTCGTTCCGTCAGGCGCGCCGACGGGGCCTGTCTCCACGAGCTCGCCCCCCTCTATGCCAACGCGCGTCGCGGTGGCCGAGCCCGGCACTTTTGTCACCATCTCTAGCCTTGAAACGGCGGCGATGGAAGCGAGCGCCTCGCCGCGAAAGCCGAGCGTCGCGATGCTGTCAAGATCGGCTTCGTCCCTTATCTTGCTCGTGGAGTGCTGGGCGAAAGCGAGCTCCGCCTCGGACGGCGGGATGCCCGAGCCGTCGTCGGTCACGCGGATATAGCTCTTTCCCCCGTTCTCTATCTCGACGGCTATATGCCCCGCGCCAGCGTCGATGGAGTTCTCCACGAGCTCCTTCACGACGGAAAGCGGGCTCGTCACGACCTCGCCGGCCGCGATCTTATCCGAGATATTCTTCGGAAGCTGCCGTATGCCATGGGCGCCCATAGTCTCCTTATTCGTTTTCCGCGTCATGTTTCAATTCCTCCAGGACCGCAAAAGCGCGCGACGGCGTCATCTCCATCAGATCGAGGGATTTCAGGCGCTCGATGATCGGGCTCGGCATGTGCGAAAACATATCAATCTGGGCGCCGGCCCCAGGATCGGCGGGCATATTCCCCGAAGCGTCGGGCGCGGCTGGCCCGTAGCCCCCACCGCCCCCGACAGGATCGATCCCCCCCCGCGCCCCTTCGAGGAGGTCGAGCTTGCCCTGCGCGTCTTCGAGCAGCAAGCGCGGGACCCCGGCGAGCTTTGCGACGTGGATGCCGTAGCTCCTGCTCGCGGGGCCTTCGGCTATACGGTGGAGGAACACGACGTCGTCGCCCGTGTCGGCCGTCTCCGTGTTCAGGTTTATGAGCCCCGGCGCCTTTCCCTCGAGCGACGTCAACTCGTGGTAGTGGGTCGCGAACATCGTCCTGATCCTGCTTCCGCCCGCCCGCTTCGCGCCGTCCTCCCCCCCACAGAGATAGTCTATCACGGCCCACGCTATGGCGAGGCCGTCGTATGTGCTCGTGCCGCGCCCTATCTCGTCGAGTATGACGAGGCTGCGGTCCGTCGCCGTATTCAGTATGTATGCGAGCTCGCTCATCTCGACAAAGAACGTGCTCTCCCCGCGCGCGAGATTGTCCGCCGCGCCTATGCGCGTGTACAGCCTGTCGGCGGCGCCTATGCGCGCGCGGACCGCCGGCACGAAGCACCCGGCCTGCGCCATGAGCACGATGAGCGCGGTCTGGCGCATATACGTGGATTTTCCCGCCATGTTCGGCCCCGTGATGAGCAGTAGGCTTCGCCCTGACCGGTCTATGTACACGTCGTTCGGCACGAACACCGTGTCCGTCAGGGTGCGCTCGACGACCGGGTGCCTGCCCCTCTCTATCTCTATGACGTCGCCGTCGTCGACCGTCGGCTTCACATACCCGTACTTCGCCCCGGCCTCGGCGAACGATACGAGCACGTCGAGCGCGGCTATAGCCTCGGCCGTGCGTTGCAGCGCGGGTATGAAAGCGCGCATATCCATGCGGACATCGTTAAACAGATCGTATTCCATATCGTTGATGCGGGCCTCCGCGCCGAGCACGACGGATTCGATCTCTTTCATCTCGGGCGTAATATAGCGCTCGGCGTTCACGAGGGTCTGTTTCCTGATGTAATCGGGCGGGACGAGCCCTTTGTTCGAATTCGTGATATTGATGTAATATCCGAACACCTTGTTGTAGCCGACCTTGAGGTTGCTGATGCCCGTCCTCTCGCGCTCCTTCGCCTCGAGCCCCGCGAGCCACTCCTGCCCGCCCTTTATCGACAGCTTCAGCGAATCGAGCTCGTCCGAGTAGCCGTCGCGGATGAGCCCGCCCTCGCGCACGGTGAACGGCGGGTCGTCGGCTATGGCCGACGTTATCATGGCGCGGGCCTCGGCGAAATCGTCCATGCGCGAATCGAGCTCCGCGAGCAGGGGCGCGCCAAGCCCCGCCAATTCCGACTTCAAATCGGGGACGGCGTCGGCGCTGCGGAGAAGCGCCAAAAGATCGCGCGCGTTGGCGTTGCCGTACGACACGCGCCCCGCGAGGCGTTCTATGTCATATACGGCTTTCAGGGCTTCCTTGATATTGTTGCGGGCGAGCACGCTATCAGTAAGAGTCTCCACCGCGTCGAGCCTACGCGTTATCCCGCCCACGTCCGTCAACGGCTCCTTTATCCACTTCCTTATGAGCCTGCCGCCCATGGCCGTATGCGTCATGTCAAGGGCGCCGAGCAGCGACCCCTTCACATTGCGCTCGAACAGCGTCTCAGTCAGCTCGAGGCTGCGGACGCTCGACCGGTCGAGCAGCATATGGTCCGTCATATTCCTGAACGACGGCGGGCGCATATACGAGAGATCCCGCTTCTGCGTCTTTTCGAGATACGAGAACAGCGCGTACATGGCGGTCGTCGCGGCGCCGCCCTCCTCAAACCCGTAGGCTTTCGCGGACGAGGCGCCGAATTGCCGGTCGAATACCCTGCGGCCGAGCTGCGCCTCCTTCAGCCCGACGCGGGTGATAAAGGCCTCGCCCAAGCCGTCCCGCAGCCCGTCCGGGGCAAAATCATGGTACAGCGCGGCGGCCCCAGCCCCGCCGGGCGCCCCGCCGTCCGGCCCCTGCGCGTCGTCCGAAACCACGATGGCCTCGCTCGCGTTTATGAGCGCCATGCGGCTCGCGAGCGCGGAGCCCCGCTCCGCCCCGCCTATGACGGCGGCGTTCAGCTCGCCCGTGGAAATATCGCACCACACGAGCCCGTAGGCTTCGGCGGATTCCGACACGCAGGCGAGATAGTTGTTGTCCTGGGCATTCAGCATGGAGTCGCCCGTGACCGTCCCCGGCGTTATGACGCGCGTGACCTCGCGCTTCACGAGCCCCTTCACGAGCTTCGGGTCCTCCATCTGCTCGCAGACGGCGACCCTGTACCCGTTATCTATGAGCTTAGCGATATACGAGTCGGCTGAATGGTAGGGGACGCCGCACAGCGGCGCCCGGTCAAATCCCCCCCCTACAGTCTTTTTCGTCAGAGTGATGCCGAGCACCTGGGACGCCGTGACAGCGTCGTCGTAGAACATTTCATAGAAATCGCCGAGCCTGAAAAACAGGATGCAATCCCTGTACTTCTCTTTGATTTCCAAGTACTGCCGCAGCATCGGAGAAGGGTTATTCATATTCGCACCTCATCAGATACTCCACATTGCCCTTGGCGCCGGTAATGGGCGACTCTATGACGTCCGCCTTTGCAAACCCGTTTTCATTCGCGTATGCCCTCGCGCTCCTGACGGCCTCTTGCCTCACGGACTCATCCCTCACGACGCCGTTTTTGCCCACCTGCCCGCGTTTCGCCTCGAACTGCGGTTTGACCAAGGCCACGATGGCCCCGGCGGGGGCGAGCATCGCCGCCGCCACGGGCAGCACGAGCTTCAGGGAAATGAATGATACGTCGACAGATATGAACACGGGCCGCTCCCCTATGAGCGCCATATCGAGGTACCGGACGTTCGTGCGCTCCATATTCACGACGCGCCCGTCGTTCCTCAGCTTCCAGTCAAGCTGGCCGTAGCCGACGTCTATCGCGTACACCTTGCGCGCGCCGCGCTGGAGCATGAGGTCGGTAAAACCGCCGGTGGAGGCGCCTATATCGGCGCAGACCGCGCCATCTACGTCTATACCCCACTCGTCGAAAGCGCGCGCGAGCTTCAGGCCGCCCCTGCTGACATACGGCACGGGGTCGGACGCCACCGCTATATCCGAGCTTACGGGATAGCGGACCCCCGGCTTCGTCGCGGGTAGGCCGCCCACGCTGACCGCGCCGGCCATGACGACGGCGCGGGCGCGCTCGCGCGACGTGAAAAGGCCCCTTTCTGTCAGCAGTACGTCAAGACGCTCTTTCCTCTCGCTACGCGCCACGGGGGCCACCTCCGGCGAATCCATTCTTGAGAAACACACGGATGCGTTCGGCTATGGACGATGCGTCGAGGCCGTACCTTTTCATGAGCGTTTCCCTATCGCCGTGAGGAATAAATTCGTCGGGCCATCCCATATTGAGCACTCGCGGCATATACCTGAGCGGTTCGTTGTTTTCAATGAGCACGGAGTTCACAGACTCGCCGTACCCTCCGGCCAGCATATTGTCCTCTACCGTGACTATGGGGGCGCCGCGCCCCATCGCCTCTATCACGCCGCCCCGGTCCACCGGTTTGACAAAAAGCGTGTCTACGACGCGGGCGCCTATGCCTTCCAGGGCGAGTATACCGGCCGCGTCAAGCGCTTTTTCCGCCATGCAGCCGACGGCGAACACGGTCACGTCCCCTCCCTCGTGCAGGACGCGGCCCTTCCCCGATTTCAGAAAGCCCGCCATGGCGCGGTCGCGGGCTATGCGCGCAGACACGGTCAGCAGCCCGTCCGGAGCATCCCCTCCGGCGACATCCTCGTGTACCGCCCCCTTTGGATACCTGATGGCGAGGGGGCCGGGGCTACCCGCGAGCGCGTATATGAGCATGGCCCGGAGCGTCCGCGCGTCCGAGGGCGCGAGCACTCGCATATTCGGGATGTGGCTGAGATACGATATATCGAACACGCCGTGATGCGTTTCGCCGCCCTCGCCGACGTTGCCCGCGCGGTCGAGCAGGAAGGTCACGGGCAGCTTGTGCAGCGCCACCTCTTCGATCACCTGATCGTACGCGCGCTGCATGAAAGCCGAGTATATAGCGACAAACGGGCGCAGCCCTTTGATCGCGAGGCCGGCGGCAAACGCGACAGCGTGCGGCCCCGATATCCCGGCGTCGAAAAATCTCCCGGGGAACATCCCTGCGAAGCCGGGCACACCCGTGCCGCCCGCCATCGCCGCCGCCACGGCGACCACCCTGTCGTCCTCTCCCGCAAGCCGCGTCAGCTCCTCGCCGCACTCCCCGGGCCATGTGGGCTTATCGCCGGCCTCTGCGGGCAGCCCCGTTATCGAATCAAAAGGGCCGGCGCCGTGGAACCTGTCGGGGTATTTCTCGGCGCTTTTGTAGCCTTTGCCCTTCTTCGTCACGACGTGGAGCAGCACGGGGCCGCCTACGTCCTTGAGGCCGGACAGTACGTCCCTGAGCTCCGCGATGTTGTGGCCGTCTATCGGCCCGAAGTAGCTGAAGCCCATACCCTCGAAGATGGACTCCGCGAGCATCGTGCGGCGGGCCAAGCCGCGTACGCGCCCCATGCCGTGCAGCAGCTTCTCCCCGAAGCCGTGGGAGGACGAGAGCTTCCGCTTTATCGACTTCTTCATAGTGAGATAGGCGGTGGACGAGCGGAGCATCGTCAGACGCGGTGAAAGGCTGCCAGCGCCATGCGATACGGGCATGCCGTCGTCGTTCAGCACGACTATCATGCGCGTTCGCTTCATGCCCGCGTTGTTCAGCCCCTCAAAGGCCGGCCCGCTCGTCAGGGAGCCGTCGCCTATCACCGCCACGACGTGGCCCTTCCCGCCGCGCAGATCGCGAGCCTCGGCCAGCCCCATCGCAACCGAGACCGCTGTGCCGCTGTGCCCGCCGGAATAGACGTCGCAGGGGCTCTCGGACGGGCGCGGAAAACCGGACGGCCCCCCGTAGCCCCTCAGCGTCGGGAAGCCCGCGGCGCGGCCCGTGAGAATCTTGTGCACATAGGCCTGATGCCCCATGTCCCACACTATGCTGTCGCGCGGGAAGTCGAAGGCCATATGGAGCGCTATCGCCAGATCGACGACGCCGAGGTTTGGCGCGAGGTGGCCGCCCGTGGCGGATACGTTCGTGATGAGGAAATCCCTGATCGCGTACGAAAGGGCATCGAGCTCCTTCTCGCCCATGGTCTTAAGGTCGTCGGGGAATACGTATTCCGTTATATCTTTTTTCAACATACCCTCACCGACAGAGCGCGGGCAATTTCAGTAAAAAAGCCCGCATTGCGATCGTAGGACGTGATGCGCTCAATAGCCGCGCGGGTCAGGCCTGATAGCATTTCCCGCGACTCGTCCATGCCGTGTACGGACGGGTAGGTGGCCTTGCGCCGCGCGGCGTCGTTGCCGGTCGGCTTGCCCATCTCCTCGGCGTCGCCCGTGACGTCGAGTATATCGTCCGCGATCTGAAACGCGAGCCCGAGATCCTCGCCGTAGAAGCGAAGGCTGTCGATGAGCGCCGCGTCCGCGCCCCCGAGATATCCGCCGGCTACGACGGCGGCCCTTATCAGCGCGGCAGTCTTATTGACCTGAATGTAATCGAGCAGTTCCGAGGACACGTCTATGTCCTCGGCCTCTATGTCGGCGACCTGGCCCGCGACCATGCCCCGGCAGCCGCAGGCCGCGGATATTTCGTAAGCCGCCCTCGCGCGCCTTTTCAGCCTGTCGGGCTTGTCAAAATACATGAGTATGTCCCGGTGCATCGCCTCGAACGCGGATGACAGCAGCCCGTCCCCCGCGAGTATGGCCGCAGCCTCGCCGTACACCTTGTGGTTTGACGGCGCGCCCCTGCGCGTGTCGTCGTCGTCGAGGGCGGGGAGGTCGTCGTGTATGAGCGAATACGTATGTATGTACTCTAAGGCGCAGGCATAGGGTATGGCCTCCGCCGAATCGCCTCCCGCGAGCTCGCACGCGGCGAGCAGGAGCACGGGCCGTATCCTCTTGCCGCCGGCCCTGAGGCTGTACCTCATGCTCTCCGCGAGGGACGCGCTGTTCACGTCCACCTCGGGCAGAAACCCTTCGATGTTTTCGTTTACCAGGTACAGCAGCCGGGTGTATTCGGGGAAATCGAGCATATCCCTATCCTTCCTCTGAGACGGCGCGCCCACCGGCGCCCGAAGAATCGTCCGCGCCGGGGCCTATCTGCATGATCCTGCGCTTCGCGCCCTTTAATATCCGGTCGCACTGATCGTAGTATGCCGCGCCTTCCTCGTAGGCAGCGATCGCTTCCTCAAGCGTGACGTCCTTCGACGATATTCTGTCAGCGCACGATTCGAGATGTTCAAGCGCTTCTTCGAATGTGAGTGTCTTGTCCTCCATAATCTCCTTAATTTCCTCCCGGCGCGGACACGATATGTTGCCTTACCGCAATAATATTATACCACGCTGTCGACTGTCAATTCAGCTGAGCCGTCGCCCAGCCTTGCGGATACTTTGTCGCCCTCGGCCATATCGTTCACGGAGCGGACGGGCTTGCCGCCCTTTGCGAGCGCCGCGTAGCCCATGGACATGATGCGCGCGGGGTCGGACGACTTCAGCCTTTCATATGCAAAGCCCGCGGCGGCGCTCCGCGTATTCACCGCGCCGTTCAAGCCGGACCTTGCCGAAGCGATCAGGCCGGCCGCTTTCATTTCCGAAATCTCTATCCTGTTGCCGAGCGTTTCAAAAAGGCGCGGCATCGCGCAGGCGTCCATGAGGAGCCGCATACGGTCAAGCCTCGCGGAGAGGCCAGCCGCCGCCGTGGACAACGCGCGCTCTATATCCTTTCTGATCGCGGCGACGCTGGGCGCCGCCATGACCGCCGCGGCTGTCGGCGTCTCGGCGCGCGCGTCCGCAACGAAATCCGCGATGGTGACGTCGGTCTCGTGCCCCACGGCGGATATGACGGGGATGTCCGACGCGAATATGGCGCGGGCCAATACTTCCTCGTTGAACGCCCACAATTCCTCAGCCGAGCCGCCGCCGCGCCCCGTGATGATCACATCGGTATCGGGGTAATTTTCATTGATGTAGGCTATGCCGCCGGCAATCGCGGGCGCGGCGCCCACTCCCTGCACGATGGTGGGGTATATGAGGATATCCACGACGCCGTTCCCCGATGTTATGGTCTTCACCATATCCTCAATCGCGGCGCCCGTGCCCGAGGTGACTATGGCTATCGCCCGGGGGAATGTGGGGATGGGTTTTTTCGCTGCCTTATCGAACAGGCCTTCCGCCGCGAGCTTTGCCTTCACCCTCTCAAAGGCCGCGGCGAGGCCTCCCTCCCCTTCCACCGTGATTTCACGGATATTCAGGGAATAAGAGCCTCCCCTCTCATAGACGTTCACACGGCCCGTCGCCGTCACCTCCATGCCGTCGTCTATGCCGAAAGCAAGGGACTCAAAGACCCGCCCCGCCATGAAGCAGCCTATCTTTGCGTCCGCGTCCTTGAGCGAGAAATAGACGTGGCCGTTGCCGTGGCGCTTAAAGTTCGATATTTCGCCTATGACGGAAATATTCGACAGGACGGGATCCGCTGTTATCAGCCGCCCTATATACGAATTTAGCAATGCCACTCGTATGGGTTTCAATCGCTCCCGCCTTTGTCCACGACGGCCGCGCCGCCCCTCGCCAGCCTACCCAGAACGCCGTTCACAAACTCGTAGCTCCTGTCCGATCCGTAGCGCTTCGCCAAATCGACGGCCTCGTTCACAGAAACAGCCGTGGGGATATCGGGGATATACGCCATCTCCGCGGCGGCGAGCCTGATGATGGCCAGGTCAACCTTGGCTATTCGCCCTATCTTCCAGTTGTCGCTCGATCTCTCGATGGCGTCATCTATGTCTTTGAGATTGTCCTTGACCGCGGCCAGCACTGCGTCGAAATAGGCGTTTCCCGCTTCGGGGCCATCGCCGCCGCCATACGGGTTTTCCGCGAGAAACCCGGCCTTTTCTTCGTCCGACCAGTCTCCCGTGACTGACATCTGATAGACCAGCCGCATGAGCAGCTCCCTTGACTCCCGCCTATTCGCCATCATCCCCACTCTTGGCTTTCGCGGGGCCTATGCCCTGTGCGCCATCGCCCGCTTCGTCGCTCTCCTTCCTGATTCCCTGCACATGGATGTTTATGTTCTCAATCGTGATGTCCATCACGCTGTCCAAGGCGGCCTTCACGTTTTTCTGCACGTTCCACGCGACGTCCGGGATACGCTCGCCGTAGTTCACGATGAGGTAGATGTCGATCGTGTAGCCAAATTCCCCGCCGTCTATCTTGATACCCTTGAATTTGCTCTCATTGCCGAGTATCTTCTTCGTGATGGTGTCGGAGATATTGCCCGCCAGGTCGGCCACGCCGGGCGTTTCCGTCACGGCGCCGCTTATGTACATGACTATGACCTCCGGCGCGACGAATACGCCGCCTATGTCTTTCGCTTCATTCTTCTTATCGCTCATGTTTTGCACGTCCTTTCTCTTCTATTCTGTTCCGTCCTCTTCCGGCTCCGGCGTTATGCGCAGCCTCACCTTGTCGATGCGCCTGTCTTTCCACGACTCAATAGTGAACACGCGGCGCCCGTCCTCTATCACCTGGGGCTCGCCCGCGTCGTCGCCATCGGGTATCTCCCCGAGCTCGCCCATGAGCCAGCCGCCTATCGTCTCGTACTCGTCGGACTCGTACGAAAGCCCGAGCTCCTCGTTGAGATCGTCGAGATAGTAGTTGCCGTCGAGCAGGTACTCGCCGTCCGCGACGCACTCCATCTTCGGCTCCGTATCCTCGCCCTCGTCGTCAATGGCGCCCATGACCTCCTCGATGAGATCCTCCGTCGTCACGATGCCCGACATACCGCCGTACTCGTCCACGAGGAACGCGATGTTTATCTTGCTGTCCTGCATCTCATGGAACAGCTCGTCTATCTTCTTTCCCTCGGGCACGAACAGCGGCTTCTGCAAAAGTTTTTTGATGTTGACGCGCGCCCAGCCGGCCTTCTTCGCCTGTATGATGAAATCCTTCATATACAGGACGCCGACGACGTCGTCGCTGTCCGCGCCGTAGTAGGGGATGCGCGAATGGCGGCTGCCTATGAGCTCGTCGACATAGTCGGACAGTTTGTCGTTAACGCTCTTCATGTAGACGTCCGTGCGCGGCGTCATCACCTCGTACGCGAGCTTGTCGTCAAACTCGAACACGCTCGTGATCATCTCCATGCTGTCCTCGTCTATATGCCCGTTCTCTATCCCCATCTCGAGATGCGACTTGATGTCCTCCTCGCTGTACGCCAGGTCGATGCTGTCTTTTTTTATCCCGAACGGCCGCAGTATGCCGGACACCGTGGCCGAAAGCAGCCATACGAACGGCTTGAAAAACGCCGCGACGACGCTGACGGGCCGCGCCATGAACAGGGCTATGCGATCGGGATGTTGCAGGGCTATGCGCTTCGGCACGAGCTCCCCGAGCACGAGGTTGATGAATGACAGTATGAGCGTGATGGCGACGACGGCGATCTGCAGCCCGTAGCCTATGCCGCGGTTTGTCAGCCATACGCCGAGGTCGCCCGCCATGGACGTGGCCGCGGACGCGCTCTGCAGGAAGCCCGCGAGCGTGATGCAGACCTGTATCGTCGATAGGAATTTGTTCGGCTTGTCAAGCAGCCCCTGCAGGACTACGGCGTTTTTCGCGCCGTCGTCAGCCAGCCTCCTGACCGCGTTTTTGTTCACCGACACCATAGCCATCTCGGCCATGGCGAAAAACGCGTTGATCGCTATGAGTATGATAAGTAAAACTATCTGCCATAAGTAAGATCCGTTAGGGTCCGGGTCGCCTATGTCCATCGTTTGAAATAATCCTTCCGTCCGTTACGTTAACGTATACCAATCTTTTAAACCGAGGGCTCAGCCCTCATCCTCAGCGTCAGCGTCCGCGTCACGTTCGGCTATGGCCTCCTGGTACGCGGCCTTGTTCGCGAGAAACTCGTCATAGCCCACCGAAAACCGGTGCATGCCGTTCAGCGCCGGGTCGAGCACATAGTAGAGGTAGTCGTTCTCCCCCGGATACAGGGCCGCTTCGACCGAAGCCATGCGCGGGCTGCATATCGGGCCGGGCGGGAGGCCTTTGTACAGGTAGAGGTTGTACGGCGAGTCGATCTCGAGGTCGTCGTTTGTAAGCTGCTCCCTCGGGGCGCCGAGCATATACTGTATGGACGCGTCGATCTGCAGATTCATGTCGTCATCCAGCCTGTTGTAGATGACGCGCGATATGACGGGCCTTTCGTCGGCGACGGCCGTTTCCCGCTCTATAAGGGACGCCATCGTCACGATCTCGCGTACCGTATACCCGAGCTCCTCGGCGCGCGTGTAGTATTCGTCCGTGAACAGCTTGTCGAACTGCCCGAGCAGCATGTCTATGACGGCGTGGGCGCCTTCGTCCTTGTATATCTCATACGTCTCGGGATACAGGAAGCCCTCGAGCCTCTCGCGGCCCTCCGGCGCGCCCGCGAGGAAGCGGTAGTAGTACCGCCCGTTCTCAATTTCGTTCCAAAACTCGTCCTCTGTCATGAGGCCCGCCTCAACGAGTATGTCCTTCGTCTGAGCAGCGGTCAGCCCCTCGGGTATCGTGAACTTCACCGATTCGCGCTTGATGCCCTCCACGAGCAGGCCCATGATGTCGTCGGCGCTCATGGATCGTGAAAACTCGTAGACGCCAGGCTTGTATTTGTCGCCCGTGCGCTCTATCGTCGATCTGACGACGAAAAATCTCGCGCTCTTGATGAGGCCGCTGTTTTCGAGCAGATCCGCGATCCCATCGAGCCCGAGCCCGCCCGGTATCTCGAGCTGCATCGTCGCCGTGTCGCCCGGGTCGACCGGCTTCTGCGCGTCCGTATACGCGACGAACTGCGAGCCGAGCCACACGGCAAGCACGACGACGACGAGGGTCACGACGACGGAAACGCCTCGGCGCATTCTGTAATTCTTCTGTCTTCTGTGTCGCATTATCCCGGAGCCAACTCCCCAAAGCCCTAAGCTCTGCCGAGATATTCCCCGGAGCGCGTGTCGATCTTGATGACCTCACCCGTTTCGATGAATATCGGGACCTGGACCACGGCGCCCGTCTCGACGGTCGCGGCCTTCGTCACGTTCGTCGCCGTATCCCCCTTGACGCCCGGCTCCGTGTCCGTGATGGCGAGCTCGACGAAATTCGGCGCTTCGACTAAGAAAGCCGAGCCCTTGTAGAACTTGATCTCAGCCGTGTCGTTCTCGCGAAGCCACTGTATCGCGTCCTCCACCTGATCTGCCATGAGCGGGGTCTGATCGTAGGTGTCCTCGTCCATGAAGTGGTACAGCTCGCCGTCGTTGTACAGGTACTGCATCCTCTTGGTTTCGATATGCGCTTTCGGGTATTTGTCGTTCGGGTTGAACGATTCCTCGCGTATGACGCCGCTGATGATGTTCTTGTATTTCGTACGCACGAAAGCGCTGCCCTTGCCGGGCTTGACGTGCTGAAAATCGAGGATGACATACGGCTCCCCGTTTATCTCGAATGTGATGCCTTTCCTAAACTCTCCCGCTGAAATCATGGTTTATTACTTTACTCCTTATGCGTCTGTTTTATTTTATATAATAATCAAGCTGTCGGGCGACTTGGTAAGATTGATTATATCAGTATCGCCCACTATCAACAAGTCCTCTATCCGCACGCCAAACCTGCCCTGCACGTATATGCCGGGCTCGACGGTCACGGCGTCGCCCGCGCTCAGCGTCTCGTCCGTGCGGCGGTTCAGGTACGGGGGCGTGTGCACCTCGCGGCCGACGCCGTGGCCCGTGCCGTGGACGAAATTGCCGCCGTAGCCGGCTTTGTTGATAAGCTCGCGGGCGGCACTGTCGACGGCCCGGCACGAGACGCCCGCGGCGAGCGCGTCTATGCCGCGCTTTTTCGACTCGAGGACGAGCTCGTAGCAGCGCGCCTCCTCGGCGCCCGGCGCGGCGCCGACGGCCACCGTGCGCGTCATGTCGCCGCAGTAGCCGCCGACGACGGCGCCGAAATCCATCGTGAGCAGCTCGCCCTTTTCGACGGCCCTGTCCGACGGCTCGCCGTGCATGAGGCAGCCGCGCGGCCCGGACACGCATATGGTCGGGAACGCGAGCGCCTCGCCGCCGTTCGCGAGCAGGTAGGCCTCGATCTTCGCGGCGATCCCGTTCTCCGTGACGCCGGGGCGTATCTCGCCGAGGATGTAGTCGAGGCAAGCGTCGCCGAGCGCCTCGGCCCTCGCTATATATTCGTTTTTTGTGCGTTCATCCATGCTGTCTACTATTTCGTCCATTCTGGGCGCCGCGACGCCGCCGGCTTCTCTAAAGAGGGGGTCACGCGTCCATCAGTATCGGGAGTATGACGGGGTTCCTGCCTGTTTTCTTGTATATGTACCGCTTGAGCTCGTTCGTTATCTCCTTCTTTATCGCCGCGTAGCCGCGCGTCCCCGAACGATGGATCTCCTTGAATTTGTCCGAGGCGACGCCGCGCAGCTCGTCTATCATCCCCTCGTTCTCGCGCACGTAGATAAAGCCGCGCGTGAGGATGTCGGGCCCGGATACGATCTTGCCCGTCGACGGGTTCATCGTCGCGACTACTATGATGAGCCCCGACTCGGAGAGCAGCTTGCGGTCGCGCAGCACTATCGTGCTGATGTCGCCTACGCCGAGGCCGTCGACGAACACGGGCTCCGCGTCGACTTTCTCCTTCGATATTTCCGGCCCTTTCTCGCGCACCTCGAGTATATTGCCGTTCTCGAGGATGAAGATGTTCTTCTCCGGGATGCCGAGCTCACCGGCTATGGCCGCGTGCCGGTATAGATGGCGCACCTCGCCGTGGACGGGCATGAAATACTTCGGCCTGATGAGGGAAAGCAGCAGCTTCAGCTCGTCCTCGCAGGCGTGGCCGGAAACGTGTATGTCCGCTATGTCCGAGTACGTGACGTCGGCGCCTTTCGCGAGCAGGAGGTTCACGATGTTGGAAACCGTCTTTTCGTTGCCGGGTATGGGTGTTGACGATAATATGATCTTGTCGCCTTTGCGTATGGATATTTGCCGGTGCGTACCCGTCGCCATGCGCACGAGCGCCGACATGGGCTCGCCTTGGCTGCCCGTCGTGATGATCACGAGCTTCTTGTCGGATATTTTCTGGGTTTCGTTCAGGTCGACGAGCACGCCCTTGGGTATGGTCACATAGCCCATCTCGATCGCGAGGTTGAGTATTTTGTCCATGCTGCGCCCCGACAGCGCCACCTTGCGGCGGAACTTCACGGCCGTGTCTATGATCGTCTGTATGCGATGCACGTTCGACGCGAACGTGGCTACGATGATGCGCTTGTCCGTATCGCGGAATATGTTCTCCATGATCGTGCTCAGATGGCGTTCGGACTTCGTATGGCCCTGCCTGTTCGCGTTCGTGCTGTCGGACAGCATGAGCAGGACGCCCTTGCCGCCTATCTCGGCGAGCTTCGGAAGATCGATCGGGAAGTTGCCGACAGGCGTGTAGTCCACCTTGAAGTCGCCCGAGTGGTAGACGACGCCGAGCGGCGTGTGTATGGCGAACGAGAGCGAGTCGGCTATGGAATGGGTCATGTGGATGGCCTCCACCTTGAAGTCGCCGAGCGTGAGCTTGTGGCCCGCCTCTATGCGCTTGAGCTTCGCTTTCAGCCCGTGCTCGTCGAGCTTGCTCTTTATGAGTCCGAGCGCGAGCCCCGTCGCGTACACGGGTATGTCGACCCGCTTGAGAAGATACGGGACGCCGCCGATGTGATCCTCGTGCCCGTGCGTGATGACGAGGCCCTTGATCCTGTGCCTGTTCTCCTCGATGTACGAGAAGTCGGGGATGACCACGTCGATGCCGAACATCTCATCCTCGGGGAACGACATGCCGCAATCGACGATGATGATGCTCTCGCCGTACTCGAACGCCGTCATATTCTTGCCGATCTCGTTCAGCCCCCCGAGCGGTATCACGCGCAGCACGGGCCCCCTGCTCTGCCTGCGGCGGTGGGCGGCCTGATCGCCCCTGCTGTCGACGGCCATCTCGCTACGGCGGTCGTTCCCGCCTCCGTCGCCCCTCTTCCTTTCGCGTCCCCGCTGCGCGCCGCCCTCGTCGCGCTTCACGCGGGACGGCCCGCTGTTCTCGTCGCGCTTCACGCGGGACGATCCGCTGCTCTCGTCGCGCTTCACGCGCGACTGTCCGCTGCTTTCAGGTTTTTTCTTTCTGAAATCAAGCGTTATCCTCTGTTTTTTTTCTGTGGTATTCTGTTTCATTCTTTTTATTACCTTCTTTATATATTATCTTTTATTACTGTTACTATTGTTACTATTGTTACTTCCGGATCATTCCCGCGGCGCGTCAGACTGTGTGAAAAGTCTGTCATTGCGGCCTCCGAGCCGCAATCTCATCCCAAAAGCATTGGTTTTCAAGAGATCCCGGATCAAGTCCGGGATGACGGCAGTGTTTTCACACTGTCCGGCGTCCCTATTTGACGACTATGTTCACGAGCCTGTCCGGTACGAGTATGATCTTGACTATTTCCTTCCCCGCCGCGAGCCTGTCGAGTATGCCGCTGTCCTCGGCGGCGGCTTTGAGTCCGGCCTCGCCGAGCCCCGACGCCACGTTCAGTTTTCCTTTCACCTTGCCGTTCACCTGTATGACGATCTCCCGCTCCCCGGACGAAAGCGCACCCTCGTCGTACGCAGGCCACGGCGCGCCGTACAGCGAGCTGTCGTGGCCGGCCTTTTCCCACAGCTCCTCGCAGATGTGGGGCGTGAACGGCGAGAGTATGAGTATGAGATCGTCTATGGAGCGCGCTATGAGCGCGGCATTCGGCGCGGCGGCGGAATCCTTGTATTTGTAGAGCGCGTTCACGAACTCCATGATCGCGCTTATCGCGGTGTTGAAGCCGAAGCGCCCGCCGATGTCGTCGCCGACTTTTTTGATGGCGTGGTTGCGTACGCGGTCGAGCTCCCTGTCCTCCGCGCCGCCTATGACGACGGGCCCTGCGCCGGCGGCGACGCCTTTCAACTCCGCCACGATACGCCATACCCTGTTCAGAAACCTGAAGCTGCCCTCGACGCCGCGATCCGACCATTCGAGCTCCTTTTCGGGAGGCGAGGCGAACAGGATGAAGAGACGCGCCGTGTCCGCGCCGTAGCGTTCGATGATCTCGCCGGGCGACACGGTGTTGCCGAGCGACTTCGACATCTTCGCGCCGTCTTTCAGCACCATGCCCTGCGTGAGCAGCTTGGAGAAGGGCTCGTCAACGGGCGATTTGCCCATGTCGTACAGGAACTTCGTGAAGAACCGCGCGTAGAGAAGATGGAGTATCGCGTGCTCGACGCCGCCGATGTACTGATCCACGGCCATCCAATACTTCGCCTTTTCCGTGGAAAAGATCTCCTCTGAGTTGAGGACGTCCGTAAATCTGAGGAAGTACCACGAGCTGTCGAGAAAGGTGTCCATCGTGTCTATCTCGCGCTCGGCAGGGCCGCCGCACTCGGGGCATATGGCGGCGCGAAAGCTCTTGCTCGTCGTCAGCGGCGACTCCCCCTTCCCCGTGAACTCGACGTCCGTCGGCAACATCACGGGCAAATTCTCTTCCTTTTCGGGGACCCAGCCGCAGGTACCGCAATGGATCATCGGTATGGGCGTACCCCAGTAGCGCTGCCTCGATATGAGCCAGTCGCGCAGGCGGAACGTGGTCGCGCGTGTGCCGACGCCCCGCTCCTCTATATCGGCCGCTATCGCGTCCATGCCCTCGCGGCTGTCCATGCCGTCGAATTCGCCGGAGTTCACGAGCTTTCCCTCGGCCACGAAGGCCTCTTTCAGATCGCCGAGGTCAATAGCTTCGTCTTCGGGGTCGACTACGGGGACGATGTCGAGCCCGTACTTGACGGCGAAGTCGAAGTCGCGCGCGTCGTGCGCGGGCACGGCCATGATCGCGCCCGTGCCGTAGTCCATGAGCACGTAGTTCGCGATGTATATCGGGACTTCCCTGCCGTTCATGGGGTTGACGGCGTAGCGCCCGATGAACAGCCCCTCCTTTTCTAAGGTCGTCGAATTTCGGTCCATGTCGCTGAGGCGCCGCAGCTTGTCCGTGAACGCGGCGACGCCCGCCTCGTACTCCGTGCCGTCCGTGAGCTCCTTCACGTAGGGGTGCTCGGGCGCGAGCACCATGTACGTGACGCCGAACAGCGTGTCGGGCCTCGTCGTGAATATGCGGAGCTTCTCCCCGAAACCCTGTATCTCGAAATCGACCTCCGCGCCCGTGCTGCGCCCTATCCAGTTGCGCTGCATGAGCTTGACCTTTTCGGGCCAGCCGCCGAGCCTGTCCAAATCGTCGAGCAGCCTCTGCGCGTAGTCCGTTATGCGCAGGTACCACTGGTCGAGGTCGCGCTTGCCGACAGGCCTACCGCAGCGCTCGCACGCGCCGTCGACGACCTGCTCGTTCGCGAGCACGGTCTCGCACGACGGGCACCAGTTGACGGGGTTCTTCTTCTTGTACGCGAGCCCGCGCTTAAAAAACTGTATGAATATCCACTGCGTCCACCGGTAGTATTCGGGATCGCAGGTCGCAAGCTCCCTGTCCCAGTCGTAGGTCAGGCCGAGGGGGCCGAGCTGCGCACGCATTTCCGCCATATTGTCCTTCGTCCAGACATACGGGTGTATGCCGTTCTGTATGGCCGCGTTCTCGGCGGGCAGCCCGAACGCGTCCCAGCCCATCGGATGCAGGACGTTGTAGCCTTTCATTTTCAAAAAACGCGCCGCGACGTCCCCTATGGAATAATTCCGGACGTGGCCCATGTGGAGCTTGCCGGACGGATACGGGAACATTTCGAGCAGATAGTATTTCTCCTTGCCCGGATCCTCGATCGTCTTGAACACGCCGGACTCGCGCCAACGCGTCCGCCATTTTTCCTCTATAGCCTTAAAGTCGTATACCCCATCATTATTCCTGTCCCGCATACATCGTCACCTCTCCCACCCGGTCTTTACCGATCCACCCTCCGGGCGTCATTCCATATTTTTTCTATCTGATACGTGGCCCTCTGCTCCTCGAGGAAGAGATTCACTATCACGTCGCCGCCGTCCACGAGTATCCAGCCCGACTCGGGGCGGCCCTCCGTGCCCTTCGTCTCGAGGCCGTGCGTCTGCAGAACGTCCGTGACCCCATCCTCGATGGCCTTGAGCATGCGCGCGTTCGACGCCGTGGCGTTGACGAAGCAGTCGGCGAACGACGACTGGCCGCTGATGTCGAGGATGACTATATCCCGGCCCTTCTTGTCGTCTATGGCCCCCGCTATATCGCGCGCGACGCCGACGCTGCGCCCGATGTCGGCCGCGATATGCCCCGCGCCGCCCTCCGGGCTCCCTCTCATGATCTTCCCACTGATGATACCGCCGTCTGTTTCCGTCTTTTCAGAAAGCATATGCCCCGTTTCTCCTTCCAACCACCTTATCGCCTCGAGCGAGTCCCTCGCGGGCTCGACCCCGCTCTTTATGAGATACTTGTTCAGCTCCCTCAGCACTTCGAGCGCCCCCGTCCTGATGTCGCCGTATACAAAGTCGCGCAGCCTCGATACCCCCTCGTAGTCCCTCGACGGCTCGAGCGTGTCCGCGAGGAATATGACGAGCTCGAGCCGGCTCATGTGGGCGCGCCCCGTCGTATGGTAGCGCACCGCGTTCAGTATGTCCTCGTCGTCTATGCCGTACTCCCGCATGAGGTCGGCCGCCTCGCCCGCGTGGGCGAGGTCGTTGCCGGGCTTCATGCAGTCCTTGCACATATCGTGGAATAATGCAGCCAGCACCGCCTTGTCTTCGTCGGCGCCGAAGCGCCGGGCGAGGCCTTTCGCCATATCGACCACGCGCATGGTGTGTTCGTACCTGCGCGGATTCTCCATGGCGCGGATAAACGCGCGGATGTCGTCCACGCCGCCCGACTCCGTATTCGCGAGGAGCCTCGGGCGTTTCGCGCCGTCAGCCGCCTCCTCGCCGCCCTCGCCATCCTTGGCGCCCGCGTACAAGCCGCGATCGCCGATGTAGCGGATCACTGCACCTGGCGTAAGCCCGCGTATGCTCTCGCCCGCCGACACCCTGCCCCGTATATCCGTGGACGAAACATCCATCCACACGTCGTCCGCGAACACGATCTCCGTCCCGTACTCCGCCCTGAAGCGTTCGGCCCTCTCCGTGAGCTCATCTTCCCTGAACCCGGGCCTCCGCCCGACGACAAATCCGAACTCGCGCATGAGGCCGTCCCGCTCGCGCCACTTGTCGAGGCTGAGGAACATATCCGCGCCCACGACGAAGAACCACGCGGTTTCACCATCCCCGCCAAAGCCGCCGTATCCATCCCGCAGGCTCCTCAGGGAATCTATCGTGTATGACACGCCGCCGCGCGCGAGCTCGACGTCCGTGACGTCAAACCTGTCTTCGCCGGCTACGGCGAGCCTGAGCATCGCCACCCTGTCCGCGCCTATAGAGACGCGCTCATCCTGTTTGAACGGCTGTATATGCGTCGGCATGAACAGCAGCTTGCCGAGCGACGCCGCGCTGAGCGCCGCTTCCGCGAGCTTCAGGTGGCCAAAGTGCACGGGGTCGAACGTCCCGCCGAACACGCCGATCCTGCACTGACTCGCCCCATTTCCGCCTGACGCGGCGAACGAATCGCCGCGCGCGCGCCCGTTCGCCGTCACGTTCCGGACAACTCCAATCCCAATTCGTCGAGCTGCTCGCGCGTGGCTTCGCCGGGGGCGCCGCTCACGGGATCCTCCGCCGCCTGGTTTTTCGGGAACGCCATCGTCTCGCGTATGCTGTCCTCGCCGAGAAGCAGCATGACGAGCCTGTCGAGCCCGTAGGCGAGCCCGCCGTGCGGCGGCACCCCGTAGCGGAAGGCCTCGAGCAGAAAGCCGAACTTGCTCTTTATCTCGTCGTCCGACAGCCCTATGGCCGCGAACATCCTGTTTTGGAGCTCCCGGTCGTGTATCCTTATCGAGCCGCCGCCGATCTCCGTCCCGTTCAGCACGAGGTCGTACGCGAGGGCGTGAACCGAGCCGGGGTCGCTCTCGAGCCGGCCGATGTCCCTCGGGTCGGGCATCGTGAACGGGTGGTGCATGGCCTTGTACCCGCCGTCATCGTCCCTCTCGAAGAGCGGGAAGCCCGTCACCCACAGGAAATCGAAGCGGCTCTCGTCGACGAGCCCGAGCTTGCGCGCGGCCGCGGCGCGCAGCCGGTCGAGCGACGCAAAGACGGCCTTGCCCTTGTCCGCGACCATGAGGATGAGGTCGCCGCTCTTCGCTTCGAAAGCGCCGAGTAGGGCGTCCATATCGCCGTCCGTGAAGAACTTCGCTATCGGCGACGAGACGCCGTCCTCCGTGAGCTTGATCCATGCGAGGCCGCGCGCGCCGTAATCTTTCACGGCGTCCGTCAGCCGGTCTATGTCCTTGCGGCTGTACGCGTCCGCGCCGCCGGGGACGCATATGCCGCGCACGGCGCCGCCGGCCGCTACCGCGTCCGAAAAGACGGCGAAGCCGCAGCCCCGCGCGATGGGGCTGACGTCGACGAGCTCAAGGCCGAAGCGCGTGTCGGGCTTGTCGCTGCCGAAGCGGGACATGGCTTCATCGTAGGTCAGACGCGGGAACGGTGTCATTACCTCAATATCGAGGGTCTCCTTCAGCAGGAATTTGATGTAGCCCTCCTGCACCGAGACGACCGAGTCCACGTTCACAAACGACATCTCGAGGTCTATCTGCGTGAACTCGGGCTGCCTGTCCGCGCGCAGGTCCTCGTCGCGGAAACAGCGCGCGATCTGGAAGTAGCGATCCGTGCCGGACGCCATGAGGAGCTGCTTGTACATCTGCGGCGACTGCGGCAAGGCGTAGAAGCTGCCGTTGTTCACGCGGCTCGGCACGAGGTAGTCGCGCGCGCCCTCGGGCGTCGGCCTGATGAGCATCGGCGTCTCGACCTCCACGAAGCCGTTGTCCGAGAAGTACGCGCGCGTCGCGCGGCACACCTCGTGGCGGAACGTCAGGTTGCGCTGCATGCGCGGCTTGCGGAGGTCGAGGTAGCGGTACTTCATGCGCAGATCCTCGGATACGTTGTCGTCGTCCCTCACGTAGATCGGCGGCGTCTCGGCCTCGGAGTAGATTTCGAGGCGTTCCGCCCTTATCTCGACGTCGCCGGTCGCGAGCTCAGGGTTTTTCGACTCGCGCTCGCGGCAGACGCCCTCGACCCCGACGACGTATTCGTTCCTCAGGGCCTCGGCCGAGGCGAACACGTCGATCGGCAGCTCCTCGTCGAATACGATCTGCACTATGCCCGTCTTGTCGCGAAGGTCGCAGAATATCAGCCCTCCGAGCCGGCGGCTGCGCTGCACCCACCCGTTGAGCCGGACGTTCTTGCCCTCGTCCGACAGCCTCGGCTTGCCGCAGTACATATTGCGCTTAATCAGTCCTGACATGGTTTGTCTCTTTTCTTCCTCCGGTCTTTCTCCGCCGGCGCGTGAAAATTCCTCACTCCTCTTATTATTTATCATTTTATCATGCTCCAACATCCAAATTGCTCAGGGAAACACTGATTAATTCAAGTCCACCATCTGAGCCGCCGATTTTCCGCCTGACTTCGGCAAAAAGCCTCGTGATACCACCAGTATCCCTGCGTTTTTTGCCTGTGTCAAGCGAAAAATCCATCGGCTCATCTGGCGAACAGAATTAATCAGTGTTTCCCAGGCAAAACGATGCGAGGCCTTCGAGCGGCGCCTCGCGCTCCTCCCCGCTCGTCATGTCTTTGAGCGGCGCGGCGCCGGACGCGAGCTCCGTGTCGCCTATCGTGAGCGCGTAGCGCGCGCCCACCCTGTCCGCGTGCTTGAACTGCCCTTTCACGCCGCGCGCGGCCGTATCCATGTCCGCGGCCACGCCGCCGGCGCGCAGCTCCGTGACGACGGACTGCGCCCTGAGCTTCGCTTCCTCGCCGACGTACACGACGAAGACGTCCGGCGCGCCCGCCTCGGGCTGCGGCGCCCCCGACTTTTCGAGCAGCAGGAGCAGCCTCTCTATGCCGAGGCCGAAGCCGACGCCCGGGATGTCAGGCCCGCCGAGCTCCTCTATGAGCCGGTCGTAGCGCCCGCCGCCGCAGACCGTCCCCTGCGCGCCTATCATATCCGTCACGAACTCGAACGCCGTCTTCGTGTAGTAGTCGAGCCCGCGCACGATGCCCGTGTCCACCTCGTAGGCTATGCCGCGCGCGGCCAGATTCGCTTTGAGCGAGTCAAACGCGCCCCGGCACTCGTCGCACAGGTAGTCCATCATGACGGGCGCGCCTTTCACGATCTCCCCGCAGACGGGCGACTTGCAGTCGAGTATGCGCAGCGGGTTCTTCTCGTAGCGCGTTTTGCACGTGTCGCACAGCTCATCGTAACGCGGCGCGAGAAAGGCCCTCAGCGCCTCGCGGTACGCCGGCCGGCACGCGGGGCAGCCTATGCTGTTGACGCGCAGCCCGAGGCCGGAGAGCCCGAGGCCGCCGAGAAACGAGTGGGCCAGGCCTATGACCTCCGCGTCGGCCGCCATATCGCGCGACCCGAATATCTCGACGCCGAACTGATGGAACTCGCGCAGCCTGCCCGCCTGCGGCTTCTCGTAACGGAAGCACGATATGCCGTACCACAGTTTCGTCGGCTGTACGCCCGCGTACAGCTTGTTCTCTATGAACGCGCGCGCGACCCCTGCCGTCCCCTCCGGACGCAGGGTGACGCTGCGGCCGCCGAGATCCTCGAATGTGTACATCTGCTTGCCCACAACGTCGGACGTATCGCCTATGCCGCGCGCGAACAGCTCCGTGTACTCGAACACGGGCGTCCTTATCTCCGTGAACCCGGCCTTGCGGCACTCTTCCGCAAAACGTTTCTCGAGCCGGCGCCACTTCGCGGAGTCGGCCGGCAGTATGTCTTTCGTGCCTTTCGGCGCTTGTATCACCATCAATTTGCCCTCACAAAACCATTATACCGCTTTTCGTACCCGATAGTCGTAGTTTCCATGTGGCCGGGGTATACCTCCGTGTCGTCCGGCAGCGTATACAGCTTCTCCCTGATCGAGCGTTCGAGCGCGCCGAAGTCGCCCGTCGGCAAGTCCGTCCTCCCTATGGACGCGCGGAAGAGCGTATCGCCGGAGAATACGGCGCCGGGTACGAGTACGGATATGCCGCCTATCGTGTGCCCCGGCGTGGCCATGACCCTCAGCGTCATATTCCCGACGGTCAGCTCGTCGCCGTCCGAGAGCAGGACGTCAGGCTTGAACGTCTCTATTCGGCCCGTGATGTATTCCGTAAAATTGTATCCGGGGTCGCCGAGGATGGGCGCTTCGTCCCTGCCCGCCGCAAGCTCCGCGCCCGGATAGGCCGCGAGCATCGCGCTCACGCCGCCCACGTGGTCGCCGTGCCCGTGCGTGAGTATGACGTACCTGAGCAGCAGCCCCTCGTCCGATATGACGGCGCGCATCCCGTCCGTGAAATCCGCCGGATCGACGATGAAGGCCTCCTTCGAGCCCTCGTCCCAAACCAAGTAGCAGTTTGTCCCGAGCGAACCGAGTTCAAATGTTTTTATCCGCATAGAGCAACCTTTCTATAATATATCAACCTCTCTCCACCTTGCCTTTCATGACGCGCTAATTCCGGTACACCTCCGTAACGCTCTCTATCTGCCTGAGCGAGCGCAGGACTTTTTCCATCTGCTGCTTGCCCGAGATGGACAGCGTGAGCATGATGTGCGCCGTCCCGTCCGGGTCGGTCGTGAGCTTTGCGCCCGTGATGTTCACGTCCATATCCGCGCATTTGTGCGATATGTCCGAAAACAGCCCTTTCCTGTCCTCCGCTATGATGGAGAAATCCGCGTCATAGGCGCCGCGCGAGCCCTGTTCGTTCCACTCCACCTCGAGCAGGCGGCCCTTGTCGGCCTCTTTCACATTCACGATGTTCGGGCAGTTCCGGCGATGCACGGACACGCCGTTGCCCTTCGTCACAAACCCGATGATCTCGTCCCCGGGCAGAGGGCTGCAACAGCGCGCGAGGTGCACGAGCGGGTTCTCAACGCCCTCTATGCTGACGGCCCCGTCCGACACGAACGAGCGCCGGCGCGGCTTCTCCGCTTTTGCGAGAAGCTCGGTATCCTTGTCCGAGCCTTGAACGGACTTCTCCGCGTCGTAATACTCCTGAAGCGCCGTCAGCACCTTGCTGACAAGCACGCCGCCGTAGCTTATCGACGTGAACAGCTCGTCCGTGGACGCGAACTTCATCGACTTGGCGATCTTCATGAGCCACGAGCCCCTTATGAAGTCGCGCGGGTCAAGGCCTCTTCGCTTCGCCTGTTTTTCGAGCAGATCCTTGCCGCGCTCTCTATTCTGCGAGCGGTCCTGCTTCTTCAGCCACGACCTGATCTTCGAACGCGCGGCGCTGCTCTTCGCTATCTGCAGCCAGTCTATGCTCGGCCCGGAGGAATTATTTGAGGTAATGATCTCGACTATCTCCCCGTTGTCGAGCCGCCGGTCTATGGGGGCCATCTTCGCGTTCACCTTCGCGCCTACGCACTTTATGCCTATGTCCGTATGTATCTTGAACGCGAAGTCGAGCGGCGTTGAGCCGGCCGGCAGCTCCACGACCTCGCCCTTCGGCGTGAACACGAACACCTGGCTCGCGAACAGATCCATGCGCAGGGCCTCCATGAACTCCCGCGGGTCGTTCATGTCCTTGTTCCACTCTAAGGTCTGCCTGAGCCACGCGAGCTTGACCTCCTCCTGGTCGCCCGACACGCCCTCCTTGTACTTCCAGTGCGCCGCTATGCCGTACTCGGCTATCCGGTGCATGGCCCATGTCCTGATCTGTATCTCGAAGGGCTGGCCCTTTTCGTCAAGCACCGTCGTGTGTATCGACTGGTAGCGGTTCGGCTTCGGCATGGCGATGTAGTCCTTGAAGCGGCCGGGTATGGGCTTCCACAGCGTGTGCACCGTGCCGAGTACGGAGTAGCAGTCCTTGACGGTATCCACGATGATCCTGACGGCCGTCAGATCGAATATCTCGTCGAGCGACTTGTTCTGGAACTTCATCTTCGTGTAGATGCTGTAAAAATGCTTCGACCGGCCGCTGATCTCGTACGCTATTTCGAGCTCGTCAAGAGCGGCCTTTATGTCGTCGGTCGTCTTGTCAATATCAGCCCGCCGCTCGTCCTTTTTCTCCTTGACGAGGCCGACGAGTTCGTAATAGCTCTCGGGATCGAGGTACTTCAGCGCTATGTCCTCGAGCTCGAACTTGATCGTGTATATGCCGAGCCTACTCGCGAGCGGCGCGTATATCTCGAGCGTCTCGCGGCATTTCTCGGCGATCTGCGCCTTGTTCATGTAATTGATCGTGCGGAGATTGTGCAGGCGGTCGGCGAGCTTGATGATGAGCACGCGTATGTCCTTCGACATCGCGAGGAACATCTTGCGCAGATTTTCCGCCTGGCGCTCCTCCCGGCCGCCTATGCTGAGGCTGCCGAGCTTCGTGACGCCGCCGACGAGCAGGGCCACGTCCTCGCCGAAATCGCGCTCGACGTCCTCGATGCTGTAAGGCGTGTCCTCGACGGAGTCGTGCAGCAGGCCGGCGACGATGGTGCGCTCGTCCATGCCGAGGTCGGCGAGTATCTTCGCGACTTCGACCGGGTGGATGAGGTAAGGCTCGCCCGACTTTCGCAGCTGCCCCTCGTGCATCTGCTCCGCCTTGTTATACGCCCTCTCGATCAATCCTATGTCAATATTCGGATTGATACTGAGCAGTTCGCCTAAAAATACCTCCAGATCTACCATCTACGCCTCATACCGATATACCGCGACGCGGCGGCCGTCACACGACGGCTCCGCCCGTGCGCGACGACTTGCGTTTTTTCCTGCTCTTCTTGCCCTGGCCTTTCCCGCCGCCACCGCCGCCCGTAGGCTTGTCTCCGCCGCCCTTGCCGCCGTTCTTCCCGCTGCCTGTGGCATCGGACGGCTTTTGCTTCGCGTCCGGCGCGGGCAATTCGTTCTCTTCGGCCTGTTTCCTGGCTTTCTTGCCTGCCTTGGCTTTCGCGACGCTCTCTTCGTACTTGCTGCGGCTGCGCCTGTAGCCGGCCACGCCCTCGCCCCCGCCGCCTATCTTCGTGAGCTCATAGTAGATCGGGCTCGCGATGAATATTGATGAGCACGCGCCCGCGACGATACCGATGAGCAGCGGCACGACGAACTCGCGTATCGTATCCCCGCCGAATATGATGAGTGGGATGATGGCGAGTATCGTGGACATGCCCGTCATAAGGCTCCTGACGAGCGTCTGGTTGATGCTCGTATCGAGCAGCTCCGTGAGCGGTACCCGGCCGCTCAGCAGGCCGAAGTTCTCCCTGATACGGTCGAATATGACGATCGTGTCATTGATCGAATAGCCGACGACCGTCAGCACAGCCGCGATGAACGGGTTGTTGATCGTGATGTTGAACAGGCCGTACATGGCGAACAGTATCGCGACGTCGTGGAATACCGCGATGATGGACGCCACGCCGTACCTCCACTTGAAGCGGAAGCTGATGTATATAAGCATGAACAGCGACGCCCACAGCACGGCCTGGATCGCCTTGTCCGTCAGCATGCGCCCTATCGACGGCCCGAACTGTTCAAAGAAGTCCACATTCTCGTCCGTGAGGCCGTATTCGCTCAGGAAGTTGTCGAGGAACTCCTGTCGCTCATCCGCGTTGAGGGACTTCGTCGTCTTGATGATGACGCCGTCGTCGCTGTCGCCGCCCTGCGGCGTGTAACGCACGATCTCCGCGTCGTCTATGCCGTTCGCCACGAGCGTCTCGTTGATGCTGCTGTCCGGAACCGCCTTCTCCATATCGATCTGCAGCCTCGTGCCGCCCGAGAAGTCTATGCCGATGTTGCCAAACACGTTGCCGTTGTTGTGGCCGTGATAGAAGCCCATGCCAATACCCACGACGAGTATAACCAACGTAGCGATGTAGAACTTTTTCCGGTGCTTGATGTAATTGAAATGGAACCGCGTGTGGCTGTCCGCTTCGCCCTCTTTGATGCCGAGCAGGAACGGCTTCTTCAGCAGCGGCGACTCGATGAAGTTCTGCGTGTAGATGTTCGCCACGAATATAGCCGTGACGAGCCCGATAACTATGCCGCTCGCGAGCGTGAAAGCAAAGCCCCTGACCGGCCCCGTGCCGAGTTGGTACAGTACGAGGGCCGCGATGATCGTCGTGATCTGCGAGTCGAGCACGGCGGACAGGGCTTTCTTCATGCCGTCGCGCTGGGCCACGCGTATCGTCTTGCCGTTGCCTACCTCTTCCCTTATCCTTGAGATGATGATGACGTTCGCGTCGACGGCCATGCCGATGGACAGCACTATACCAGCGATGCCCGGCAGCGTGAGCACCGCCTTGCTCACGACGAGCCACCACAGCACGAGGGGTATGTACAGCAGCAGCGCAAGGTTGGCCGCAAGCCCGAATATCCGGTACATGACGAACATGAATACAAGCACGAGGATGATGCCGATAATACCGCCCTTGACGCTGTCCTCGAGCGCGCCCATGCCGATGCTCGCGCCTATCGCCGAGCTCTCGACGTCTTTCAGCTCCACGGGCAGCGCGCCGCCCCTGATGAGCATGGAGAGATCCGTGGCCTCCTGCATCGTGAATTCCTCGATAATGGCGCTGCGGCTGTCGATGGGGCCGCTGTTCACGCTCGGCGCCGAGATGATCTCGTTGTCGAGCACGATGATGATCTGATCGTTATTGATCGCGAAACCGTTTGGGTTTGTGAGTATGTTGCCGGCTTGATCCCGGTATCTGAGGACATTGCTGTCGTCAGTCGCGGCGATCGCGTCAGGCGACGTTTCGGCGGCCGCATCGGATGTGGTTTCGGTAGCCGCGTCTGTCGCAGTTTCTGCGGAGGCGTCGTCAGCCGGCGCTTCCGCGGCTGTATCCGAGGTCGTCTCGGCGGCGGCCGGCGTAGCGGTTTCGGCAATCGCGTCAGGGGTCGTCTCTATCGCAGATCCTGAAGGCTCAGCGTCCGTTATCGGCTGCATCACGCTCTCCGCCGGGAGCGTCCTGTTGTACGCCGTCGTAGTCGCCTCGAGGAACTTCTGCTGCCCCGCGGCGCTGAACTCGAGCGTGACCACGTAGCGGGCCGAGTTTTGCGCCCTGTCGACGCCCGAATCCTCGATGTCGGCGCCGGAAAGCGCGTCTGAGCCGTCCGCAAGCAGGAAACGCAGCTGCGCCGTCTTGCCGATAGTTTCGATAGCCTCGTCCGCGTCCTCAGCCCCGGGCAATTCCACCCTTATGCGGTTGTCGCCCTCTATCGTGACGATGGGCTCGGACAGCCCCATCTCGTTGACGCGGTTCTCTATGACCGACTGCGTCTGCTGCATGAGCCGCTCAAGCGCCTGTGGATCGGACTCGTCCGTCTGCGCCTCCATCACGACATATACGCCGCCCTTGATGTCAAGGCCGAGCTTGATGTCCTTGGATATGGGGCCGATCGGGCCTACTCCGTACAGAGTGGCCGCCCATATGACCACAATCAGCGCCGTGACCGCTACCGCTACTACTTTCTTACCCATTACACGCTCCTAAAACACACCTACCAACTATCTATAATTTGCGAAAACCGTTCCCGAGAGAACAGTTTTCGGCGAATACTAAGCTATCACGCCTTTGAGCGGATACTATTCTTCCGCTTCCTTGCCGCCCTCTTCCTCCGCGTCCGGCTCCGGCGCCTTGAATCCGAGACGCTTCGGCTTCTTGACTGTCTTGGGCGCTTCGGCCTCTTCCTCAGCCGGCTCTTCTTTTGCCTCGGCCTCCGCTTTTCCCGACTTATCGGCGGCGCCCATAGGCGCGCCCTTGTCCTCGACCTTGGATACCGCCCACTTCATGAACTCCATCCTGACCTTGTCGGGACCGACGTCTATCATTATAACGTCGTCCGTCACGCGCACCACTTTTCCTCTGAGTCCACCGATCGTGGTGATCCTGTCCCCAGCCTTGACGCCGGCGCGCATCTCCTCAACCTGTTTCTGCTTCTTGCGCTGAGGCCTTATCATCACAAAATACATCACAGCGAAAATCAGTATAAGTATGATAATCGAACCACCCTGACCACCTAACATAACCCGTTTCTCCTTTTCTCCTCAAAAACATACGGCCGAAAGCCGCCTCGTACATTCTTGTATTATACAGGAAAAAGCGCTCCGATAAAAGAAAAAAGCGTCCCCGGCCCATATTTTTTCTTGTAAACGCCTTTTGGCTATGCTAATATATATCTCGCCGACCCAAGCCGGCGTGGCGGAATTGGCAGACGCGCCGGACTCAAAATCCGGTGATGGCAACATCGTATCGGT